>NZ_JBEYTZ010000001.1:50640-433449 GCF_040643215.1 Streptomyces sp. NPDC047315 | reverse complement strand
GTGGGGGTGTTGGCCGGGGGTCGGGCGGCGCGGGGTTTTTTTCCCCCCCCCCCCCCCCCCCCCCCGGGGGGGGGGGGGCCCCCCCCCCCCCCCCCCCGACGCCCATAGCCGTACCTCTGCGGGCGCATTGTGGCTGCTCGCGCAGTTCCCCGCGCCCCCAAAAGCCCTCGCCGTTTCCCCGCGGGACCGTTGCTGTCTGCGGACCATGGGTGGCTTGTCGCGCAGTTCCGCCCCCCACGCCCAGAGGGCGTGGGGGACCCCCAGCGCCACCTGTTTCGCTGCCCCGTCACTTGTCTGCGGGCCGGGCGAAGGCATTTAGGGGCGCGGGGAACTGCGCGCACAGCCACGATGCACCCGCAGAGAACAACAGTCCCGCAGGAAACGGCGAGGGCCTTTAGGGGCGCGAGGAACTGCGCGACAAGCCCACCACCGGGCCGCAGGCCGGGAACGGGACCGCAGGGAAGCGGCGCCTGCGGTCAGGCGTGGAGGAGGACCGGGAAGGATTCCAGGTCGTTCTGGGTGAGTACGGGGAGGTTGCGCAGCTCATCCGTGGGGACCGCGAGCCGCAACCCCGGGAAGCGGGCGAAGATCGCCGGGAGGGCGACCGTCGCCTCCAGGCGGGACAGCGCCGCGCCCGGGCAGATGTGCGGGCCGTGGCCGAAGGTCATGTGACGGTTCGCTCCCTCCCGCGTCACGTCGAACGCATTCGCGTCCGCCCCGTGCCGCTCCGCGTCCCGCCCGATCGCCCGGTACGAGACGACGAGCGACTCGCCCTTCTCGATGACGAAGCCGTCGACCTCGACGTCCTCCGTCGCGAAGCGCATCAGCAGGTGCGTCACCGGCGGGTCCCAGCGCAGGGTCTCCTCCACCACCGCATCCCACGACACCTCACCGGCCAGCACCAGGGCCAACTGGTCGGGGTGGGCGAGCAGTCCGCGCACCGCGTTGAGGATCAGGCCCACCGTGGTCTCGTGGCCCGCCCCGATCATCGCGGTGAGGTTGCCCACCACCTCGTCCTCCGTCAGCCGCGCCCCGCCGTCCTCCGCGAAGATCAGCGCGCTGGTCAGGTCGTCGGTGGGGCGCTCGGTCTTCTCCCGTACCAACGCCCGGAAGAGGTCCCACAACTCGCGGTGTGCCGCGAGGCGTTCCTCCTGTGAGGTCGCCAGTGAGAAGAATCGTTTCCACAGCTGCATCTGGTGCGGGATCGTGTCCTCCGGCACCCCCATCAACGTGCAGACCACGCCCATCGGCAGCGGCTGGGCGAACGCGGTCTTCAGGTCCACCCGGGCGCCCTCGCCCCGCTCCCGCGCGGTGCGCGCGACGGCCGCCACGTCCGCCAGCAGCTGCTCGGTCAGCCGCTCCACCACCGGCCGCAGCGCGTCCAGCCGCCGCGGGGTGATCGCCTGCGCCGTCTTCGCCCGCAGCCGCCGGTGCTCCTCGCCGTCCTCGGTGAACATCGAACGGCCCGGGTCCACCATCGCGATCAGCGGCCACTCGCGGGTCACCGCCCCCGACTGCCACAGCCCCCACGCCCCGATGTCCTTCACCAGCCGCGGGTCCGTCAGCAGCCGACGGGCCACCGAGTGCCGGGTGACCGTCCAGGCGGGCGCGCCCAGCAGGTCGATGCGTACGAAGGGACCGTCCGCGCACAGCCGCGCGGTCTCCCCGGCCAGGTCGCGCACCAGGGGGTCGAGGACGACGGCGGGCGCCACGGCGGCGCGGGCTGGGCTCACGGACGGTCTCCTGTCGGGGGAATCGGCGTGAAGCGTACGGGCACGGCCGTCATCCCCCGCAGGAAGGACGACGGGCGCCGCACCAAGGTCCGTGCGGGCACCGCGAGATCGAGGTCGGGCAGTCGGTCCAGCATCACCTCGATGCCCGTCCGGGCGATGATCTCAGCGATTTCCTGCGCCGGGAAGGGGCAGCGGTACTCCCCGTGGCTGAAGGAGAAGTGGGCGCTGTTGCCGCCCTGCGACGGCGCGAACTGCTGTTGGATCAACGGATCCGCGTTGGCCGCGGCGAGGCCCAGCAGCAGCATGTCGCCGCCGCGGAGCTGCCGACCGCTCAGGAAGGTGTCCCGGGCCGCCCACCGACCGGCCAGGATCTGGGTGGGGGTGTCCTCCCACAGAACCTCGTTCATCGCCTGCCCGATGCTGTGCCGACCGCCGCCGAGCGCCGCGGCGAACCGGTCGTCGGTGAGCATCAGCCGGATCGTGTTGCCGATCCAGTCGGCCGTCGGCAGGAACCCGGCGGCCGTCACGTCCTTGACGTTGAGCATGACCTCTTCGTCCGTGAAGCCCTCGCCGTTGGCGAGCATCCAGGACACCACGTCCTCGCCCGGCTCCGCCCGCTTGGCCTTCACCAACCGCTGCATCTGCTCCATGTACGCCAGGTACGCCTGCTGCGCGCCCTCGCCGCCGTCGGCCAACTCGCCCAGCACCCGGGCCAGTACGATGCCCTCCTCGTCCGGGAAGCCGACGATCCGGGCCAGCGCCAGCACCGGCAGCGGCTTGGCGAACTCCGCCAGCAGCTCCGCCTCGCCGCGCCCGCAGAACGCGTCGATCAGCTGATCCGCCAACTCCTCGCAGATCCCGCGCAGCTCGACCGGGTCGACCTCCTCCAGCGCGGCCCCCACCAAGATGGCGTGCCGACGGTGCGCCTCGCCGGCGGTGAAGTAGATCGACGGCATGGGCTGGCCGATCATCGGGCGCAGCGGCCAGTCCGCGGGCACCCGGTCCCACTGGTTCCACAGGCTCGCGTCCCGCGGGAACAGCTCCGGGTCGCTGGTGACCTGGTGCATCTCGCTGTAGCCGATCACCAGCCAGGCGGGGAAGCCGCCGGGCAGCTCGACCGGGACCACCGGGCCGTGCTCCCGGCGCATCTCGCGGTACAGCTGGTGCGGGTCGGTGTGGAATCGGGGGCCGCTGAGCGGCACGGCGCCGTCGCCGGCGTGCACCGGGCAGCCGCCTTCCCGGGCGGGTTCTGGGGTGGTCATAAGGCCGTCTCCGAAGTGCCGACGAGGGATTGCAGGTGCTGGACCAGCGAGATGAGCACGCTCTTGCTGGAGTCGCGCGAGCGGGCGTCGCAGTCGACCAGCGGCACGTGCGGATCGAGGTCCAGGGCCTCCCTGATCCGCTCGGCGGAGTGCGGCGGGCCGCCGAAGTCGTTGCGGGCCACGATGAACGGGGTCCCGTGGTGCTCCAGCCGGTCGATGGCGTACCAGGAGTCCGCCAGCCGACGGTCGTCCACCAGCACGACCGCGCCCAGCGTGCCGCTGAAGAGCCGGTCCCACAGGAACCAGAAGCGCTCCTGTCCGGGCGCGCCGAACAGGTAGAGCACCGTCCGCTCGTCCAGGCTGATCCGGCCGAAGTCGAAGGCGACCGTGGTGGCGGACTTGTCCGGCACCGCCCGCAGGTCGTCGACGTACTGGCTGGCCTGGGTCATGGTCTCCTCGGTGTTCAGCGGCCTGATGTCGCTGACCGAGCGCACCAGCGTGGTCTTGCCCACCCCGAAGCCGCCGACGATGACGATCTTCAGCCCGTTGTCCGCCGTACGGCTCAGCGGGGTGCGGGATGCCTGGCGCGGCTCGGCGCGGTCAGAGTTGCCGGAGTCCAACGAGCACCTTCTCCAAGGTCGCGTGGTCGGGGAGCCGCGAGGACGACGCGGCGGTCCGCGGATGGCGGACGGTGATCCGGCCCGCATCCAGCAGATCGGACAGCAGGATCTTGGTGATGCTCACCGGTAACCGCAGCTCCGCCGCGATCTCCACGACGGCCACCGGCAGCCGGCACAGCCGCAGGATCGCGGCGTGCTCGGACTGCATCCCGCGGGCCGGCTCGCACTCGCCGACGACCAGCGTGACGAGGTCGAAGTCGTCCCGGCTGGGCCGGCTGCGGCCCCCGGTCAGCGTGTAGAGCCGATCCGGGTTCTCGTGCCGGGAGAAGCGGGCCGCGCCGCTCATTCCGCGGCGCCCGAACCGGGGCCGGAGCGGGGCGGCGCGCTCAGGTGCTCGCCCAACTGCTCGACCAACTCAAGCATGTTGTGACCGACCAGGCCCGCGTCGGCGTCCTCGGCGGCGACCACGGCCACGTGGCTGCCCGCGCCGGCCTCCGCGATGAACAGGATGCCGCCGTAGAACTCGGTCATCGACTGGCGCACGCCGCCGGAGCCGTCGCCGAACTCCACGGAGGCGCCGTGCGAAAGGCTCTGGATGCCGGCGGAGATCGCGGAGAGCTGGTCGGCCCGGTCCTCGCTCAACTCGGAGGTGTGGCAGAGCTTGAGGCCGTCCCGGGACAGCACCAGCGCGTGCCGGGCGCCGGGCGTGCGCTCCAGGAGTCCTTCCAGCAGCCAGCCGAGGCCAGTAGCACCGGTGGCGGATGCGGTCATCGGTCGTCCTCCGAGAGGGGAGATGCAGTGCGTACGGGGGGTGTCTCCGCGGTGCCCCGGGCGGGGTCGGAGCCGTCGGCGGCGCCGTCCTCCTGACCGGTGACGGCGCGCCGGAAGGCGCCGAACCGCGCGCCGGCGCCCGCGGAGCGCGGCCGGGCCGTCCCGGACGTCGGGTCGGGCTGCCGCGGCACGGCGGAGGTGGGCAGTCCTTCGGGGTGGGTCGCCGCCAGCGTACGGCCGCGGCGCCGCTTGGGCAGCGCGCCGGCCGCGGCGGGGCGGGCGAGGTCCGCCCGGTCGTGCTCGGTGCCGCGTTCGTGCCCGCGGTCGGGGTCGTACCCGGCGCCGCGGTCGCGTCCGCGGTCGAGTGCGCGGCCGGTGTCGCGGTCCGCGGCGGCGGGGCCGCCGGCGGTCACCAGCGGGCGCCGCAGCGCCGCCGGCTGCGGCTCCTCCGGCCTGCTGCGGGTGATCAGCTCCTGCGGGATCATCACGACCACGCCGGTGCCGCCGATCGCGGACGGCCGGAAGGAGACCGTGAGGCCGTGCTTCTTCGCCAGCCGGCCCACCACGGCGAGCCCGAGGCGGGTACCGGCGAGCGTCGACAGGTCGCCGGCCTCGCCGGACACCGCGCGCTCCGCGCGGCGCAGCGCGGTCTCGCTCATCACGAGCCCGCTGTCCTCGACGGTGATCACCGCGCCGGCCGGCACCTCCGCCACGTAGCCGTGGACGTCGGTGGTCGGCGGGGAGAAGTTGCAGGCGTTGTCGAGGAGTTCGGCCAGCACGTGCATCACGCCCTCCGCCGCGTGGCCCGCGACGGCGATGTCCGCGACCGAGCGCAGCCGGATCCGCTGGTAGCCCGCGACCCGGCCCATGGCGCCGCGCAGGATCGACTCCATCGGGATGGGCTTGGCCCAGCGGCGGCCCGAGCGGGCGCCGCTGAGGACGGCGATGCTGTCGGCCAACCGGCCCGCCTGCGCCGTGCGGTGGTCCAGGTGCAGCAGGTCGGCGAGTACGTCCTCGTCGTCGTGCCGGTGCTCCATCTCCCGCAGGTCCGCGAGCATGCCGGTGGTCATGGCCTGCATGCGGCCGGCGGCGTTGGCGCACGCGGCCATGGCCGCGGCCCGGCGCTTCTCGCCCAGGGACGCCTCCCGGGCGGCGGCGGCCCGCCGGCGCTCGATGTGTTCCGCCTCTTCGGCGACCGCGCGCAACGCGCGCTGGTACGCCGGGTTCGCCGGGGCGGGCACGGAGGAGAGCGCCGCGAGTGCGGGTGCCCCCTGTCGTACGGCCGCGAGCAGCGCGGGAACGGACTGCTCCGCGAACCGCTCGGCCTCGGCGGCCAGTGCGGCGGCGTGCGCGCCGGCGCGCCGGGCGCGTGCCCGGTGGACCAGCATCGCCACCAAAGCGGCGCAGATCAAGAGGGCGGCGACTGAGGCGACGCCGATGACGGCCATCAACTGCTCCTCGGGCACGGGGAGACGCGTGCGGAATTGCTCAACTCCCGGGACCTTATAGAACAGATGACGGCTCCACCAGCGACATCAATGGACAACCTCGGTCGTTCGGGGGCGGAAGCGGTGGGCGCGGGGAGGCGGCGGAGGGTCGACCGTCGGCGTTTCGGCCGTCAGTGGCTTCATCACAGCGGTGATACCGGCATTAACGCACCGTGTCCCCGCGCGGCGGCGCGCGACCCGTTGTCGGGCCGCGCGCCGGACGTGTGTCATCTCACGTCAGCTCACGTCATCTCGCGTCGGGTGTCTCACCGCTCCTTCAGGCGCAGTACTGCGCTTCCTTGCCGATGGAGCGGTACATGCAGTCCGCGTTCTCCAGGAGTTGCAGCACCGCGTCCCGGTTGCGGCTGGTCTCGCGCTCGATCACCTCGTCCGGCGGGTAGAAGCCGCCGCCGCCGAAGCCGGTCGGATAGAGCTCGAAGGTGTAGCCGAAGATCTTCTGGTTCCCCCACAGCCAGTCGTCGATGGACCCGTCGGTGACGTACAGGTCGCTGGACTGCTGCGGCGTGAAGCCGTTGCTGGCGGCCATCTTCTGACCGATCGCGGCGAAGGCGTTCCGGTCGTCCTGCGTCATGCCGGGCGCGGTGTCCGCGGTGGTGTAGCCGTACGGCCACAGCACCAGCTCGCTGTAGGTGTGGAAGTCGATGCCGGCGGTGATCTGCTGCTTGCCGCCCACCACCCGGCCGCGCACGAAGTCGGCGACCACCTTCACCTCGGGCGCGGACTCGGCGGCCCGGCCGCGGTAGGTCTCGGAGCCGGGGTTGGTGGAGGAGCCGCCGCAGCAGCCCCAGCGGAAGTTCCAGTTGCGGTTGAGGTCGGTGCCGACGGCGGTCGAGCCGGTGTTGGGCTGCCGGTTCTTGCGCCAGCTGCGGTACGAGCCGGTGGCGATGTCGTACTCGCTGCCGTCCGGGTTGAGGGAGGGCACGATCCAGATCTCCCGGCCGTTGACGGCGTTGGTGATCCTGGAGTCCGTGCCGTAGTCCTCGCCGAGTTCGCGCAGCAGGTAGAGGGCCATCTCCACGGTCAGGTGCTCGCGCGCGTGCTGCTGCGCGGTGAAGAGCACCTCGGGCTCGTTCTCGTCGACGCCGACGTTGTCGCTGACCTTGATCGCCACGATGTCGCGGCCCTGGTGGGTCTTGCCGATGACCCGCTTGTTCATGATCGTGGGGTGCGCCGCTATGCGCTGGTCTATGGCCGCCGTCATCTCCGCGTAGTTGTGGTAGCGGGAGTCGGCGGGCGGGAAGTCCAGCGGGCGGACGTCGGCGCCGGCGGTGGCGCCGCGGGCCGGGGGCCCGGGCAGGGCCGCGAGCTCGTACCCCAGCGCCCTCAGCCGCTTCGCCTGGGCGGCGTCCGCGCTGACGACGACCGAGCGGGCGTCGACCTCGTCGATCGAGACGCCGGTGGCGGCGAGCGAGGTCCGCTCGGCGACCCCCGTGACGTCCTTGACCTCGTACTGGGTGATCCGCTCGGCGGCCTCGGCCGCCGCGGTGGTGCGCGCGGCGGAGCTGTTGCGTGCGTCCGACGGCTCCGGTGGTGCCGCGTTGGCGGTGAAGGGCGCGGTGAGCGCGAGGGCCAGCAGCGCGGTGAGCGCCGCCGTCCGCGCGCCCCGGCCCTTGCCGCGGGTGCGAAGTCCCATGCTGTCTCCTGGAGGTGAGGGTGGGGGTGCCAGCACCGCACATGGTGAAGCTCTGACATGCTCCGGTCAATACGGCGTCCGACGGTGAACGCGCAACAGCGCCACCGGGACAGATCGGTGGCGCTGCTGGGTGTCGTACGGCCCCGGGCGTGGGGTTGGTGGGGCAATGCGTACGACGAGTTCGCGACGGTTTCGCCGTGCGGCGGGCTGAGCTGTGGCGTCTGCGGCCAGTCTGCGGCCCAGCGCGGTTTCGCCGTGCGGCGGGCTGCGGTGTGGCGTCTGCGGGCCGGTGCTGGGTTGCTCGCGCAGTTCCCCGCGCCCCTGTTTCGCTGCCCCCGTCATTTGTCTGCGGGCCGGGCGAAGGTCTTTGGTGCGCTGGGGGTCCCCCCACGCCCTCTGGGCGTAGGGGGCGGAACTGCGCGACAAGCCACTTACCGGCCCGCGGAGACCAACGCCACCCGCAGGGGCTACGGCGGGGCCGTCCAGACGCGCAGGGGCACGTGTCCGCAGGGTTGCGGCGGCACACACCCCTCGCGTCCGGCCCGGAGGGCTACGGCAGGTTGTGGACGTGCGGGCCCACGACGTTGGACCACGCGTTGCCCGCCGTCGCGTCCCAGTTGATGGACCAGGTCATCGCGCCGCGCAGACCCGGGTAGGTCTTCGTCGGCTTGAAGTTGCCGCAGCTCGTGCCCTTGGTGAGGCAGTCGAGCGCCGCGGTCACGACCGACGGGGAGACGTAGCCGCTGCCGGCGCCCCGGCTGGAGGCCGGCACCCCGATGCCCACCTGGGACGGGTCGAGGCCGCCTTCGAGCTGGATGCAGGCGAGCGCGGTGAGGAAGTCCACCGAGCCCTGCGAGTACACCTTGCCGTCGCAGCCGAGCATCGCGCCGCTGTTGTAGTACTGCGTGTTGACGACGGTGAGGATGTCCTTGACCGCCGTCGCCAGCTTGAAGTACTCGGTGCCGGTCGACTGCATGTCGAGGGTCTGAGGGGCCATCGTCAGCACCATGTTCGTCCCCGCCTTGGCCGACAGCTGTCGGATCGCCTTGGTGAGGTACGTGGAGTTGATGCCGTGCTCCAGGTCGATGTCGACGCCGTTGAAGCCGTACTCCTGCATCAGGGCGTACGCGCTGTTGGCGAAGGCCGTCGCGGAGGCGTCGCTGTTGACGGTGACGTTGCCGATCTCACCACCGACGGAGATGATCACCGACTTGCCCGCCGCCTTCTTCGCGGCCACGTCCGACTTGAACTCGGCGGCGTTCGCGTAGCCGAGCGCCGGGCTGAGGTTGAAGGTGAGCTCGCCCGGAGTGGTGGTGGCGTCCGCGAAGGCGACCGCGATGATGTCGTACTGCGGGTTGACGTCGCGCAGCTTCTGCACGGTCGCGCCGTTGTTGAAGTTCTGCCAGTAGCCCGTCACCGCGTGCTTGGGCACCACGGGGTTCGGGTTCTGGCCACCGCTCTGGGTGCGCGCGGTGACCGCGGTGGACTTCGGGGACTCGCCCTTGGAGTTGGTCGCGGTCACCTCGAAGCTGTACGAGGTGTTCGCCGCGAGGCCCGTCACGGTCGTCGACGTGCCGGTCACCGAGGAGACCTTCACGCCGTCCCGGTACACGTTGTAGCCGGTCGCACCGGTGGCCGCGGTCCAGTTCAGCGGGACCGTCGAGGAGGTGGTGGTCCCCGCGGTCAGCCCGGTGGGCGCATTGGGCACGACCGGGTCGGGGTCCTGTCCGCCGCCCCCGTCGGGGCCGAAGACGGAGACGTCGTCCACGTGGTACGCGCTCTGGCCGAACCAGCCGTGCGTGTACACCGTCACGGACGTGGTGCTCGCGCCGGTGCGGAACGTGGTGGAGAGCTGGTTCCAGCCGGTGCTGCCGGGCGACCAGGTCGACACGTCCGTGGTGCCGGTGCCGGTGGCGCCGAGGTAGACGTAGCTGCCCTGGACGTAGGCGCTGAGCGTGTACGTCGAGTTGGGCTTCACGGCCACGGTCTGGCTGCACCGGGCGTTGTCCTGGCCGGCGGGGGTGGCCTTGAGCGCCGATGCGCCGGTGCGGACGGGGGTGGACGTGTTCGCGCCGGTGCCGCCGGAACAGGACCAGTTGGTCAGGCCCGACTCGAATCCGGCGTTCTTCGCGTTGTTGACGTCAGCCGCGTGGGCCGGTGCCGCGGTGCCCAGGACGGTGAGGCCGGCGCCGACGGCGAGCGCAAGTGCCCCGCCGAGCCATCTGCGCGGACGTCTGGTGGGTTCCACGTACTGCCTCCAGGAGTGTGGGGGGTGGGGGTGGAGGAACCGAAGAGGTGCGTGGGGGGGTGGGAGCGGGGGACGCGAGGAGGAGGTGGACCGGAGACGGCGGCCCCCGCTGGGCGTAAAACTGGTCCAGACCAATAGGGTTGTCAAGACCTCGGGCATCGATTCGTGCCCGACGGCGGCCCCTCGGTGCCGAGGTGGCGGCCGGCGCGACGACCGGCCGTGCGCTGGCCGACATGCGACGGGCATGCAGTCGGCACTTCGGGGGCAATCGGGCGCCCCACTCCGGGGCTTACGATGACTTTCGGCCAAAACCCTGGCGTGGAAGGGAAGTTTCCCGCCGCACGCCCCGCACCGGGGTGGACGCCGACCCCCGCATAGGGGAACATCCGGGTTTGGTCCGCTTTGGCATGAGCGGAGCGTGCTCGCAGCGCGGCTGTGAGTTCCAGCAGGGTGTTCTCTGGCTCTGACGTCGTGGATAAAGTGCTGCCCAGGAGCAGCGAGCAGTACGTATCCGCGGTCACGGAACCCCCGGAGACCGTTGTCCGAACGGGGAACCAGCGTGCCGACCGCAATAGCTGTCACCAGCGCAGATCTGGTGCTACCGCCGATGGATCCGCACACGCCCACGGCCGCGCTGCTCGCGTCGCCCGACGACGCCCCGCTGGAGAGCGCCCTCACCGACATATCCGTACTGCTGGAGCAGTACGGATATGTCGTCGCCCTGTATCCCGCGACGATTCCCGTGGCGCACGAACGGCGCCTGCACACCGTGCGTTCGGTGCTGGAGAGCAATCGCATCGCGCTGCTGAAACTGGACCTGCCGCCGCTCGCCGTCGCCGTACTCGTACGGCAGCTGCGGCAGTTGTCGATCTGCGACTTCGGCGCCGGAATAGTCGCCTCGGCCGCCCGGCTGCTCTCGCACTACGTGCACGCCGGCGCCGTACTGCATTCCGTGGCCCGGCTCGACCGGGTCCCGGTCACCTTGAAGTCCCACGCGAAGTCCTGGGTCCCCGGCGCCCAGTTCGGCGTGCTCGCCCACCCGACGCCCGAGCTGGTCAAGCTCGGCTCCGGGGCGGGCGGCGCCGGTGACCTGCCGTCGCAGCAGCTCACCGGGCCCGACTTCGCCACCCGTCTGGTGGTCGCGAAGGGCCAGGCGCAGACCGACTGGGTGACCGGCACCCTCGCGCCCCAGTGGCAGGTCCAGGGCGTGGAGGAGGTCCCGCTGCCCGCCGCTTCGGCGACCTGGTGGGGCACCGGGAAACTCGTGGAATTCGCCGCCTTCCTGCCCGACGTCTCGATTCTCTACCAACTGGTCTCGTCCGTCCGCAGAGAGGTGTGCACCTGGTGCGGAATCGAACTCATCGGTGACGTCTGCGTTTTCTGTTCGGCCCCGCTCGCCCCGGCCGCGAACGGCCGCCACCTCGATCAGGGGCAGTTCCACCATTCCGGTGTACCGGGCCGCGGCACGCCCGCAGGCTGACCCCCTGCCACCCCTGCCACCTCTGCCACCCGCCCTCCCGTCCGTGACCGTTAGCGACCGTTAGCGAACGAGGTTCCCCAGCTCATGAATTCACGTCAACGCCGAGGCGTCATCCTGATCGCCCTCTCGGTCCTCTGCGCCCTCGCCGCCGTCGCCGGGGTGGTCTCCGTGATCGGTGACGTGAATTCGAAGGTCGGCCCCGAGGTGTCCGCCTACCGGCTGAAGTCCGACGTGGCCCCGTACACCGCCCTCACCCCCCAGCAGTTCGAAAAGGTCGCCATTCCCGAGCGCTGGCTGTCCGACAGCGCCGTCCGGGACGTCGCCCAGGTCAACGGGAAGATAGCCGTCACCCGGCTCAAGAAGGGTTCGCTGCTCCAGGACGACATGATCGTCAAGCGGCCCGCGCTGAACGCCGGCGAGCAGGAGATCGCCATCATGGTCGACGCCGCGACCGGGGTCGCCGGCAAGATCAGCCCCGGTGACCTGGTGAACATCTTCGCCACCTTCGCCGGCAAGCGCGACAGCGACCCCGACGAGTCGCGGATCATCGTCTCAGGCGCCCGCGTCCTCGACGTCGGCGAGCTCACCCCGATCGGCGCGGGCCGCAGCGAGCGCCGCGACGCCGCCCGCGAAGCGGTGCCGATCACCTTCGCCCTCACCACCGCGGACGCCCAGCGCGTCGCGTACGCGGAGTCCTTCGCCGAGAACGTCCGGCTCGCCCTTCTCGCCAAGGGGACCGCGGCATCGTTGCGCCCCGGCGACAGCACCTACACCCTCGACGAAGACAAGAACAGGTGAGTGCTGTATGACCACACGCATCCTGCCGGCCGTCGGCGACCCGGACGCCGCCCGGTCGATCACCACCCTGCTGAGCCAGCTGCCCGACGTGGAGCCGGCGCCCGCGGTGGGCGACTCGACCTCGCTGCTCGACCTGCTGGCCCGGCTGGCGGCCGAGTCCCTCGACGAACTGCCCGAGGTCGTGCTGGTCCACGAGCGGATCGGCCCGGTGCCGGCGCTGGAGCTGATCCGGGAAGTGGCGCTGCGCTTCCCCGCCGTCGGCGTGGTCCTGGTGACCGTCGACGCCGGACCCGGCCTGTACTCGGCCGCCATGGACTCCGGCGCGCGCGGGCTGCTCGGGATGCCGCTGTCGTACGAGGACCTGGCGCAGCGCGTGCAGGCCGCGGCGGGCTGGTCCACCGGCGTACGGCGCCACCTCGGCCACGGCGCGGAGCTGGTGTCCGGGCCCGGGGGCACCGTCGTCACGGTCAGCGGGGCCAAGGGCGGGGCCGGCGCCACCGTCACCGCGGTCCAACTGGCCCTGGCCGCCCGCGCCTCGGGCCGTGCCGTCGCCCTGGTCGACCTGGACCTCCAGGCCGGTGACGTCGCCTCCTACCTCGACGTGCAGTTCCGCCGCTCCATCGCCGACCTCGCGGCCATCCAGGACATCTCGCCCCGGGTGCTCCAGGACGCCGTCTTCGCCCACCAGACCGGCATCGGGCTGCTGCTGGCGCCCGCGGAGGGGGAGCGCGGCGAGGAGGTCGGCGACCGGGCCGTACGACAGGTCATCAGCGCGCTGCGCAGCCGGTACGAGGTCGTCGTCGTGGACTGCGGCACCCAGGTCACGACCGGGAGCGCGGCGGCGATCGAGAGCGCCGACACCACGCTGCTGGTCACCACGCCCGACGTGGTCGCGGTGCGCGCCGCCAAGCGCATGGTGCGGATGTGGGAGCGGCTGCAGATCCGCAAGGCGGAGGAGACGGTCGTCGTCGTCAACCGGCACACCCGCGGCACGGAGATCCAACCGCCGCTGATCGAGAAGATCACCGGCACCCGGGTCGCCAAGTCGGCCGTGCCGGCCGGCTTCAAGGAGCTCCAGCCGGTGGTGGACGCGGGCCGCATGCAGGACCTGGAGGCCAAGTCGACGGTGAAGCAGGCGCTGTGGAGCCTGGCGGGGGAGTTGGGACTGGTCCGCGCACAGGCCCTGGAGCCGCAGCAGAAGCAGAGCCGGTTCCGCGGCGACCGCGGCTCGATCGGCCTGCGTCGGACGCGGTCGAAGTGAACGCGCGGACTGCGTCGGTGAACGCGTGGACGGCGTCGCTGAGCGGGCGGACTGCGTCGGTGAACGCGTGGACGGCGTCGAGGAGGTGGCCGGGGCGATGAGCGGCGGTCAGGGCGCGCGACGGCGGTCGCGGATCCCCGGCGCACCGGGCGCGAGCCGGCCCCGGGTCGCGCCCGCGGCAGGCGTCCGCGGTCGGCTGCGGATCGTCCGGCAGGCGCGGGAGAACCACAACGACCGCGGACAGGCCGCCGTCGAGTTCGTCGGGACGCTCCCGATCATCCTCGTCACCGTGGGGCTGCTGTGGCAGGCCGCCCTCACCGGCTACACCTTCGCCCTCGCCGGCAACGCCGCCGACGAGGCCGCCCGCGCCGGCGCCGTGGGCGGGGCCGACGCCTGCGCCGCAGCCGCCCGCCGCACCCTCTCCGGGGCGTGGCAGGGCGTCAACACCCAGTGCCGGGTGGACGGCGAGATGTACCGGGCCACCGTGGAGCTGCGGGTGCCCGCCCTCTTCCCCGGCGGCATCGACCTGCCCATCACCGTCCCCGGCGAAGCCGCGGCGCCGAACGAGGAGCGGGACCGGTGAGGGCGCGGGAACCCGCAGCGGGGGCCGGTGCGCGCCGGGACGACCGCGGACAGGCCGCGGTCGAGTACGCCGGGATGGTCGCCCTGCTCGTCTTCCTCGCCCTGGCCGCCATCCAGCTCGGCATCGTCGCCTACGCCGCGCAGCAGGCCGGCACCGCGGCCCGCGCCGCAGCCCGCGCCGCAGCCGCACCGGACGGCGGCGGCCGGGCCGTGCCCGCGGGCCGGGCCGCGATCAGCGGCTGGCTCGCGGACGGCACCGACTTCGACGCCGGACGGTGCGGCGACGGCGACGACGAGATCTCGGTGACCGCGACCGTCCAGGTGCCCGCGCTGTTGCCGATGCTCGACTTCGACCCCGCCGTGAGGACCGTGACGATGCCCTGCGACTGAGCCCCGCCACCTCCGTACCAACGCCGGCAAGACCCCCGCGACACCTGGGAGATGAGGACATGAGCCTGCGGGCGCGCATCAGCAGCCCCGAACCGGTCGAGGGCCGGGGCGAGGTCAACCGTCTCGTCGCCGTCTACCGGGCCAAACTGCTGGAGGAGATCGACCTCGCGGAGATGTCCGCGCTCGCCGCCGCCGACCGGCGCGTCCGCCTGGAGCGGGTGCTCGGCCACATCATCAGCCGCGAGGGCCCGGTGCTCTCCACCGCCGAGCGCGCCCAGCTCATCCGACGCGTGGTCGACGAAGCACTCGGCCTCGGCATCCTGGAACCGCTGCTGGAGGACGCCTCCATCAGCGAGATCATGGTGAACGGGCCCGAGCAGGTGTACGTCGAGCGGGCCGGCCGGCTGGAGCTGCTGCCAATGCGGTTCTCCTCCACCGAGCAGCTGATGCAGACCATCGAACGGATCGTCTCCACCGTCAACCGCCGGGTGGACGAGGCCAATCCGATGGTCGACGCCCGACTGCCGTCCGGCGAGCGCGTCAACGTCATCATCCCCCCGCTCTCCCTCAGCGGCCCCGTCCTCACCATCCGCCGCTTCCCCCGCGCCTTCACGCTCCAGGAGATGATCGCCATCGGCTCCCTGGACGAGCAGATGACGCTGCTGCTCGCGAGCCTGGTGCGGGCCAAGTTCAACGTGATCGTCTCCGGGGCCACCGGCACCGGGAAGACCACCCTGCTCAACACCCTGTCCGGGCTGATCCCGGAGGGGGAGCGGATCGTCACCATCGAGGACTCCGCCGAACTCCAACTCCAGCAGTCGCACGTCATCACCCTGGAGAGCCGCCCGCCGAACGTCGAGGGGAAGGGCCGGGTCACCATCCGCGACCTGGTCCGCAACTCCCTGCGCATGCGCCCCGACCGCATCGTGGTCGGCGAGGTCCGCGGCGGGGAGACCCTGGACATGCTCCAGGCGATGTCCACCGGCCACGACGGCTCGCTGGCCACCGTCCACGCCAACAGCGCCGAGGACGCGCTGATGCGGCTGCAGACCCTGGCGTCCATGTCCGAGGTGGAGATCCCCTTCGCCGCCATCAAGGACCAGATCAACAGCGCCGTCGACGTCATCGTCCAACTCACCCGGCACGCCGACGGCTCCCGCCGGGTCACCGAGATCGCCGTGGTCGACTCCGCGGGGCGCGAGGAGTACCGGATCGTCTCCGTCTGCCGCTTCGAGGCCCAGCCGATGTCCGCCGACGGGCGGGTGCACGGCAGGTTTGCGTACCACCCGGTGCCGCGCCGGATCGCCCAGCGGCTGCACCTGAAGAACGAGGTCCTGCCACTGGTCTTCGGCGTCGCCGACTCGGACGGGGAACTCGTCGTCCGCGGAACGAGGACCGGATAAGCCGCCCCCAGTGCCCCACACGCCGCCCCCTACCGGAGAAGGTCCCCGCCCGACATGAACACCCTTCCGCTCCTGACGATCGGAGCCACCCTCGTCGCCGGGGTGCTCGGCGTCATCGGCGTGCACCACTGGTCCCGGGGCCGGGCCCAGCGGCAGGCGCTCGTCGAACGCATGGCGCAGACCGGACTGCCCGCGGCCCTCCCCGGCCGGCGCCGCCGCTTCGCCGCCGTCGACCGCAGGGTGCGGCGGACCCGCCCCGGCAAGCGCCTGGAACGCCGGATCAAGACCACCGGCCTGGACGTCACCCCCGGCGAGTACGTCGTCTACGCCGCCCTCGTCCTCCTCGCCGTCTACGTCGTCGTCGCCGCCGTCCTCACCCCCTACTTCGGGGTGCTCGCCGCGCTGGCCGGCGCCTGGGGCGCGAGCGCCTTCCTCAACTGGCAGCAGCAGAAGCGGACCGAAGCGTTCATCAACCAGCTCCCCGAGCTGACCCGGGTCCTCGCCAACGCCACCCAGGCCGGCCTCGCCCTGCGCACCGCGCTCGCCATGGCCGCCGAGGAACTGGACGACCCCGCGGGCCACGAACTCGGCATCGTCGCCGACCAACTCGCCGTCGGCCAGAGCCTGGACGACGCCCTAGGCGAACTCGGCGAACGGCTCCCCTCCCGCGAACTCATCGTCCTGGTCACCACCCTGATCCTCGCCAACCGCGCCGGCGGACAGGTCGTCAGCTCCCTGCGGAACCTGACCCAGACCCTGGAGGAGCGCAAGGAGACCCGGCGCGAGGTCACCACCATGCTCTCCCAGATCAAGGTCACCGCACTCGCCGTGCCGCTGCTCGGCTTCGGCTTCCTGCTGATGATCAACACCATGACCCCCGGCGCCCTGGACGAGATGACCGGCAGCTTCACCGGCCAGGTCGCCACCCTGATCGCCGTCGGCCTCTACACCGTCGGCGGGCTCCTGATCCGCCGGATGTCCAGGATCCAGGTCTGAGGAGGACCACCCGATGATCTCGCTCCTCCTCGCCCTCGTCCTCGGACTCTCCGTGTACGGCATCTTCCACGGCGTCCGGATGTACCGCGCCGACGCCAAGCTCCCCGGGGACCTGGCCCTCGCCCTGGAGGTCGGCGCCAGCCGCACCAGCGCCGTCGGCTCCGGCCTGGACCGGCTCGGCATGCGCTACGCCCCCGCCGTGCTCGGCGCCATGGGCCCCAAGCGGGTGGACGCGCTGCGCCGCCGGCTCGACATGGCGGGCAACCCCGGCGGCATGACCGTGGACCGCTACGCCGCCCGACGCGCCGTGTACGGGGTCCTCGGCGTCCTCGCCGCGTTCTCCATGCTGCTGCGCGGCCAGTTCCTGGTGGCGATCGCGGCCCTGGCCTTCGGGCTGGTGTGGACCGACGTCGTCATCCGCGCCGCGATCCGCCGCCGCCGCGCCGACATCGAACGCACCCTCCCCGACTTCCTCGACGTCCTCGCCGTCGTCGTCTCCGCCGGCCTCGGCTTCCGCCAGGCGCTGGAGCGGGTCGCGGAGAAGTACGAGGGCCCCTGGTCCGACGAGGTCCGCATCACGCTGCGCCAGATGGACATGGGCGTCAGCCGCCGCGACGCCTTCGACCAACTGCGCCGGCGCAACGACTCCGAGCAGGTCTCCATGTTCGTCACCGCGCTCCAGCAGGGCGAGGAGTTGGGCGCGCCGATCGTGGACACCCTGATCCAGATCGCCACCGACATGCGCCGCACCGACGCGCAGAGCGCGCGCCGGGAGGCGGCCAAGGCCGTCCCCAAGTCCACGCTCGTGGTCACCCTGGTCATGCTGCCCGCCACCATGATCCTGATCGTCATGAGCTTCTACTACGGGTCGGGGGTGGACCTGGGGGACGTGCTCGGCGGCTGAGCCGGATCCCCCCGACGACCTTCGCCACCGCGCCCGACCGGCGGTTCCGTACGCGAACGCCCCGCCCTGCCCGCCGAGCCCCTGCCGAGAGGAGGCAGCCGCCGTGCTGCACCAACACCCGGACTTCAGACAGGCACCAGCCGGGGTCGTCGAGTTCGTCGGACGGCCTTCGCTTTCGCAATCGAATGTGGGACATTCGAGCACGGAACCCGGGCCCGTGGTGCTTGACCGGTCGCACGGGGCCCGGCAGGTGCAGGAGGTCGGCCCATGACGAACGAACACCGGAGCGCGGCGGGCGAACGCCCGTGCGGCGCGCCACCCTCCTGCGGTCACGAAGTCGACGAGCGAAACCACCCCTTTGCGGATCAACTCCCCCTTCCTGCCCGACGTTGGGCCCTGGGACCTATTCGTTTCCGCCGCGCCTCGGCATACAGTGCAGACGCTGCCATCCGTACGTACCGCGAGGGAGTCGTCACGACGGGTGGCGCCAGAGACCGGTACGACCCCGACGGGCATCGGGCCGTCGGCGCCGAAGGGGAAGACGATGTCGAACGTGACGCTGAAGGCCGTGGTCAGGGCCCGGGTGTACATCGGGACGTGGACGGCGGCGACGGCGCGCGCGATGCGGGAGCGCGGCGACCGGGGACAGGGCGCGGTGGAGTACGTCGGGGTGATCGTGCTGGTGGCGCTGATCATCGCCGCGATCGTGGGCTCGGGCGTGGCCAACGACATCGCCACGGGCCTCAAGAACAAGGTGGCGGACGTCCTGAACACGGGCGGCGGGAAGTAGCGCGCCGGCCCGGCGTCCGCGTTCCCGGCGTCCCCCGCGACGGTCGCGGACGCGGACGCGGTCGCGGTCGCGAGGAGGGCCAGGCGGCCCCCCTCTACATCGCGATGGTGGCGCTGGTCCTCTTCGCCGCCCTCGCGTTCTTCGCCGTCGGCCAGGCGGGTGCCGCGCGCAACGGCGCCCAGTCGGCCGCCGACGCCGCCGCCCTCGCCGCGGCGCAGGAGTCCCGGGACCTGCTGGGCGAGGACCTGTGGGCGCCCCCCGTCGACGTCGACTTCCTGCGCCGGCTGCTGACCGGTGAAGCGTCGGGCGAGAGCGGCGCGGCGTGCGCCGTGGCCGCCCGGCTGGCCGGCGAGAACGAGGCCACGGTGGTGAGTTGCGGCCGGCTCGCCGACGGCCGCTGGGGCTTCACCGTACGGGTCCGGGCGGTGAACCCGGTCGGGGACACCGTCCTGCCGGGCACCGAGAACGACCACGCCGAGGCCACCGCAACGGCCGTCGTGGAGCCGCAGTGCGACTTCGACCCCGCGCCCACCCCCGAAGCTCCCGCGAGCCCCGGCGGCTCCGACGATCCGCAGCCGCCCGACCCGGCGGAGAGCAGCGCACCCCCGGGCGAAGACGACGACGCGCCCTCCCTCGGCGAACTCCGCTGCGACGGCCAGTCCTTCGAGCTCGACCCGGACGAGCCCGACGGCCTGCCCGAGATCTCCGACCTCCTCGCCGTACGGCTGGCCGAGGACTGACCTTCCGCGACTGACCTTCCGCGACCGACGCACGCGACCGACGCAAAGGAACAGCACTGAGATGAGTACCCGGCACGGAGCGAAGACCCGCAGAGGGGTCCCGGCCGCCCTGGTGGCGGTGGCCCTCTCGTTCTCCCTGGCCGCGTGCGGGGGCGGGGGCGACGACGACGCGAAGGGCGCCAAGGACGCGCCGAAGGCGTCGACGCCGGCGGACGGGTCGACGGACGGACCCAAGGGCGGCGGCAGCGCCGAGCCCCAGTCCTCCGAGCCCCTGGCGACGATCAACGGCTCCAACGGCTTCCAGATCACCATCCGCACCGCGGAGCGCGACAGCGGCGGGTTCCTGACCGTCGAGGGCGTCCTGAAGAACACCAGCGGCAAGAGCCAGTTCCCGCCGCTCCAGTGGAACGGCCAGGAGACCAAGGTCAGCCAGACCGGCCCCTCGTTCGCCGGGATGACGCTCGTCGACAAGACCGGCAAGAAGCGCTACTACGTCCTGCGCGACACCGACGGGTACCCGCTCACCACCACCGGCCTGACGACCATGCAGTCCGGCCAGAGCATCGACTTCTTCGCCCAGTTCCCCGCGCCGCCCGAGGGCACGAAGGCCGTCGACGTGCAGATCCCGCTGATGCCGACCGTCACGATCGGGCTGTCATGACGCGCGGCCACCGCCACCCCCTCGCGGCCTCCCTCGCCGTGCTGGTCCTGGTCACCGGGGTGCAACTGACCGCCGCGCCGGCCGCCTCCGCCGACGGCGGCCCCAGCGCCCCGCCCGGCACCGAGCCCGACGCGACGCCGCCACCGGTCGACCGCAAGGACCCCGGGCTGCGGATGCGCGAGGGCGCCACCCTCGCGGACGCGCGCGTGCTGGACATCGTCTCCATCGTGGAGACCGAGGGCGGCGAGGAGCGCCGCGAGGAGACCACGACCTCGCTGACGTTCGCGCTCCAGGCCGAGGTGCTGTTCGGCAAGAACAGCGCGAAGCTCACCCCGCAGGCCAACAGCCGGGTCGCCGCGATCGCCGCGGAGGTCAAGAAGCACAAGCCGTCGGCGGTGCGGGTGTTCGGCTTCACGGACGACCTCGGCACGTACGAGCACGGCAAGGTGCTCTCCAAGGAGCGCGCCGACGCCGTGCACGACCTGCTGAGCGGCGAGCTGAACGATCCGGGCATCAGATACGACGTGCGCGGCTACAGCGAGGACTACCCGATCGCCGACAACGGGACGGAAGAGGGCCGCCGCAAGAACCGCCGGGTCGAGGTCACCTTCCCCACGGGCGCCGGCGGGGACCCTGCCTGAGACCGTGTCAGCTTCCTTCGTCAGCACACCGATCACCCCACCCGTCGTCCGCCCGGCGGACCGGCCGCAGTACGCTGCGGCCGGTCGTCGACCGCGCGGGTCGACCGGGTGCGGCCCCGGCGGGCCGAGGGGGAGCGGACGGATGGGGCAGGTCGTGCGTGCGGTCGGGGCCGGAGTCTGTCTCGTCCTCGCCACCGCGCAGGTCCTGGCGCAGTCCGCGCCGCCGGCAGCCGCCGCGGACGGGCCCGACTGGCCGGCGAGGCCGTACGAGACGGCCGACGGCGCGCGCGCCGTGACGGGCGCCGCTTCGGGCGACCGCGCGCCGTCGCTGAGCCCGGGGACGTACACCGACGCCCTCCCGGCAGGGGAGCGCAAGCACTACCGCGTCCGCCTCGACGACCGCTCCAACGCCTATGTGTCCGCCGTGCTCGCGCCGCCGCCCGGTGATACGGTCGCGGCGACCGACGGCATGCGGATCGAGCTGGTGGACGCGGGCGGCACGCAGTGCAGCGACGTCACGGACGTGACGTTCGGCGGCAACACGCCCCGGCCCGTCGCCGACTACGCGACGCGCCGGATCGCCCCCGGCCGCAAGTGCCAGGCCGAGGGGGAGTACGTCTTCACGGTCGAGGCGATCGGGGCGGGCTCCGGCGCGCGGAAGTGGCCCGTCGAGATCAGGTTCATGCTGGAGCCCGGCCTGAAGGCGGGCAGTTCGGCGCCGTCCGCCGAGGGCCCCGGCCAGGGCCGCACCCCGCAGCCGCCGCAGGGCGCGCCGAAGGGAGCTGAGGGCGGCACCGGCTTCAACGACGCCCGCGCCATCGGGCACGGCCGCTGGCGCGACGTGCTGAACCCCGGCGACAGCCACTACTACAAGGTGCCGCTCGACTGGGGACAACGCCTCTTCCTCGATGCGACGTTCGGCTACGGCGGCCGGGACGGCGACGGCAGCGACAGCCCCCGCGACGGGGAGAAGGTGCCCGACGGGGTGCAGATCGCGCTCTACAACACCGCGCGCGGCTTCGTCGAGAGCGTGGACGCGGACCACCCGGACCGCTCCGTCACCCTCGACACCGCCCCCGCCGCCTTCGACAACCGCGTCGTCAGCCGCAACGAGGTCGGGGCGATGCGCTTCTCCGGCTGGTACTACGTCCGCGTCTCGCTCGCCCGCGACGTCGCCGCCCCCGTCCCGCTGACCCTCGGCGTCGGCATCGAGGGCGAGCCCGCCGAGGCCCCGCCGTACGACGGCGACCCGCTGGCCGCGGGCTTCGGCGTCACCCCCGGCGACCGGCTGGGCGCCCGCGCCGGCGGCCCCGCGGGCGACGCCGACCGCAGCGCCACGATGCGGATCGTCGGCTACTCGGGCATCGGCCTCGGCTCGGCGCTGGTGCTCGGCCTCGCCGCCTGGACGGCGGTGTCCCGCCGCTCCCGCTCCACGACGCCCCCCACCCCCTGGAACCCCTGACGCGCTCCCGCCGTGCGGCGGGCTCTGTCTGCGGCGTCTGCGGCCCGTCTGTGGCTGCCGTGCAGTTCCTCGCACCCCGGTTTCGCCCTCCTCGTCGGTCACCTGCGGCCCGGCGGTGGGCTGATCGTGCAGTTCCTCCCCCTGTGCCCTGTGGGCACGGGGGCACTCCACCCACGCCCAGAGGGCGTGGCGGACCCCCGCCGCCCCAAACTCCTCGGCCTGCAGGTGAATCGCAGGGGAAGCGAAACAGGGGCGCGGGGAACTGCGCGACAAGCCCACCACCGGGCCGCGGTGGTCATGATTCCCGGAGGGAGACGGCGAGGGTGTTTGGGGCGCTGGGGGTCCCCCACGCCCTCTGAGGCGTAGGTGGGGTGGCCCCGTGCCCGCAGGGCACAGGGGGAGGAACTGCGCGACAAGCCACAGACGGGCCGCAGACGCCGCAACACAGCCCGCCGCACGGCGAGGCGCGGCCTACGAGTCGTCGGGCGTCGTGGACACGGTGAGGACGGCGTCGACCACGACGCCCCACTCGGCGAACGCGCCCGCCCGCGCCTCAAGGACGTGCCGCGCCCGCAGCCGAGGGCGCGCCAGCCGGCCCGGGACGAGCGTGTGCAGATCGACGACGCGCAGCTCCCGGTCGAGATAGGCCACGTCGATCGCGAAGCGCATCCCCAGGGTGTGGACGCAGTTGCACCGGGTCAGCAGCAGCGCACCGGCGATGCCGTCCCGCCCCAGCAGACCGCGCCGCCGCGTGCCGTACGACGCGGCGATCTCCACCGCGACCCCGCCCGCCTCGCCCCCCGGCACCCGCAACGTGCCCGTGCCGCACCGCCATTGACGTCCTCGCCCCATGAAGGGGACGGTAGCGGCAGCCCGGCGGACCGGAAGTGGCCGGGGCGCACGACCCCCGCGCACGCGCCGGCTTAACCTCTCTGCCGTGTTGTCGTACGCCTCCCTGATCGCCGTCTCCGCCCTGTGGGGCGCGGGTGCGGGGCTGTTGGTGCCCCGTGCCGCGTTCCGGCTCGCCGTGGAACCCGAACAGGCGTGGCGCGACGCCTGCCCGGTCGGACACCGCTTCACCGGCCCCGCGGCCGGCTGGCTCGGCGGGCCCTCGTGCGGGCCGCCGGGGTGCGGGCCCAAGGCCCGGTCCGTCGTGCTGGGCGCCCCCGGGGCGACCGTGCTGGCGTGCGTCGTCCTGGCCGCCGCGACCGGCCCGCGGCCCGAACTCGCCGTCTGGCTGCTGCTGACGCCCTTCGCGGTGCTGCTCGCCCTGGTGGACCTGCGGGTGCACCGGCTGCCGGATCAGGTGACGTTGCCGCTTGCCGGGGCGTCCGCGCTGCTGCTCGGCGCGGTGTCGCCGCTGCCGGGCGCGGCCGGCTCCTGGAGCACCGCGCTGCTCGGCGGGCTCGCCCTCGGCTGCGGCTACCTCCTGCTGTTCCTGCTCCACCCCGACGGCCTCGGCTTCGGCGACGTCAAACTCGCGCTCTCGCTCGGCGTGGTCCTCGGCTGGTACGGCTGGACGGTGCTGCTCGCGGGCGCGTTCGCCGGGTTCCTGTTCGGCTCGGCGTACGGGCTCGGCCTCCTGGTCGCCGGGCGCGCCCGGCGCGGCACGGCGATCCCGTTCGGACCGTTCATGATCGTGGGCGCGCTGACGGGAGTCCTGTTGGGCGCCCTGGCCGCGCCCGCGTGACGCCGTACGGCACGCGGCACACGGCGTACGCAGGTTCGCCGGGGATCACGGGGCAGGCCCTTAGCATCCGGATGCATGCGGACATTTACTGACAGATGGGTGGGGTGGCGCGGTGCGCTGCGCACACGCGCACGCACCCCCGCGGTCCCCGGGATCCCCGCGCCCTCGCCGGAGCCCGACTCCCGCCCCGCTGCCCGCTTCCCCGCCGCGCTGCTGCCCTGGGCCTGGGCCGCGGCGCTCTTCGCGCTCTACGCGACCGTGTCCGTACGCCGTCACCTGCTGATCCGCACCACCGGCTTCGACCTCGGCATCTTCGAGCAGGCCGTGCGTGCCTACGCCCAACTCCAGCCGCCGCTGGTCCCCTTGCGGGGCGAGGACTTCAACCTCCTCGGCGACCACTTCCACCCCGCCCTCGCCGTCCTCGCGCCGCTCTACCGGATCTGGCCCTCCCCGATCACGCTGCTGCTCGCCCAGGCCGCGCTGCTGGCCGTCGCGGTCGTCCCGCTCGCCGGCTGGGCACAGAGCGCCCTCGGCCGCCGGCCCGCCCACGCCGTCGCCCTCGCCTACGGGCTCAGCTGGGGCGTCTCCTCCGCCGTCGCCTTCGACTTCCACGAGGTCGCCCTCGCCGTACCGCTCATCGCGTACGCCGTCGTCGCACTCGGCCAGGGCCGCTTCCGCGCCGCCGTCGCCTGGGCCGCGCCCCTCGTCCTGGTCAAGGAGGACCTCGGGCTCACCCTCGCCGCGCTCGGCGCGTACGTCGCCTGGAAGGGGCCGCGGCGGCTCGGGCTGCTCACCGCGCTCGCCGGGCTCGTCGCGTTCGTCGTCGAGATCAAGCTGCTGCTGCCGGCGTTCAACCCGGCGGGCGGCTACGCGCACGGCGAGAACCTCGGCGAGGGCGCCCACGCCTCCCTGCTCACCACCATCGCCTTCGCCCCGCTCGACGCGCTGCGCCCGGACGTCAAGGCGACCACCCTGATCCTGGTCTTCGCGCCCTCCGCGCTGCTCGCGCTGCGCTCCCCGCTGGCGCTGCTCGCCGTGCCGACCCTGGCCTGGCGCATGCTCTCCCAGAACGCCTTCCACTGGGGCACGTCCTTCCACTACAGCGCCGTCCTGATGCCGATCGTGGCCGCCGGGCTGATCGACGCGCTGCGCCGCTGGCGCGCCGTGGACCACCCGCTGGCGGCCCGGCACGTACGGGCGTCCCTGGCGACGGCGCTCGCCGTCACCGCGGTGCTGCTGCCGAGCTTCCCCCTCGCGCAACTGGCGCAGCGGGCGACGTGGCGGACCGGGGCGCACGTCGAGGCGGCGCGGGAGCTGCTGGCGCGGATTCCGGACGGTGCGACCGTGGCGGCGACCAACCGGCTCGTGCCGCAGCTCACTTCGCGCTGCGACGTGGTCCTCTTTCCCACCTTTCCGGTGCACTCCCGGCTGTACCGGTACGACCGGGCGCAACTGCCGCGGCCCACGGCGCAGTGGATCGTGCACGACAGCCGGCCGGCGCCCGCGTGGCCCTATCAGGCGGGGCACTGGCCGTATCCGCCGGAGCAGCAGGCGGCGGAGCTGGAGGTGGCGCAGCGCCGCTACGGGTACCGCAAGGTCGCGGAGCGGGACGGCGTGACCCTCCTCAAGCTGGGTCCCCCGCCGTCCCCCGCGCCCTTGCACCGCTGACCCCCGGCCGTTTCGCGCCGCGCCGCGCCCCCGGACAACCTCGCCGTTGGCCCACCTGCGCGACAAGCCCACCACCGGGCCGCAGGGGGTTCGTGGTGTACTGGCCGGACGGGAACGCAGTCAGCTTTGACGGGGAGTCGACGTGGCCAGTCGCAAGCCGGAGTACCAGTGCGGTCTCGACGCCGCGGTCGACGTCGTCGGGGGCAAGTGGAAGCCGCTCATCCTGTGGGCCCTGCACGCCCACGCACCCATGCGCTTCGGCGCCCTCCGCCGCAGTCTCGACGGCGTCAGCGAGAAGGTGCTCATCCAGCAACTGAGGGAGTTGGAGGCGGACGGGGTCGTGCACCGCGAGGTGTACCGGGAGGTGCCGCCCCGCGTCGAGTACTCCCTCACCGGCATGGGCGAGTCCCTGAACGCCGCACTGGTGCCGCTGGGGCTCTGGGGCGAGGTCTACAAGGACCAGATCGTGGCGAACAAGGAAGAGCCGAAGGTGGCGTGAGCCCGCGCGGCGCGGCGCGCGCGACACGCGTCAACCCGCCGCCTTTTGCGCCTTCCCCCTTCGGGGGATCACCCGTTCGGGGGGCTCATCGACCCGCACCCGGGCTGTCCTGGGCCCACTCGCCAGCAACCACGGGCCCTGCGCCCGCGTGCGCCCCGCCGTTCGCAGTAAGCGGGACGACACCGCAGGCAGGGCGCCCCGTGGCGTGGCGCCGGACACCGCCCCCGACGCGTTATGGTGGAAACCCCCCCTCGGGCCGGTCCGTATCCCCCCCCACGGACCGGCCCGGTTTCTTTTCCGCCCGCAGGCACCGGCCCGGGGCGGATCAGGGGCCGTCAGCCCCGACGGGCCCAGATGTTCGCGCCCTCGGTGTCCACGGCGAACTCGTCGATCGCCGCCAACTCCTCCTTCGTCAGCGGCGCCCCGGTCAGCGCCGCGACGTTCTCCTCCAGCTGGCCCACGCTGGACGCGCCGATCAGCGCCGACGTCATCCGCGGATCCCGCAGCACCCAGCTCAGCGCCAGCTGCGCCAGCGACTGGCCGCGGCCGGCCGCGATGTCGTTCAGACCGTTCAGACGCCGGACGACCTCGGTCGACAGCAGATCCGGGTCCAGGGACTTGCCCTGGGTGGCCCGCGAGCCCTCCGGGATGCCCTTGAGGTACTTCCCGGTGAGCAGGCCCTGCGCCAGCGGTACGAAGGCGATGCAGCCCATGCCGGCCGCTTCCAGGGCGTCGAGCAGCCCGTCGTCCTCGATCCAGCGGTTGATCATCGAGTACGACGGCTGGTGGATCAGGGCCGGGACGCCCATCTCCTTCAGCAGCCGGGCCGCCTCGGCGGTCTGCGCCGCGTTGTACGACGAGACGCCGACGTACAGCGCCTTGCCCTGCTGGACGGCCGAGGCGAGCGCGCCCATGGTCTCTTCCAGCGGGGTGTCCGGGTCGAAGCGGTGCGAGTAGAAGACGTCGACGTAGTCCAGGCCCATCCGCCGCAAGGACGCGTCGAGCGACGACAGCAGGTACTTCCGGGAGCCCCACTCGCCGTACGGACCGGGGTGCATCAAATATCCGGCTTTGGTGGAAATAATCAGTTCGTCACGGTATCGAGCGAAGTCTTGGGCGAAGATCTTGCCGAAGTTCAGCTCGGCGGAGCCGGGCGGCGGTCCGTAGTTGTTCGCCAGGTCGAAGTGGGTGACCCCCAGGTCGAAGGCGCGGCGCAGGATCGCCCGCTGGGAGTCCAGCGTGCGGTCGTCGCCGAAGTTGTGCCAGAGGCCGAGGGAGACCGCGGGCAGCTTCAGCCCGGAGCGACCGCTGCGCCGGTACTCCATGGTCCCGTACCGATCGGCGTCGGCGAGATAGGGCAGATGTGCGGAGGATTCAGTCACGTATCCCTCCTTATCACGGACTTGTGACAGACCGGGTTGGGCCGGGGTGGCCCGTGCGCAGTACTGTGGCGCCTTCAGGGGATCGCCGCACGGCCCGAACGCCGCACCCCGCGGCACCCCCGCGCGGGCGCGGGCCGGGACCGGTGCGCGTCGCCCACGCACGGACCCAGGGGAGACCCCGCGGTCCCCGACTCCCAGGTCCGACGAGCCCCGGACCGGGTCGGTGAGCCCGATCAAGACCGAGAGGTGGACTCTGTGAACTTGCGGGACCTGGTGTACAGGCTCTACGCACGCCGGGTGGAAGGCCGACTCGACCACTCCCAGGTGCCCAAGCACATCGGAGTCATCCTCGACGGCAACCGGCGCTGGGCGAAGGCGTCGGGCGGCACCGCCGAACAGGGACACAAGGCCGGCGCCAACAAGATCCAGGAACTGCTCGGCTGGTGCGCCGAGACCGACGTCGAAGTCGTCACCCTCTGGATGCTGTCCACCGACAACTTCGACCGGCCCGAGGAGGAGCTCACCCCCCTGCTCGGCATCATCGAGCAGGCGGTGCGGGACCTCGCCGCCGACGGCCGCTGGCGCGTCCACCACGTCGGCACCCTCGACCTGCTGCCGGCCCGCACCCAGACGGTGGTCAAGGAGGCCGAGCAGGCGACCCTCGACCACACCGGCATACTCGTGAACGTCGCCGTCGGCTACGGCGGCCGGCAGGAGATCGCCGACGCGGTCCGCTCCCTGCTGCTCGACGCCGCGGAGCGGGGCGCCAGCTTCGACGAACTGGCCGAGACCGTCAGCATCGACCTGATCTCGGAGCACCTCTACACCCGCGGCCAGCCCGACCCCGACCTGGTGATCCGCACCAGCGGCGAGCAGCGCCTGTCCGGCTTCATGCTCTGGCAGAGCGCCCACTCCGAGTACTACTTCTGCGAAGTCTTCTGGCCCGCCTTCCGCAAGGTCGACTTCCTGCGCGCGCTGCGCGACTACGCCGCCCGCCACCGCCGCTACGGCGGCTGAACTTACTGTTCACCCACGCGTCGCCCGGTGATCCGGCATGGCGGCGCTTGATCGAGGGCATATTCCTTCCAGGTCGACGTCCGGTCCACGAACGTCGTATCTCAGTGGGCGGCCCACCCGCCCGCCCGGGAGGCCCTTTGCACTCGACGGAACGCACCCGCCGTGCGGACCACGGAGAGGGCCGGCGCTCGGCCCGCGCACTGCGGCCCGAAGCCCGGCTCCCATCCCCGCCCGACGGCGGGGGCGGTCCCCTGACACCCGAGACAGGTGGACCCTGGCCCGCGACGGCATCGCACCGTCGACCTCTTCCGAGGGGGTACGTCCTTCCGTGGTGAACAGCAGCACCAAGCGCCGCACGCCCGACCGGCGCACGTACGTTCTCGACACCAGCGTCCTGCTGGCCGATCCGAACGCGCTCACCCGCTTCGACGAGCACGAGGTCGTGCTCCCGATCGTGGTCATCGCCGAACTGGAGGCCAAGAGGCACCATCCGGAGCTGGGGTACTTCGCACGCCAGGCCCTGCGCCTGCTCGACGAGCACCGCATCCGGAACGGACGCCTGGACGCCCCCGTCCCCCTGGGGGACCTCGGCGGCTGTCTGAGAGTGGAGCTGAACCACTCCGACCCCGGAGTGCTCCCCGCCGGCTTCCGCCTCGGCGACAACGACTCGCGGATCCTCGCCGTCGCCCGCAACCTCCAGGCCGAGGGGTACGACGTCACCGTCGTCTCCAAGGACCTGCCGCTGCGGATCAAGGCGTCCTCCGTCGGCCTCCTCGCCGAGGAGTACCGCGCGGAGCTGGCCATCACCGAGTCCGGCTGGACCGGGATGTCCGAGCTCACGCTCAGCGCCGACCAGGTCGACCTGTTGTACGGCGAGGACAGCCTGTACGTGCCCGAGGCGGCCGAGTTGCCCGTCCACACCGGCCTCGTCCTCCAGTCCGAGCGCGGCAAGGCGCTCGGTCGGGTCACCCCCGAGGGGAACGTCCGGCTGGTCCGTGGCGACCGGGACGTCTTCGGCATCCACGGCCGCAGCGCCGAACAGCGCATCGCCCTGGACCTGCTGCTGGACCAGGATGTCGGGATCGTCTCGCTCGGCGGCCGGGCCGGCACCGGCAAGTCGGCGCTCGCGCTCTGCGCCGGCCTGGAGGCCGTCCTGGAGCGCCGGCAGCACGAGAAGGTGATGGTCTTCCGCCCCCTGTACGCGGTCGGCGGCCAGGAACTCGGCTATCTGCCCGGCACCGAGGCCGAGAAGATGAGCCCCTGGGCGCAGGCCGTCTTCGACACCCTCTCGGCCGTCGCGGGCCGCGAGGTCATCGAGGAGGTGCTGGGGCGCGGGATGTTGGAGGTCCTGCCGCTCACCCACATCCGGGGCCGTTCGCTGCACGACGCCTTCGTCATCGTCGACGAAGCGCAGTCCCTTGAGCGGAACGTGCTGCTGACGGTGCTCTCCCGGATCGGGGCCAACTCCCGCGTCGTGCTCACCCACGACGTCGCCCAGCGGGACAACCTCCGCGTCGGACGGTATGACGGGGTGGTCGCCGTGGTGGAGAAGTTGAAGGGCCATCCGCTCTTCGCCCACGTCA
Organism: Streptomyces sp. NPDC047315; assembly: GCF_040643215.1. NCBI lineage: Bacteria > Bacillati > Actinomycetota > Actinomycetes > Kitasatosporales > Streptomycetaceae > Streptomyces > Streptomyces sp. NPDC047315. Next base: position 403,727 of record NZ_JBEYTZ010000001.1, on the reverse strand, counting down.
CGCTCACCCGCTCGGAGCGCTCCCAGATCGCCGCACTGGTGACCGAAATGCTGGAGGACAGCCAGATCTGACGGTTCTGACAGGTCTGCGTGCATCTGCGACGCCGTCCCGCCGAAGGCGCAAGAGCCTAGCGGGGCGGCGTCGTTCCGTACCGCCGAACGGCGGAAAAACTCGCCGCAGGGCACATGTGAGCTTTCACACGCAACGGAGAATTGCCTTGCGGCGTTGAGTTCCGGCAAAGTCTTGCTTCCGTCAGGCCCCGCACACGGCACACCCGTACCACTCGTGGTGCACCGCAACACCCACAACTCCACACCTGCCGTCGTGTGCCGCCCGAGAGATCGACCGGCCGCTCCCGTGAAACACCGGGAACCGGCCACGGGCCAGCGCCTCCTGTGACCCACGCCAACGGAGGCCCGTGCCAGGGGCACGATTCGCCCGCGGGGTCACCTGTGCGGGCGATGCTGGAAGGAAACCGTGTGAGCCGGATCTCGGTCCGGGGATTCGCAGTGGCCTCTGCCACCGCGGTCACCACCGTCGGAGCCGTCGTCGGCGTTGCCTCGGGCAACTCCTCCCCGTCCACTTCGGACAACCTGGAGACGACCGCGTCCGACGCGACGACCCTCCTCGCAGAGGTGCCCATGGGCCAGCAGGCCCAGGTGCAGTCCCTGTCGTTGGCCGACCAGGCCCATGCGCAGGCCGCAGCAGCCGAGTCGACGGCGAAGAAGGCCGTCGAGGAGTCCGCGCGCCTCCAGGCGGCGGAGACCGCCAAGGAGAAGAAGGCCGCAGCGGACGCCCAGGCGAAGAAGGAGAAGGAGGCGAAGGAGAAGAAGGAGCGCGAGGCGAAGGAGCGGGCCAGCCGCGACGAGCAGCGCGACGCCTCCAGCTTCGCCGCCAAGTCCTCGTACAGCATCGCCGAGGTCAAGGAGATGGCCCGGCAGATGATTCCGGCGGACCAGTTCCAGTGCTTCAGCAACATCGTGGAGAAGGAGTCGGGCTGGCGCTACACCGCCCAGAACCCCTCCTCCGGTGCGTACGGGCTCGTCCAGGCGCTGCCCGGCACCAAGATGGCCTCCGCGGGCGCCGACTGGCGGACCAACCCGGCCACCCAGATCAAGTGGGGCCTGAACTACATGAACAACCGGTACGACAGCCCCTGCGGCGCCTGGCAGTTCTGGCAGGCCAACCGCTGGTACTGAGACCGGCAGCGCGCTCAACTCCACGGAGCCCCTCACCGTCCTTCGGTGAGGGGCTCCGCGCGTGTTGTAGCGTTCTCGGTTCCGGGGCTCCGGGAAGCATGGGGGGAAACATGTCACGACTGCCACGGTGGCTCGCCGGGTTGGGCGCCGGCCTGACCCGGGTGTCGGAACGGCTGGACGCCCGACGGGACGAGGCAGTGGCCGAACGGGACGCCGGCGCCGCGAAGACGGCCGGCCCTTCGACAGCCGTCACCGACGGCGCGGCCGAACCAGCGAAGACCGACCCTGGGGCCGTGCCCGCGTCCGAGGCCGGGTCGGCGCCCGTCGCGTACGCCCCCGCCGTGCCCGCCCGCCCCGACCCCGTCTCCGCCGTGCCGTGGGGCATGCGGGTCGCCGCAGAGGCCGGCTGGCGGCTGCTGGTCATCGCCGGCACCCTCTGGGTGTTGATGCGGGTCATCAGCGAGGTCCGGCTGGTCGTCCTGGCCTTCACCTCGGCGCTGCTGATCACGGCGCTGCTCCAGCCCACCGTGGCCCGGCTCAAGCGGTGGGGCATGCCGCGCGGCCCGGCCACCGCGCTGACCGCCGTCGCCGGGTTCGTGGTGATGGGCCTGGTCGGCTGGTTCGTGGTGTGGCAGGTCATGGAGAACCTGGACACGCTCTCCGAGCGGGTCAGGGACGGCATCGAAGAGCTGAAGCGGTGGCTGCTCGACAGCCCCTTCCACGTGACCGAGAGCCAGATCAACGACATCGCGGAGAACCTCAGCGAGACCATCAGCTCCAACACCCAGGAGATCACCTCCGCGGGCCTGCAGGGCGTGACCGTGATGGTGGAGATCCTGACCGGCATGGTGCTGGCGATGTTCTCCACGCTCTTCCTGCTGTACGACGGCAAGCGGATCTGGAACTGGTTCCTCAAGCTGGTGCCCGCGCAGGCCCGCGAGGGCGTCGCGGGCGCCGGGCCGCGGGCCTGGCGCACCCTCACCGCCTACGTCCGCGGCACGGTGCTGGTGGCCCTGATCGACGCCATCTTCATCGGCCTCGGCATCTACTTCCTCGACGTCCCGATGGCCGTGCCGCTGGCCGTCTTCATCTTCCTGTTCGCCTTCATCCCGCTGGTCGGCGCGGTGATCTCGGGCGCCCTCGCGGTCGTCGTCGCGCTGGTCACCCAGGGCGTGTTCACCGCGCTGCTGGTGCTCGCGGTGGTGCTCGCGGTGCAGCAGATCGAAGGGCACATCCTGCAACCCTTCATCCTGGGCCGGGCCGTACGCGTGCATCCGCTCGCCGTCGTCCTCGCGGTCGCGGTCGGCGGCATCACCGCCGGCATCGGGGGAGCGGTGGTGGCCGTGCCGCTGGTGGCCGTCACCAACACGGTCGTGGGCTACCTACGGGCGTACGGCAAGGAACAGTCGCTGCGGGGTGCCCCGCCGCCGCACGGCTCGACGGCGGTCGGCGCCTCGCCCGCCGCATCCGTCACCGACGCCGCCGCGCCTGGGGCGGTCCCCGCTCCGGCCGGCGCAGCAGCCGCCCCGACGACCGCGGCCCCGACCAGGCCCGCCACGGAGGAAGGCGCATGATCTCCGAACCCGAACTCGTCGGCGGCGACGGCGGGCACGCCTTCGAGGTGCCGCTGCCGGAAGAGCCCGCACCGCGCAGCCGCCCGCCGCTGCGCCCCTGGCTGTGGGGGCTCGGCGGCGCCGTCGTCGCCTCCGCCCTGTGGGCCGGCGGGCTCTACGCGTACCACGCCGCCGAAGACGGCGGCCCGGGCACCGGCCCGTACGGCACCGTCGACGACCTGTGCCCCAAGACCGAGTTGAAGGCGCTGACCGCGATCTACGGCGAGGTCCAGTCGCGGGAGCCGGACACCCGCGTGCACGAGGCGCTGGACCGGGCGTCCTGCTACGCCTTCTTCCAGGGCCCCTCCACCGAGAAGGACCCCGGGACGGGCCTCAGCGTCAGCGCGTCCGCCGTGTACGTCCTGCACAAGAAGACCGACCCGGGGCCGGAGTTCGACGGGGTCGTCGCCACCGAGTCCGAGATGATGCACAGCACCTCCCGGCAAGTGCCGGACCTCGGCGAACGCGCCTATCTGATCAAGGGCGACGGGCACGTCACGCTCCAGGTCCTCGACGGGCAGGCGGTGGTGCGGATGTCCCTCGACATGTACCGGACGGAGCCGCCGGGCCCGACGGGACAGCCGGAGTCGGAGCCGCTGCCGGACCTCGCCGACAGCGGGGACCTGTTGGTGGCGGACGCGCGGGCACTGCTGACCGAACTCAAGAAGAGCGGGGCGTGACGCACCCCTCTCCCCGTTCGGGCGACGCGGAGATGACATCCCGGTGGCCTGATTGAACAGTTCCGGGCGCCGCGGTGAAGGTCGTTTCGACCTTGGCTGGAAAGGGCTGCTCGCTGGCTAGCGTCCGGCCTTATGAGACGCATACGTACGGCCGCCGGGCTCTGTCTCGGGCTGCTGCTCCTGCTGTTGGGCCCCGCAGCCCAGCCAGCCGCCGCGCACATCGCCCGCGACCAGGCCGAACTCGTCGTCACCAGCGGTGACCCGACCAGCAGCGGCCGGCTCGTGGTGCACCGGGACGTCGTGCCCGCCGACCGGGCCGGCGCCTGGGCCGCGGGCCTGCTCACCGCCCCGACCGAGGGCTGCACCGCCACCGGAACCGGTACCCCCGGCGACGCCGGCGGCGTCCACGACGGCGTCGTGGTGGAGCTGACCTGGGACTGCGAGGTCGCCTCCCTCGACCTCACCGCACTGCTGGCAGCGGCCGGACTCACCCAGGTCGTCAGCGAGTTCGACGGCACGACCGCGGACGCGACCGCGGCGACGCCGCTCGTCGATGCCCGGGGCGCGCACGAGCGGCCCGTCTTCCCCTGGCCCGCCGTCGCCCTCGTCGCCGCGGCCGGTCTCGCGCTGCTGCTCGCCGCCTGGTTCCTGCCCCGGCTGGTACGCGGCGGGCACCCGGCCGCCCGACGCCGCGTCCGCGTCGTGACCGTCGGAACCCTCGCCCTCGCCTCCCTCGCACCGCAAGCCGCCGTCGCCGCCCCCGGCACGGAGCCGGAACCGGCCACGGTCACCGTCACCGGCACCGTCTTCAAGGACGCCAACGGCAACGGCAGGCGGGACCGCGGCGAGCGCCCGATCGGCGGCGTCGACGTCACCGACGGCGCGGCGTGGGCCACCAGCCGCGCCGACGGCACGTACACCATCGCCATCGACCCCGAGCGGCGCGAGACCGACCTCGTCCACGTCGTCTCGCCCGACGGGTACACCCCCGTCCTGCGCGAGGACTGGATCCCCCGCTTCTTCCACCGGGTGCCGGAGACCGGTGCGCGCGGCGTGGACTTCGCCCTCGTCCCCGACCGCAACGCCGCGAACCCCACCGAGACGTGGGTGATGAACTCCGACACCGAGGTCGGCAACCGCACCGACGACGAGGCCCGCCGGGTCCTGCCGCAGTGGACCGGCCAGGTCCGCGCCATGTCCGAGGTCGACGGCGCCACGATGCAGATCGCCACCGGCGACCTCACCGTCACCGACTACGCGGCCGAACCCCGCCGCCAGGGCGGCTACGACCTCTTCCGCAAGGGCCTGGAGCAGGGGCGCCTCGGCCACCCCTTCTACCCGGTCATCGGCAACCACGACTTCGGCGGTACCGCGGCCGGGGCACAAAAGGGCTATGCCGGCAGCATGGAGTACTACCGGCGCAACCTCGGCCCCGAGTGGTACAGCTTCGACCGCAACGGCCGGCACGTCGTCGTCCTGGAGGACAACTACGACTCCAGCGGGCTGAAGCCGCAGTTGGAGTGGCTCAAGCGGGACCTCGCCCGCAACGCGGTCGGCAAGCAGGTCCTCGTCTTCGCGCACCGCTCGTTGTTCACCCAGTGGGGCCCCGGCGCCGGCATGCAGCCCATCGTCGACGAACTCGCCAAGTACGACGTGCGGATGACGGCCGCCGGCCACAACCAGCAGTCCGAGTTCCGCCGCGGCGCCTTCCAACGCTCCGTCGAGGTCAACAACCAGGGCACGTACGGCATCGACGGCGCCCGCCCCGACTACAAGGTCCTCGACTTCAGCGGCGTCACCGACGACCCGAGGACGAAGAAGGACGAGGACACCGGCCATGTGGCGGGCGTCCACCGACAGTTCGACGTCGACGACGACTCCGCGCTGGTCAGCCCCGCCGACGGCGCCGTCCACGGCGCGAAGGCGGGCGTGCCCGTGGAGGTGTACGCGGAGGACGACGGCCGCACCCCGGCCACCGCGACCGTGACCGTGCGCGACCGGCGCGAGAAGGTCGTACGGACCGAGACCGTCCGCTTCGGTGCGAACGCGGCCCGGCCCCGGATCGAGAACTGCTACCGGGCCCCGGGCGCCGCGAAGGCCGAGCCCTGCCCCGCCGCGCGCGGCGCCTGGACGCGGGCGAGCGGCGAGCTGACCGGGCTGCGCCCGGGGACGTACACCGCGCAGGTCCGGATCCGCGACACCCGCGGCGAGGAGTTCCCGCGCCGGCGCGCCACCTTCCGCGTCGTGCCCGACAAGGACCTGGCGAAGCCCCGCGGCGGGCAGGACTGGCTGCGCCAGGGCGGCGACGAGAGCGGCGGCGCCGCGTCGAAGGACGCACCGGGAGCGGTGCTCGACGCGGCCTGGATCCGGCACACCGGCGAGCAGTTCAACCTCAACGGGTCCGTCGTCGCCGACGGCCGGCTGATCGTCACCTCGCGCGCCTTCGACTCCCCGTACAGCATGGCCCTCGCCTACGACCTGACGTCCGGGCGCGAGCTGTGGCGCAGCTACCTCGACGGCGACGCGGAGTCCGCGCCCACGCTCAGCGGCGGACGGGTGTACCTGACCACCGGCGTCGGCCGGATCTACGCGCTGGACGCGAAGACCGGGCGGGTGGCGTGGGAGGGCGTCGACCGGGAGACGAAGGCCGGGGACACCGTGCGCCGCTACGGCCGCGCGGGCGGGCCGGTGAGCGTCTTCGACGTCGCGGGCGAGGGCGCAGGGGCCGGCCGTTCCGTCGCCGTCTACCAGGACTGGGACGCGGTGCGCTGCCGCGACGCCCGCACCGGCGAACCGCTGCCCGGCGGCTTTTCCGCGGCGGCGTCCTGGGGCCAGAGCCACAGCACGGCGGTGCGGGTGCCGGGCAGCAACACCGCGTACCTGCACGCGTCCTCGTCCAACACCGTTCTCGCGATGGACCTCGCGACCTGTCGACAGCTGTGGGTGAAGGACACCGCAGGCGACATCGACAGCCACTCGTCGCCCGCGCTGACCGCCGACGGCGGGGAGCTGGTCACCCACACCGCGTACGGCACCCGCGGGCACGACCCGAAGACCGGCGCCGTGCGGTGGGAGGCGAAGGCGGGCGGCGGCAGCGTCTGCGAGCCGGGCCGCGCCCCGCTGACCGGTCCCGCGGTGCACGGCACCACGGCGTACGTCGCGGGCCGCGACGGCGTCGTGCGCGCCTACGACACCGCGGCGGCCGACCCGTCGAAGCCGGTGTGGCAGACGAGGACGGGGTACCTGCGCGGTGAGAGCCCGCTGGACGACCCGTGGCGGGCGGCGGCGGGCTGCACGGTCGGGGACGGATCGCCCGCCATGCACCCGCTGGTGACCGACCGGCACGTCTACGTCGGCACGTGGGACGGCCGGCTGCTGGTCCTGGACCGGGCGACGGGCCGTCAGCTCGCCTCGTACGACCTGGGCGCCGGAGTCGCGTCGGCGCTCGCCGTGAGCGGTGACCTGCTCGTCGCGCTCACGGAGGACGGCACGGTGCACGCGCTGGCCGCCCGCCGCGGCTGACGGCGCCGCGGAAGCAGGAGGGCCCGTACGACCGGAGTCGTACGGGCCCTTCGCGGTGGTGCGTCGCGTCGGCTCAGCCGGCGAGCACGGCCTCGGCTTCGAGGGTGGTGCCCACGGCCTGGACGACGGAGGCGATCTTGACCGCTTCCTGGACCGTCTCGCGGTCCACGCCCGCCTTGCGCAGCACCTGCTCGTGCGAGTCCAGGCACTGGCCGCAGCCGTTGACGGCGGAGACGGCGAGCGACCACAGCTCGAAGTCGACCTTCTCCACGCCCGGGTTGCCGATGACGTTCATCCGCAGCCCGGCGCGCAGCGTCCCGTACTCCGGGTCCGACAGCAGGTGGCGCGTGCGGTAGAAGACGTTGTTCATCGCCATGATCGCCGCGGCGGCCTTGGCGGCGTCATACGCCTCGGGGGAGAGGTTCGCCTTCGCCTCGGGCTCCAGCTCGCGCAGCGCGATCGGGCTGCGGGAGGCGATCGCCGTGGCGAGGACGGTGCCCCACAGCTGCTGCTGCGAGAGCTTGTCGTTGTTGCCGATGACCGAGCCCAGGTTGAGCTTCAGGTCCTTGGCGTAGTCCGGTATGGCGGACTTCAGGGCGTCCAGCGACATGCGTCACTCACCGGCCAGCAGGGCGACGGCGTCGAGGGTGTCCTCGCCCTTGCTCCAGTTGCAGGGGCACAGCTCGTCGGTCTGCAGGGCGTCGAGGACCCGCAGGACCTCCTTGGGGTTACGGCCCACGGAACCGGCGGTCACCATGGTGAACTGGATCTCGTTGTTCGGGTCGACGATGAAGACGGCACGCTGCGCGAAGCCGTCGGCGCCCTCGATGCCGAGGTCCCGCATGAGCTCGTGCTTCGAGTCGGCCAGCATCGGGAAGGGCAGGTCACGCAGGTCGGCGTGGTCCTTGCGCCAGGCGTGGTGGACGAACTCCGAGTCGCCGGAGAAGCCGAGCACCTGCGCGTCGCGGTCGGCGAACTCGTCGTTCAGCTTGCCGAAGGCCGCGATCTCGGTCGGGCAGACGAAGGTGAAGTCCTTCGGCCAGGCGAAGACGACCTTCCACTTGCCCTCGTAGGACTTGTGGTTGATGACCTCGAACTCCTTGCCGCTCTCCAGGGAGACGCAGGCAGTCAATTCGAAGGTGGGGAACTGGTCGCCGACAGTGAGCACAGGTCACTCCATGGTGCTGAGGGGTTGGACAAAAGCCACCCTGTCACAACCCCGATCGCCGGTGAAATTGATCAATCTGGTCAGTGTGATTCGCTCGCCCGATCAATGCGGCCCTTCGGGTGAGGTGCTCGACGGGCGTTCGAGCCGTGCGCTCAGGCGTGTCCGGTCAGGGCTTCGTAGGCGAACTCCAGCGCCTCCTGGTGGGCGCGGCCGGTGTCGACGAAGACGTGGCCCGCGCTCTCGCACTCGGTGCGCAGGGCGATGCTGCGCTCCCTGATCCAGGCCGCCGTGCGCTCGTACTCGGCGGCGGGGGAGCCGGCGAGCCAGTCGTCCGGCGCGGCGGAGAGGAGATCGGCGGTCAGGGTGGTGCTGCCGAGGAAGACCGCGGTGGCGGGTATCCCGTCCGCGGCCAGGGCGGCAGCCGTGGCGGGGGTGACGACGTCGCCCTCCACCACGTACCCGTCGGCGGGGTCGGTGGCGTCCAGGCTCTCGGCCACCGCGCGCAGGAAGGCGTGGAGGAAGGGCTGGGCCGGGACCGCCTTGTCGGGGTGGTCGCCGTGCCGGACGCCGTGCTCGGGGGCGGCGTGCTGGAGCATCGAGACCAGGGTGTCCGTGGGCAGGTTCGGGAGTCCGGCCCGTTCCAGGAGCATCCAGGCGAGGGTGCTCTTGCCGACGCGGGGAGGGCCGCCAATGAGGTAGATCACCTTGCGATCGTAGGGGTGCGATCCGGCCAACTCCCAGTCGATTCCCACTTGTCGTGTCGGTGATATCCGGGCGTGGCCAGCCGCTGCGGGCTCCGGGTGTCCGTCGCGGCGGACGGCGCGTCATTCCGACAGGCGAAAGCTCCGTCGCAGCTCAGGGGCTATCCCTTCCGTGTATACACACGATGTATACGGGGTGTGTATAGTCATCGGCATGTCCATCGGTCACACCCTCCTCGGGCTTCTCGAATCGGGCCCCCGCCACGGCTACGACCTCAAGCGCGCCTTCGACGAGAAGTTCGGTCACGACAAGCCCCTGCACTACGGCCAGGTCTACTCGACCATGTCCCGGCTCCTGAAGAACGGCCTCGTCGAGGTCGACGGGATAGAGGCCGGGGACGGACCCGAGCGCAAGCGGTACGCGATCACCGACGCCGGGATCACCGACGTCGGCGAGTGGCTGACGCGCCCCGAGGCCCCCGAGCCGTACCTCCAGTCCGTCCTCTACACCAAGGTCGTCCTCGCCCTGCTCACCGGGCGCAGCGCGGCCGACCTCCTCGACACCCAGCGGGCCGAGCACATCCGGACGATGCGCGTCCTGACCGACCGCAAGCGCCGCGGCGACCTCGCCGACCAGCTCATCTGCGACCACGCCCTGTTCCACCTGGAGGCCGACCTGCGCTGGCTGGAACTGGCCGCCGCCCGCCTCGACAAGCTCGCCAAGGAGGTCGGCGCATGACCCCGGAAGGCTCCCTGCTCGCCGCGGAGGCCCTGCACAAGACGTACGGGTCCACGCCCGCGCTCGACGGCGCGCACTTCTCCATCCACGCGGGCGAGGTCGTCGCCGTCATGGGGCCCTCCGGCTCCGGCAAGTCCACGCTGCTGCACTGCCTGGCCGGGATCGTCCGCCCCGACTCCGGCTCCATCCGCTACCAGGGCCGGGAGCTGACCGACCTGTCGGACCGCGAGCGCAGCCTGCTGCGCCGCACCGAGTTCGGCTTCGTCTTCCAGTTCGGGCAGTTGGTCCCGGAGCTGACGTGCTTGGAGAACGTCGCCCTGCCGCTGCGGCTGGCCGGCGCCAAGCGCAAGCCCGCCGAGGCCGTGGCCCGGGAGTGGCTGGAGCGCCTGGAGGTCGCGGACGTCGGCGGCAAGCGCCCCGGCGAGGTCTCCGGCGGACAGGGGCAGCGCGTCGCCGTCGCCCGCTCCCTGGTCACCTCCCCGCGCGTGCTCTTCGCCGACGAGCCCACCGGCGCGCTCGACTCCCTCAACGGCGAACGCGTCATGGAGCTGTTCACCGAAGCGGCCCGCGCCGCCAACACCGCCGTCGTCCTCGTCACCCACGAGCCGCGCGTCGCCGCCTACTCGGACCGCGAGATCGTGGTGCGCGACGGCAAGTCCCGGGACCTGGAGCACGCCGTATGAGCGCACGACGGCGGATGGCCGTACGGGACTGGGCGCGCGACCTCGCCCTCGGCCTGCGCTTCGGGGCGACCGGTGGCCGCGAGGGCTGGACCCGCACCGTGCTGACCGCGCTCGGCGTCGGCGTCGGCGTCGCGACGCTGCTCTTCGCCGCCTCCGTGCCCCGCATGGTGGAGAACCAGGACGACCGGGAGGAGTCCCGCTACTGGATCCCGGCCGCAGCGGCGCCGGCCGTGCCCACCGACTCCACCGTGGTGCTCGCCTCGGCGAACACCGAGTACCGCGACGTGGAGGTCACCGGCGACGTCATGCGCGCGGACGGCGCCGATCCGGTCCTGCCGCCGGGCGTCGAGCGGATCCCGGGGCCGGGCGAGATGGTCGTCTCGCCGGCCCTCGCCGAACTGCTGCGCTCCGCCGACGGCAAGGCGCTCGCCGACCGGCTGGACCACCGGATCGTCGGCACCGTCGGCGAACAGGGCCTGCTCGACCCCGGCGAGCTGCGCTACTACCTCGGCAGCTCCACCCTCACCGTCGACAACGGCGGTACGCGGGTCGAGGGGTACGGGATGTACGCCGCGATCACCGGGCTCAACCCGGTGCTGGTGATCCTGATCGTCTTCGTCTGCGTGGTGCTGCTGGTGCCGGTGGCCATCTTCGTGGCCACCGCCGTCCGCTTCGGCGGTGAGCGCCGCGACCGCAGACTGGCCGCGCTGCGGCTGGTCGGCGCCGACGTCCGGATGACCCGGCGCATCGCCGCCGGCGAGGCGCTGTTCGGCGCCCTGCTCGGACTGGCCTTCGGCATCGGGCTGTTCGCGGTGGTCCGGGCCTCCGCCGCCTCCTTCAGGCTGTTCGGCATGGGGGCCTTCCCCTCCGACGTGGTCCCGCTGCCCGCGCTGGGCGCGCTGGTCGTCGTCGCGGTGCCGGCCGCCGCCGTCGGGGTCACCCTCTTCGCCCTGCGCACGGTCACCATCGAGCCGCTGGGCGTCGTACGGCACACCGGCGACAAGCCGCGGCGGCTGTGGTGGCGACTGCTGCTGCCGGCGGCCGGTCTGGCGCTGCTGCTGGTGAGCCGGGACACCGACCGGCCCGCCGGCACCGATGCGGAGCTGTACGCGATCGCCGCCGGCGCCGTACTGGTGCTCATCGGGCTGACGACCCTGCTGCCCTGGCTGGTGGAGGCGCTGGTCAAGCGGTTCACGGGCGGGCCGGTGCCCTGGCAGCTCGCGGTCCGCAGGCTCCAGCTCAGCGGCGGCACGGCCGCCCGCGCGGTCAGCGGCGTCATGGTCGCCGTCGCCGGCGCGATCGCACTGCAGATGCTCTTCGCCGGCGTCGAGGTCGACTTCGAGAAGTCGACCGGGGCGGACCTGGTGCGCGCCCAACTCGTCGTCAGGGCCGACCGCACCACCGAAGACCTCGCCACCCGGATGGCCGCCGACCTGCGCGGCACCCAAGGCGTCCGCGCCGTCAACGGCACCGTCGAGGGCTTCGGCTACTCCACCGAGCCCGCGGCGGCCGACACCGCCCGCGAGCACGTGCAGCTGATCGTGGGCGACTGCGCACACCTGCGCGAACTGGCCGCCATCACCTCCTGCGCGGACGGCGACACCTTCGAGGTGCGCAGCGCCGACCCGAAGCGGGGTGGCGCGGGCACCATCGACGGCGTCGTCGCCAAGGGCGGACAGTTGCTCCTCGCGGACCCCGACAACGAAGGCGAAGGGGCGGCCGGCGAAGGCCGCAGCGCGGCGCCGGCGCAGCGCTGGACGCTGCCCGCGGACACCGAGACGGTCACCGCCCGCCGCGACCCGGTGGGCAACGAGAACCTCGGCATCTACGCCACCCCCGGCGCCATCGACGTCGACGCGCTGCCCCGCGCTTCCGCCCGGGTACTGGTGCAGGTCGACGACTCCGTGGCCGACGCCCGGGAGAACGTCCGCGCGACCGCCGCCCGGATCGACCCCGCCATCGGCGTGACGACGATCCAGGGTGTCGAGACCGACAGCCAGTACGCCGACGTGCGCACCGGGCTGCTGATCGGCTCGGTCGCCACGATGCTGCTGATCGCCGCGTCCATGCTGGTCTCCCAGATCGAGCAGCTGCGCGAGCGGCGACGGCTGCTGTCGGTGCTGGTCGCCTTCGGCACCCGCCGGTCCACCATGGCCTGGTCCGTGCTGTGGCAGACCGCCGTGCCCGTCGTCCTCGGCACCGCACTGGCGGTCGCGGGCGGACTCGTCCTCGGTGCGACCATGCTGCGGCTGGTGGGGCGCGAGGTCGGCCAGTGGTGGGTGTTCCTGCCGGTGGCGGGGGCCGGTCTCGGGGTGGTGCTCGCGGTGACCGCGCTCAGCACGCCCCCGCTGTACCGGATGATGCGCCCGGAGGGCCTGCGCACCGAGTGACCGCGGCCGGGGGTGCGTGCAGCCGTACGGGCAAACCGGCCAGCGCTGACCGCAGCGCCCGCGCGAACTCCTCGAACTCGCCCTGGCGGGCGGCTCCGGCCCGCATCGCCAGGGCGATCCGGCGCGAGGGCGCGGGATCCGCGAAGTACCCCGTGCGCAGCGCGCCGCGCCCGGTCTCCACCTCCACGGCGGTCCGCGGCAGCAGCGTCACCCCCAGGCCGCCCGCGACGAGCTGGACCAGGGTGGCGAGGCCGGCGGCGGACGTGGTCACCGGGGTGTCCGGGCCCCGCCCCGCCTCCCGGCACACGTCCAGGGCCTGGTCGCGCAGGCAGTGCCCCTCGTCGAGCAGCAGCAGGGGCAGCTCGCGCAGCGCTTCGCGCGGGATGTCGGTGCGTCCGCCGAGCCAGTGCTCGTCCGGGGTGACGAGTACGAAGTCCTCGTCGAACAGAGGCAGTTCGGTGACGCCGGGCACCCCCAGCGGCACCGCGAGCAGCAGCAGGTCGAGCCGGCCCGCGGCCAACCCGTCCAGCAGCGAGGACGTCTGCTCCTCGTGGACCTGGAGGTCGAGGTCCGGATAGGCGTCCTGGACCAGCTTGAGGACGTTCGGCAGCAGATAGGGCGCGACCGTGGGGATCACCCCGAGCCGCAGGACGCCGGTGAACGGCGCCCGTACCGCCTCCGCCTCCTCCAGCAGCTCCCCGACCGCGTCCAGCACCGCCTTGGCGCGGGCGGCGAGCCGTTCGCCGGCGGGGGAGAGCAGCACCTTGCGGGTGGTGCGCTCCACCAGCTGCACCCCCAGGGCCTCCTCCAGCGCGGACACCGCGCCGGAGAGCGCGGGCTGGCTGGTGCCGATGGCGGCGGCGGCGTCGCGGAAGTGCAGGTGCTCGGCGACGGCCGCGAAGGCCCGGAGCTGCGCGAGGGTGGGCTGCCGGCCCCGCCCCGACGGCGTGCCCTTGCCGACCTGGGCGCCCCGACTCGACGGCGTGCCCTTGTGCGGGTGTGTGTCCCGGTTCGCCCCGGCCATTGATGCGTCCCCCCTATCGGGATCCTCGACTTTGATCGCCTCGATGGTAATCCCCCTCAGGCTCGCGCCCCACGACGCGGCCCCACCGTGCGCCGGGCTGCGCTGCGGCGTCTGCGACCCGGTGGTGGGCTTGTCGCGCAGTTCCGCCCCCTCGGCCCCAGAGGGCCTGGGGGACCCCCAGCGCCCCTGGTCGGTGACCTGCGGGTCGCCTGTGGCTTGTCGCGCCGTTCCCTGCGCCCCTGACTCGCTCCCCCCGGCAGCTACGTTCAGCCTGGTGGCGGGCTGTCACGCAGGCCCTCCCTACGCCCGCAGGGCGTGGGCTTTTAGGGGGCGGAACTGCGCGAACAGCCACAGGCGACCCGCAGGTAACCGCCGGGGGAGCGAGTCAGGGGCGCGGGGAACTGCGCGAACAACCACAGGCGACCCGCGGGTCACCACTGAGGGGAGCGAAACAGGGGCGCGGGGAACTGCGCGACAAGCCACAGACTGGCCGCAGACGCCACAGCACAGCCCGCCGCACGGCGGAACCGCAGCGGCGCAGCCCGCCCAGGGGAGGTCCGTGATGACGGAGCGGGGTGATACGAAGGGGGCATGAGCAGCCACGACCGCACGCGACCGGCCGGTGAACCGTCGCCGGAGGCGATCCGCGCGGACGAGTCGGTCTTCGCCGCGCTCGCCCAGCGCCACCGCCACGAACTCCGCGTGCACGTCTACCGGATGCTCGGATCGTTCACGGACGCCGAGGACCTGGTGCAGGAGACCCTCCTGCGGGCCTGGCGCAAGCGCGAGAGCTTCGAGGGCCGCTCCACCTTCCGCGCCTGGCTCTACCGGATCGCGACCAACGCCGCGCTCGACTTCCTCGCCGGGCCCGCCCGCTCCCGCGAGGTCGCCCTGGCAGTGGACAGCGCCGGCGCGCCCGCCTCGTCCGCGCTCGCGGAGGTGACCTGGCTCCAGCCGTACCCCGACGAGCTGCTCGACCTCGCCGCCCCCGACAGCGGCGAGCCGGACGCGGTGGCCATCGCCCGGGAGACCGTCGAGCTGGCGTTCCTGGCAGTCATCCAGCACCTGCCGCCGCGCCAGCGGGCGGTGCTGGTGCTGCGGGACATCGCCGGCTGGCCGGCGCAGGAGACCGCGGACGCGCTGGACATGTCCGTCGCCTCCGTCAAGAGCGCGCTCCAGCGGGCCCGCGCCACCCTGCGCGAGAACCTGCCCGAGCGCCGCGCCGACTGGTCCGTGGCCACCACCCCAAGCGCGGACGAACGCGCCCTCCTCCAGCGCTACATGGCCGCGTCCCGGGGCGCCGACCTGTCGGCGCTGGCCGCGCTGCTGCGCGAGGACGCCCGGCAGGCCATGCCGCCGCACCACCTCGTCTTCGACGGGCGCGCGGCCATCCTCGACCTGTGGCGGCCGGTGCTGGAGGGGGACGGGGCGTGGGGCGAGTGGCGCTCGGTCCCGTTCGCGGTCAACCGCCAGCCCGCCGCGGTCAACTACGTCCGCCGCCCCGGCGAGTCCGTCTTCACCGCGGTCAACGTCGACGTGCTGCGCATCGAAGACGGTCTCATCGCCGAGATCACCACCTTCGACCCCCATCTGCTGCCGGGCGTCGCCCCCACCCTGGAGGTGTGACGGGGGTCACATCCGCTCGTCGATTCCTTTCTCCCGGGCCGCTCGTCATATGAGCAACAACGCACCAACGCGGTCATGAACCAACGAACCGCAGCGAACCAGGAGGAAGACCCCATGAGCAACAACACGGACACCGCTGCCGCCGTCGAGACCGGCGCCGGGCCGACCGTCGACGACACCGTCATCGTCGCCGTCGCCCAGCCCGACGCGGAGGTCCGCAAGCTGGACCGGCTGATCGGCACCTGGCGCGTCAGCGGCGGGGTCGACGGCACCGTCACCTACCGCTGGCTGCCCGGCGGCTTCTTCCTGCTCCAGGACATCGACCTGAAGCAGTACGGCCAGCCGGTCACCGGCCTTGAGGTCATCGGCCGCGAGCAGCCCTTCGGCGCCGAGGCGCCCGGCGAGGACATCAAGTCCCGCTACTACGACAGCCAGGGCAACACCTTCGACTACGTCTACGAGATGGACGGCGACACCCTGACCATCTGGGGTGGCGAGAAGGGCTCCCCGGCCTACTACGTCGGCACCTTCAGCGCGGACGGCGACACCCTCTCCGGCGCCTGGGTGTACCCGGGCGGCGGCGGCTACGACTCCGTCATGACCCGCGTCCGTTGAGCCCGCGTCCGTCGGGCCCGCATCCCGCCGGGCCCGACGCTGGAGGCCCGCCGCGACGGGCGCCGGCGCCCGCGCCGGCCGCGGGTCACAGGGTGCGCCGGATCAGCAGGCTGCCCAGCGGCGTCCGCCGGTGCAGCACCGTCCGCCCCGCCCGTACCGTCGTGATCAGCCCGGCACCGCGCAGGGCCGCGGTGTGGGCCGACACCGTGGCGTCGCTCAACCCCAACCGGCGCGCCAGCGAGCCGGTGGTGTGCTCCTCGGCGAGCAGCAACAGCATCGAACAGCGCGTACGGCCCAGGACCGCGACCAGCGCGCAGGGCGCGTCGTCGGCCGGCTCCAGCGGAAGCCCGGGGCCGGCCGGGTAGGTCAACACCGGAGTGCCCGACGACGGCTCCGCGACCAGCGGTCCCGCGGTCCAGTGGAAGGTGGGCTGGAGCACCAGCCCGCGCCCCGCCAGTTCGAGGTCCCGGTCCGCCCCGGACGCGTCGCACTCCCACACCGTGCCGTCGCGCAGCCGGGCACCGGGCACGAGCCCGCTGACCGCGGCGCCCAGCCCCTGCTCGGCGACGGTCAGCGCGAACCGGGTGAACTCCGCGCGGTGCAGGTCCTCCACGCGCGCCCACACGGGCCGTACGACCGCCTCGAAGGCGGCGAACTGGGCGCGCCGCATCACCTCCCAGGCGCGCGGGTCCCCGTCGCACCCCCCGCGCGCCCAGAACGGGGCCGGCAGGCGGGCCGCCGCGTCCTCGACGGTCCGGTCCTCGGACACCCGGCCCGCCGGCACCAGGTCCGCCAACGGCCGGGCGGCGTCCGGCAGGGACCGCAGCAGCCGCTGCCGCCAGCGGCCGAGCAGCGGATCGTCGTCCTGGGTCAGCACCATCGTGGCGAGGGCCGCGTTCAACTCCTGCAAGGGCGCCGGTCTGACGGCGAACCGGACCCGGGCGAAGTCGGCGGCGGTGAAGTAGATCCGTAGCAAAGGTCGTCCTCCCCCATCGCTCCGCACTCCGCCCCTCGTGAGGGCGGGTGACGGGGCGCAATCGCCCGGCCGGGCCATCCTTTCGGTCTGGTCCTTAAGTATTCCCCGCAGCCCACCGAGGGGGCCAGCATGCAGATATGACGACTTCCAGCCCATTCCACGGACACGGTGGCGGATTTCGCGGTCGGGCGGCGGCTGCGTTACCCGGTCGCCGTGCCGTCATCAGCGCCTCCGCCGCCCTGGCGGGCACGGCGCTGTTGACCGGCGGCGCCGTGCGGCGGGCGGAGGCGTTGCCGCCCGACCGGCCCGCCCCGCCCACCACCCCGACCGTCGTGCCACGCCTGCCGAAACCGCTCGGCCCCCACGCCGTCGGCGTCGTCGACCTCCACCTCGTCGACCGTTCGCGACGCGACCCGCTGCGGTTCGCCGTCCCCGAGCGCGAACTGATGGTCTCCGTGCACTACCCCGCCCACGAGATCCCGGAGGACGCGACCGTCGCCCCCCGGATGACGCCGGCGGCGGCCCGGTCCTTCGCCGAACTGGCGCCGGTGGTCCACCCCGAACTGCCCGGCGCGGGCGTCGACTGGGCGGCCGTCACCACGCACGCGTACGCGGGCGCCGCACCGTGGGGGCGGTGGCGCCCCGTGCTCCTGTACAGCCCCGGCGTGCGCGAGCCGCGCACCCTCGGCACGCACCTGGCCCAGGACCTCGCC
The DNA here is from genome assembly GCF_040643215.1 of Streptomyces sp. NPDC047315. Classification (NCBI taxonomy): domain Bacteria; kingdom Bacillati; phylum Actinomycetota; class Actinomycetes; order Kitasatosporales; family Streptomycetaceae; genus Streptomyces; species Streptomyces sp. NPDC047315. Next base: position 386,078 of record NZ_JBEYTZ010000001.1, on the reverse strand, counting down.
AGCAACGGCTGGGTGGTCGTCAGCGTCGACCACCCCGGCGACGCCTCCGAAGTCGACTTCCCCGGAGCCACCGCGCACCGGCACACCACGCTGGTCACCACGGAACTCCGCGGCGACCCGCGCCAGGACCCCGACCTGTATCACGCGCTGATATCCGCCCGCGTCGCCGACGTCCGCTTCGTCCTGGACTGTCTGCAACGGCTCACCACGGGGAAGGACGTGGACGGCGTCGGACCGCCCCTGCCGAAGGGGTTCCACACCATCTTCGACCTGGGGCGGGTGGCCGCGTACGGACACTGCGCGGGCGGCACGGCCGTCTCCCAGGCCCTGTACGAGGACCCCCGCATCCGGGCGGCCGTGAACATGGAAGGCCACCTGGACGTCCCCGGCCGCCCGGGCCGCCCCGGCACCCCCCTCCCGGTCGCCCGACACGGCACCGACCGCCCGCTGGACCTGCTCGCGACCGACGGCTACGCCGCCCGCGCCGAGCTGGAACGCTCCTGGGCGCCGCTGCTCGCCCGCTCCGGCGACCGGACCAGCCAACTGCGCATCGCCGGCGCGAACCACCTGGTGTTCAGCGACTACGCCACCTTGGCGCCGCAGTTGGTGCGGGCCGGCCTGATGACCAAGGGCGGCCGGGACAGCATGGTCGGCTCGGTCGTCCCGGAGGTCTCCCTGCCCCTGCTCAAGGCCCGGCTGGTGTCCTTCTTCACCGAGCACGCCCCGGTCGCCGCCCGAGAGTTCCGCGCACCGCCCCGCGCCGCGCAGTAGGTCGGGGCGCCGTGGGTGGCTAAGCGGTCGTGGCGACCTCGGCCCGTCCGTGGCCGTTCGCGCAGTTCCGCCCCCCAGGCCCAGAGGGCCTGGGGGGACCCCCAGCGCCCCTGTTCTGCCGCCCTCGTCATTCGCCTGCGGGCTGAGGGAGAGGGTTTTAGGGGCGCGGGGAACTGCGCGAACGGCCGCAGACGGGCTGCAGACGCCATGACCGCACACGCACCACGGCGCAAGCGCGCCAGCGAAGGCGCGGCACTGCCGCACGGGGCCTCGCGGGACTTGGCGGACACGACCTAGGACGTGAAGCCGCCGTCCACGGCGACCTGGGCGCCCGTGACGTAGCGGGCGTCCGGGCCGGCGAGGTGGGCGACGACGGACGCCACGTCGACCGGCTCGGCGTACCGGCCAAGCGCCGTGTAGCCGCGGATCGTCTCCGCCATCGGACCGTCCGCCGGGTTCATCTCGGTGTTCGTCGGCCCCGGGCTGACCAGGTTCACCGTGATGCCCCGCCCGCCCAACTCGCGGGCGAGCGCCTTCGTCATGCCGACCAGGGCGCTCTTGCTCATCGAGTACAGGGAGAAGCCGGGGAAGGGGACGTAGGTCGCGACGTTGCTGCCGACGCTGATGATCCGCCCGCCGTCGGTCATGTGGCGCGCGGCGGCCTGCGCGGCGACCAGCGGGGCGCGCACGTTGACCGCCAGCGTGCGGTCGACGTCCGCGAGCGACAGCTCGTCCAGCGGGGCGACGACGAACGACGCCGCGTTGTTGACCAGGACGTCGATCCTGCCGAACGCGGCCACCGTCCGCTCCACCGCGTTCCGCACCTGCTCGGGGTCCGCGCCGTCGGCGCGCACGGCGACCGCCCGGCGCCCCATGCCCTCGATCCGCTCGACGACCTCCGCGGCCCGGTCGGCTCCCCGCTGGTACGTGAGGGCGACGTCCGCGCCCCGCTCGGCGAGGCGCAACGCCACCGCCGCTCCGATGCCCCGGCTGCCGCCGGTGACCAGTGCTGCACTTCCGATCATGTCGTTCATGACGTCGATCCTGGTCGGGCGGGCCGTCTCGATCCGGCGGTAAACGGACGTCCACCTGCCGCCGCCCCGAGGTCGGTCGAACCGCGCCGCGAGGGCAACCCTGAGCGGCCTCCATGAGTCGTCTCTCATGGAGCGCGTGGGGAACGCGCGGCGGGCGAGTGCTGATTCTCACGTCCGGAAAGAGTGGATCGGTCGGCCTTTGTCACAGGGAGCGGTGTTAGCTTTCTTAGCTGCTTCCGGTCGGGCTGCGACCAGGGACGAAGAGCTGAACGAGAGCGGAGCGGGACGGGTCATGGGCCGAGCCGAGGAGCGACGAGCCCGGCAGCGCGATGCGCGCCGGGCGAAGAAGGGGGCGAAGCCCACGGGCATACGCCGCTTCTTCACCTGGAAGAAGATGCTGGGCACCTTCCTCGGCGTGTGCCTGCTCGGCATCGGCGCGTTCTTCGTGCTGTACATGATGGTGCCGGTGCCGGCGGCCAATGCGCACGCCGAGATGGAGAGCAACGTCTACAAGTACAGCGACGGCACCATCCTGGCCCGCACCGGTGAGTACAACCGCGAGATCATCGGCCTGGAGAAGCTCAGCGAGGAGGTCAGGTTCACCTTCGTCGCCGCGGAGAACAAGAGCTTCTACAAGGACAACGGCATCGACTTCAAGGGCACCACCCGAGGTCTGCTGAACACCCTGTCGGGCAAGGGCAAGCAGGGCGGCTCGACGATCACGCAGCAATACGTCAAGAACTACTACCTGAACCAGGACCAGACGGCGACCCGCAAGCTCAAGGAGCTGGTGATCGCCCTCAAGGTGGACCGCGAGAAGAGCAAGGACGACATCCTCGCCGGGTACATCAACACCAGCTACTACGGCCGCGGCGCCTACGGCGTCCAGGCCGCGGCGCAGGCGTACTACGGCGTCGACGCCGAGAAGCTCTCGGTCCAGCAGGCGGCCTACCTCGCGGCCCTGCTCCAGGCGCCGAACCAGTACGACTGGGCCCTCGCGTCGGAGACCGGCAAGAAGCTGGTGACCGACCGCTGGAACTACGTCCTGGACAACATGGTCGAGATGGGCAAGCTCGACCAGTCCAAGCGCGCCGGCCTCACCTTCCCGCAGCCCAACCCGCCCAAGGCCGCCCCCGGCATGGGCGGCCAGGCCGGCTACCTCGTCGAGGCCGCCAACGCCGAACTCGCCCGCGCCGGCATCAGCGAGCAGGACATCAAGGCCGGCGGCTGGACCGTCACGCTGAACATCGACCCCAAGCGGCAGAAGGCGCTGGAGAAGGCGGTCGAGAAGGAGCTGGAGGCCAAGCTCGACCGCAAGAAGGACAAGAAGGACGCCACGGTCCAGGCCGGCGCGACCTCCGTCGAGGCGTCCACCGGGCGGATCGTCGCCATGTACGGCGGCGTCGGCGCCACCGAGCACTGGCTCTCCAACGCCACCCGCCGCGACTACCAGCCCGCCTCCACCTTCAAGCCGATCGTGCTCGCGTCCGCGCTGGAGAACGAGTCCCAGACGCAGGACGGCCAGCCGATCAACCTGAACACGGTCTACGACGGCACGAGCAAACGCCCGGTCGTCGGCAGCGACACCCCCTTCGCCCCGGAGAACGAGGACGACCGCGACTGGGGCAAGGAGATCACCGTCCAGAAGGCCACCAACAGCTCGGTGAACTCGGTGTACGCGCAGATGATCGTGGACGTCGGCGTCGGCGACACCAAGGACACCGCGCTCGACCTGGGCATGAAGGACGGCGAGGGCTGGCCGGAGCGCCCCGCGATGTCGCTGGGCACCATGGGCGCCTCCACCGTGGACATGGCCGGGGTGTACGCCACCTTGGACAACCACGGCAAGAAGGTCACCCCCACGATCGTGAAGTCCGCGGAGCACCGCGCCCGCAAGGCCGAGCAGAAGGACCCGATCGGCGATCAGGTCGTCTCCCGCGGCACCGCGGACACCGTCACCGCGGCGATGGAGGGCGTCGTGAAGGAGGGCTCCGGCCGGCAGGCCGGCGGCGACTACGACGCCGCGGGCAAGACCGGCACCTCCGAGAACAACCGTTCCGCCTGGTTCGTCGGCTACACGCCCAAGCTGGTCACCGCGGTCGCCCTGTTCGGCGAGGAGCCCGACGGTACGGGCCAGGTCACGCTGACCGACACGATCAACCCGGGTCGGGCCAACGGCGGTGGCGTTCCGGCGCGGATCTGGAAGGCGTACACCTCCGATGCGCTGAACTCCGCGGACGCGAAGGCCAAGTTCGACCTGGAGGTCAAGGAGCCGGCGCGGGCGCAGCCCGATCCGTCGCCCTCGCAGAGCGAGGCGGATCCGTCGCCGTCGGAGAGCGAGTCGCGTCGCGAGGAGGAGGAGCCGCCGACGACCCCGTCGTCGCCGTCGACCCGTCCCTCGACGAACGACCCGACCCCGACCCCGAGCGCGTCCCGCCCTTCCCCGTCCACCTCCACCTCACAACCCCCCACGTCCCCTTCGGGCGCACCGCGCTAACAAGTGCCTAGGGGCGCGGGCCCCGCGCCCCTAGGCACCAGGGGCGCGGGGCGCCCGGGAGGTCAGCCGCCGTTGACCTTGGTGGCGATGCGGTCGCCGAGCTTCTTGTCGACGTTGCGCCAGTACTGGAACGCCCGGTCGAGGATCGGCCGGGACACCCCTTGCAGCAGGTGCCCCGAGACGTTCGACACCAACCGGTCCCGCGCCTCGTCGTCCAGCACCTCCCGCACCTGCGTGCCCGCCTGGCCCCAGTCGTCGTCCTCGCGGTGCAGCTTGTACGCCTCCCGGACCATCTCACCCGCGCTCGCCCAGCCCGCGATCTCGCCGAAGCGCGCGGTGTCCGCCGCCGGCCCGCCGAAGGAGTTCGGCGCGTACGGCATCGCCGTGTTCGCCGGGACGTACCGCATCGGGCCGTCCTTGGCGTACGAGTTCACCTGCGACCGCGCACGGTTCGGCGGCAGCTGGGAGTAGTTGGGGCCGATCCGGTACCGATGGGTGTCGGGGTACGAGAACAGCCGCCCCAGCAGCATCTTGTCCGGCGACGGCCCGATGCCCGGCACCAGGTTCGACGGCTCGAACGCGGCCTGCTCGATGTGGACGAAGTAGTCCTCCGGGTTCTGGTTCAGCGTCATCCGGCCGACCTCGATCAGCGGGTAGTCGCCGTGCGGCCACACCTTGGTCAGGTCGAAGGGGTTGAAGCGGTAGTCGGGCGCGTCGTCGAACGGCATGACCTGCATGTACAGCGTCCAACTCGGGGCGTTCCCGGACTCGATCGCCTCGTGCAGGTCGCGCCGGTGCTTGTCCGCGTCGGAGCCGGCCAGCTCGTCGGCCTCCGCCTGGGTGAGGTACTCGATCCCCTGGTCCGTCTTGAAGTGGTACTTCACCCAGAAGCGCTCGCCGCCGCCGTTGACCCACATGTAGGTGTGCGAGCTGTAGCCGTTCATGTGGCGGTACGTCCTGGGGATGCCCCGGTCGCCCATCAGCCAGGTGACCATGTGCGCGGACTCGGGGGACAGGGTCCAGAAGTCCCACTGCATCTCGTTGTCCCGCAGCCCGGAGTCCGGCCGGCGCTTCTGCGAACGGATGAAGTCCTGGAACTTCTGCGGGTCGCGCACGAAGAAGATCGGCGTGTTGTTGCCGACCATGTCGTAGTTGCCGTGCTCGGTGTAGAACTTCAGCGCGAAGCCGCGCGGGTCGCGCCAGGTGTCGGGGGAGCCCTGCTCGCCGGCGACCGTCGAGAAGCGCGCCAGCATCTCGGTGCGCTTGCCCGGCTGGAAGAGGTCCGCCTTGGTGAACTGGCTGACGTCGTTCGTGACCTCGAAGACGCCGTACGCACCCGCGCCCTTGGCGTGCACCACCCGTTCGGGGACCCGTTCGCGGTTGAACTGGGCCATCTTCTCGATCAGGTAGTGGTCCTGGAGCAGGATCGGACCGTCGGGGCTCACGGTGAGCGAGTGCTCGTCGCTCTCCACCGGAATGCCGACGTTGTTCGTGGTGTAGGGGGTCTCGCTCACGAGCGCCTCCCGTCGTGGGGCATGGATGGGTCGCTACGGGCGCCGTGTACCCCAGTCAACTCCGCCGACACGTCGTCGGCAACATCTGGCGGGCCCGCTGCCGCCGCCCGGAGTACCCGGACGGCGACGGCAGCGGGCCGGCCGTTGCCTTATGCCCTGCTCCCCGCGACCTGCTCCCTACGCCTACGGGCGGGTCGGCAGCTCGAACCAGACGACCTTGCCGCTGGAGAGCCGGGTCGCTCCCCACCGCCTGGCCAGGCGGTTCACCAGGAACAGCCCGCGCCCGCCCTCGTCGGTGTCCCGCGCCTTGCGCTGGCGCGGCAGCTGCGGGGAGTCGTCGCCGACCTCGCAGCGCAGTACCTCCGTACGGAGCAACCGCAGCGTCACCGGGCGCTCCGCGTAGCGCACGGCATTGGTCACCACCTCGCTGACCAGCAGCTCCACCGCGTCGGACAGCTCCTCCAGGCCCCAGCGGGTGAGCGCCCGGCGCGCGAGGCGGCGGGCCCGGCCCGGAGCCGCGTCCTCCGGGTCCAGGAACCAGTACGCGACGTCACTGGGCGCGATCCCGTCGAAGCGGGCCGCGAGCAGTGCGATGTCGTCGTCCCGGTCGCCGGGGCCGAGCATGTCGAGGACGTCGTCGCAGAGCGCCTCCAGCGGCGGCGCGTGGTCCGGGCCGGTGAGCTGGGCGGTGGCGTGCAGCCGCTCCCGCAGCTGCTCGATCCCGGTCCACACGTCCCGCAGCCGGGACTCGACGAGCCCGTCCGTGTAGAGCAGCAGGGTGGCGCCGGCCGGGGCGTCGAGCTCGACGGCCTCGAAGTCCACGCCGCCGACGCCGATCGGTGCGCCGGGCGGTACGCGCAGGACCTCGGCCCGGCCGCCGAGGTGGAGCAGGATGGGCGGCGGGTGGCCGGCGTTGGCGATGGTGATCCGGTGCGAGACCGGGTCGTACACCGCGTACATGCAGGTCGCCATCCGGTCCGTGCCCAGGCGCTGGGCCTGCTCGTCCAGGTGGTGCAGGACCTCCTGCGGCGGCAGGTCCAGACCCGCCAGGGTCTGCGCCGTGGTGCGCAGCTGCCCCATGATCGCGGCGGAGGTCATGGAGTGGCCCATGACGTCGCCGACGACCAGGGCGACGCGGCTGCCGGGCAGCGGGATCGCGTCGTACCAGTCGCCGCCGACCCGCGCCGTCTCGGCCGCGGGCAGATAGCGCGAGGCCAGCTTGACGCCCGTCGGCTGCGGCAGGGAGTCCGGCAGCATCGTGCGCTGGAGCTCGTCCGCGATGTACGCCTCGCGCCCGTACAGCACCGCCTTGTCGATGCCCAGCGCCGTGTGCGTGGCGAGTTGGGCCGCCACGAGCAGGTCGTTCGGCTCGAACGCGGGCCGGTCGGGACGGCGCAGGAAGACGGCGGCACCGATCACCCGGCGCCGCTCGCGCAGCGGTGCCAGGATCGCGCGGTGTCCGTTCGGTACGGTCCGGCCGGCGCCGAGCAGCTCCGGCAGCGCGGCACGGGCCGCGGCCGAGTCGCCGAAGACGGGCCGCACCCCGCGCAGCACCTCCGAGAGCGCGCCGCCGGAGCGGACCTCGCACTGCTCGGCCGCGGGCGCCAGCTCGTTGTGCTGGTCGATGACGGGGAAGAGGCCCGTACCGCCGAAGTCGGACCCGTCCTCAGCTAAACGCAGCCGGTCCGTGCGGCGCAGGCGCAGCAGGAACGGCGAGACGGGGCGCTCGTCGCCCACCGGCAGGGGATCGCGCAGATAGACCAGGATCGCGTCGGAGAAGGTCGGCACCGTGGCCCGGCACAGCCCCAGCACGATCTCGTCGAGGTCTATCCCGCGGGCGATCCGACGGGTCGCGGCGCCCACGAAGCGCAGCCGGTCGCCCTCGCGCCGGGCCGCGCCGGCAGCATCGAGGGCGGTCCCGCCGGGTCCGCCGGTGCCACCGACGCCGCCGGGGGCCGTGGTGGGGTTCGTCGGCGGGGGACCGCCGGCGCCCGGGCCGCCGGGCGCCGGCACCGGGGAGACCGTGGCGGACATCGCCGTGGCGCCGGCCGACTCCGCCCGCGGCCGGGTGCGTTCCTGCGACCGGGCAGCCAAGGGCTGTCGGCCTTCATGGGAGGTGGGCTGCTCCGTCACGCGTGGGCTTCCGTCCATCTGGGCCGGGTGTGCGATGCGTACGCCTCAAGAAGCGGTATACCCGCTCCGCGGGCGACGTCGACAGGGTGGCGGAGGCCCCGCACGGCTCCACCCCCTCGTGGTGACTCTAGTGACTCGCGACGACTCTTCGGTGACTTACGGTCAGGTCCTGCGCTGCGCTCAATGATGACCGAACGGACGGCGAGCGAGTGCAGGACGGTGAGCCTTGCGGACGACGATCCTACGTTTGCCCCCCGGGGGCGCATCAAGAGTCTCACGACGTCGTTCACGCCGGAGTGCGTTCTTGGACCGGAGTCGGACAACTTGTGACGCCGAACACCCTCACATCTGGGCCGTCACCCGCACATCTGCGTTCCCGTCGGGGTGTTCGCCCCTCTTTCGGCCGGTCCCGGCCCCAGCGCGCCGGGTTGACCGAAGCGCGGCGCGGTGCTCGGGGTGCTCCGAGCTTTGCGGGTGGGAGGCGCGGCCGTTTGTCGGGGCAGCGCCCTCAGGGCGCAGCGGGCGCGGGCGTGCGCCCCCAGTCGCCGGGAAGCTCCGGCACGTGCCAGGACGGATCGGGTCGCCAGTGCTCCCAGCCGTCCGAGAACGGCGGCCCCCAGCCCTTGATGACCTCCACCGCGGCGGCACCCGCTCGACGGACCCGCGCGGCCTGCTCCGCGCCCATCAGGCCCGCGCGCTGCGCCTCGGCGAACTCGTCCTCGTCCCGCCACAGCCAACTGCGGTCGGGGAAGACTGAGATGTCTAGAAAGTGGTCTTCAGAGTCGATTCCTCCACACCATCGAGTACGAGGCTCTTCCAGGTTGACGTACCAACTACGGAAGGTCCAGTCCTCGTCCCAGAAGAGCCACACCGACCACGGCTCGCCCGGCCGCGCCAGCTTCAGCACGCCGGTGCCCCACCAGCGGTCGCGCACGACCGTGCGCGGGGCGGTGTAGCGGGTGGCGAGGGGCTGTTCGTGCAGCGGGGTGCCGTCCGCGATGACCGGCTTGATGCACTGAGTGCCGGGGGCGATCCACACCGCGAGCGTGTCCGCACTGTCCTCCACGACGGTCGCCGGACGGCAGATCAGAAAGCCGCCGTCCCCGTTCGGCCGCGCCACGGCGGCGCTGCCGTGGTCGCGGTAGCGCCACAGGATGTGCTCGCCGGGGCGCCAACGGCGTTCAACGCGTTCCGTGCCTGTCATGACCAGATCTTAGGAGAGGTCAGCAGCCGGTCGGAGGCGGGCGGAGACGGGCGGGCGATGCGCCGGGGGCCGGTCAGGCCGGGTCAGGACCGGGGCGGACAGAAGGTCAGGGCCGGGTCATCCGCAGTACGTCCAGGGCCTCGTCGAGCTGTTCCAGCGTCAGGTCGCCGCGCTCCACGTACCCCGACTCCAACACCACCTCGCGGATCGTCTTGCGCTCCGCGAGCGACCGCTTGGCGACCTTGGCCGCCTCCTCGTACCCGATGTAGCGGTTCAGCGGGGTGACGACCGACGGCGACGACTCGGCGTACTCCCGCGCGCGCTCGACGTTCGCGGTGATCCCGTCGACCGTGCGGTCCGCGAGCAGCCGGGCGGCGGACGCCAGCAGCCGCACCGACTCCAGCAGGTTCTTCGCCATCACCGGCAGCATCACGTTCAGCTCGAAGTTGCCGGCGGCGCCGGCCACGGCGACCGTGGTGTCGTTCCCCGTCACCTGGGCCGCGACCATCAGGACGGCCTCCGGGATGACCGGGTTGACCTTGCCCGGCATGATCGACGAGCCGGGCTGGAGGTCCGGGAGGACGATCTCGGCGAGCCCGGTGCGCGGGCCGCTCGCCATCCACCGCAGGTCGTTCGCGACCTTCGTCAGCGAGACGGCGATCGTGCGCAGCTGCCCGGAGGTCTCCACCAGGCCGTCGCGCGCGCCCTGCGCCTCGAAGTGGTCGCGCGCCTCCGTCAGCGGCAGGCCGGTGGCGGAGGCCACCTCGGCGATCACGTCGGCGGAGAAGCCGGGCGGGGTGTTGATGCCGGTGCCGACCGCGGTGCCGCCGAGGGGGAGTTCGGCCAGCCGCGGCAGCGCGGCGCGCAGCCGCTCCACCCCGTACCGCACCTGGGCCGCGTACCCGCCGAACTCCTGGCCGAGCGTGACGGGCGTGGCGTCCATCAGATGCGTGCGCCCCGACTTCACGACGTCGGCGAACGCGGTCGCCTTGCGCTCCAGGGCCTCCGCCAGGTGCTCCAGGGCCGGGACCAGGTCGCCGGTGACGGCGGCGGTGGCCGCGATGTGGATGGAGGAGGGGAAGACGTCGTTCGACGACTGGGAGGCGTTCACCTGGTCGTTGGGGTGGACCGGGCGGCCCAGCCGCTCCGTGGCGAGCGTGGCCAGCACCTCGTTCATGTTCATGTTCGACGACGTGCCGGAGCCGGTCTGGAAGACGTCGACGGGGAACTGGTCGTCCCAGCGCCCCTCGGCGACCTCGGCCGCGGCGCCCGCGATCGCCTCTGCCACGTCCTCGTCCAGCACCCCCAGCCGGGCGTTCACCCGGGCGGCGGCGCCCTTGATCCGGGCCAGCGCCGCGATGTGGGAGCGCTCCAGGCGCTGTCCCGACACCGGGAAGTTCTCGATCGCCCGCTGCGTCTGGGCCCGCCACTTCGCCTCGACCGGGACGCGGACCTCGCCCATGGAGTCGTGCTCGATGCGGTACGCGCCGTGGTCGCGCGCCTGGTCGCCGGTGGTGGACATGGGCTGTGTACCTCCTGAAGGACTCCTGCAAGGCTCCTGAAAAGGTGAGCACTTGTCTTGTTCTGCCTATTCCCCTGTGCGCTACCTGCCAGTAGAACCCGGGGTAACCCAAGAGCAGGGGAGGCGCACATGACGCACGTGAAACACCCGCCGAGGCGGACCGCCGGGCTCGGACTCCGTCGTACGGTCGCGGCCGTGGCCGCGCTGGCGGCCGGCGCCGTCGGCCTGGTCGCCCCAGCGGCGACCGCGGACCCCGGCACGGCCCCCGGCGCACCCGCCGCCGCACCGACGCGCGCCGTCGCGCCGCTGTCACCGGAGCTGGAGGCGATCCGCGCCGCCGAGGCCGTGAAGCTGTACGGCAGCCCCGAGGTGCGGCCGGCCGCCCAGCGCAAGACCGGGCTGATCTCGCTCGGCGACAGCGAGATCTCGGGCGAGGGCGTCGGCACGTACGAGCCCGGCACCGACGGGCCCACCAACTGGTGCCACCGCTCGCCCGACGCGGCCATCCACCGCACCGGCATCGCCGCGGACGTGACGTACAACGTCTCCTGCTCCGGCGCCTACACCGGCAACATCCGCATCGGCGGGTCGAAGCAGTACGCCGACGAACTCGTCCAGAGCGACAACCTCGCCGTCAAGGCGCGCAACACCCGGATCAAGATGGTGCTGCTGGTCGCCGGGGCCAACGACGACCTCCAGTTCGGCCCGGTCATGACCGACTGCGTCGTGCGCTACGTGACCCTCCAGGGCCCCTGCGAGCCCAAGTACGCCGCCGGCTGGCAGGCCCGCGTCGACGCCCTCGTCCCCAAGGTCGAGTCCACCGTGCGCGACCTGCGCACCGTGATGCGCGACGCCGGTTACGCCGACGGCGACTACAAACTCGTCGTCATGGGCTACCCCAGCCCCATCGGCCCCGACTTCCGCGACAACCCGAACTTCCCGGGCAAGCTGATCTGCGGCGGCATGGGCTACGACTCCGACACCGTCTGGGGCCGCAACACCGCCGTGCCCGCCTTCCAGCGCGGCATGCGCCAGGCCGCCGCGTCCACCGGCGCGACCTACCTCGACAACTCAAGGCTCTTCCACGGCCACGAGGTCTGCACCCAGAACACCTGGGTCCGCGGCCTCTACCTGGACCTGTCCAACCCGGTCCCGCCGAGCGAGCACACCGCGCGCCAGTCCTTCCACCCCAACGCCCGGGGCCACCAGGCGTTCGCCTCCTGCCTGACCCAGCTGTACGGCTCCTCCCTGCGGGAGGCGAGCTGCGCCGAGACCAGCTCCGACGCCAAGCCCGTACTGCGCCCCTTCGCCTGGGACGACGCGTACGCACCGCTGCGCAACGAATCGACCGGCGGCTGTCTCGACGTCTCCGGCTCCGTCACGCGCAACGGCACCGCCGTCGTCGGCTGGGACTGCCACGACGGCCGCAACCAGGGCTGGTGGTACGACGCGAAGGCCGCCACCCTGCACACCGAACTGTCCCAGGACCGCTGCCTCGACGTCCCCGGCGCGCAGTACCGCGCGGGCGCCGAGCTGATCGTCTGGGACTGCTCGGGCGCACCGAACCAACGCTTCGTCCAGCAGGACGGCACCCTGCGCCCGAGCGCCGCGCAGAACTTGTGCGCGACGCATGATGCGGCGAATTCCCCGATCCGCCTGCGCGCGTGCACGGGCGCGCCGAACCAGCGGTTCGCGTAGGGGAAACCCGCCTCGCCGGCGGGGTAAAGCCAGCCCCCGCCGGCGGAGGCAAAACCAGCCTCGCCGGCGGGGGCTGCCGCGGTCGACGTCTCGATTCGGGGCGTCTTACCGTGCCAGCGGCGGAGGGAAAACCAGCCTCGCCGGCGTTTGAGGCGCGGGGGTTCGGGGGCTGGCCCCCGACCGGTACCCGCGCTTGTCGAGGCGCGGGTCGCACCGCCGGGGCTCTGCCCCGGACCCCGCGCCTCAAACGCCGGCGAGGCTGAATTTGCGCTGCCTGTCGCCAGTCAGAGCGCGAGCCTCTTCGGGGCAAGGAAGACCGCGGCGCCGGCGAGGCTGATTGTGCGCTGTCCGCGGCCGGTTAGAGCGGGAGCCCCTTCGGCTCCAAGGAGAGCGCGAGCCCCTTGGGCTCAAGGAAGACCGCGCTGCCGGCGCAGCCGGATCCGCTCAGCCCAGGCCGGGGCCGCGGACCGGGATGGAGGTGAAGGTGGGCGCGGGCGCAGGCTCGGTGAAGAAGTCGTGGCCCTTGTCGTCCACGACGACGAACGCCGGGAAGTCCTCCACCTCGATCCGCCACACCGCCTCCATCCCCAGCTCCTCGTACTCCACGACCTCCACCTTCTTGATGCAGTCCTGCGCCAGCCGCGCCGCCGGGCCGCCGATCGAGCCCAGGTAGAAGCCGCCGTGCGCGGCGCACGCGTCCGTGACCTGCTGGCTGCGGTTGCCCTTCGCGAGCATCACCTTGGAGCCGCCGGCCGCCTGGAACTGCTCGACGTAGGAGTCCATGCGCCCGGCCGTGGTGGGCCCGAAGGACCCGGAGGCGTACCCCTCGGGCGTCTTCGCGGGGCCCGCGTAGTACACGGGGTGGTTCTTCAAGTACTCCGGCAACTCCTCGCCCGCGTCCAACCGCTCCTTGATCTTCGCGTGGGCGATGTCGCGCGCCACCACGAGCGGTCCGGTCAGCGAGAGCCGGGTCTTCACCGGGTACTTGGTCAGCTCGGCCAGCACCTCGTCCATGGGGCGGTTGAGGTCGATGCGGACCACGTCGCCCTCGTCGAGGTGCTCGTCCGTGGTGTCCGGCAGGAAGCGCGCCGGGTCCTTCTCCAACTGCTCCAGGAAGACGCCCTCGGCGGTGATCTTCGCGACGGCCTGACGGTCGGCGGAGCAGGAGACCGCGATCGCCACCGGCAGGGAGGCGCCGTGCCGCGGCAGCCGCACCACGCGCACGTCGTGGCAGAAGTACTTGCCGCCGAACTGCGCGCCGATGCCGATGCGCTGGGTGAGCTCGAAGACCTTCTGCTCCAGCTCCTTGTCGCGGAAGCCGTGCCCGGTGGCCGAGCCCTCGGCGGGCAGCTCGTCGAGGTAGTGCGCCGACGCGTACTTCGCGGTCTTCAGGGCGTACTCGGCGGACGTGCCGCCGACCACGATCGCGAGGTGGTACGGCGGACAGGCCGCCGTGCCCAGCGAACGGATCTTCGCCTCCAGGAACTTCATCATCGCGGCCTCGTTGAGGACCGCCTTCGTCTCCTGGTAGAGGAAGGACTTGTTCGCCGAGCCGCCGCCCTTGGCCATGAAGAGGAACTTGTACGCGCCGCCGTCGGTCGCGTATAGCTCGATCTGCGCCGGCAGGTTGGAGCCGGTGTTCTTCTCCTCCCACATGGTCAGCGGCGCCATCTGGGAGTAGCGGAGGTTCAGCTTCGTGTACGCGTCGTAGATGCCGCGCGACAGGGCCTCCTCGTCGCCGCCCGAGGTCAGCACGTTCTGCCCGCGCTTGCCCATCACGATCGCGGTGCCGGTGTCCTGGCACATGGGCAGGACGCCCGCGGCGGCGATGTTCGCGTTCTTCAGCAGGTCGAGGGCGACGAACTTGTCGTTCGACGACGCCTCGGGGTCGTCCACGATGCGGCGCAGCTGCGCGAGGTGCGCGGGGCGCAGGTAGTGCGAGATGTCGTGCATCGCCTCGGCGGCGAGCTTGCGCAGCGCCTCCGGCTCGACCTTGAGGAAGGTGCGCCCGTCGGCCTCGAAGGTGGAGACGCCCTCGGAGGTCACCAGACGGTAGGGGGTGGTGTCCTCTCCCAGGGGGAGCAGGTCGGAGTACTGGAATTCCGGCATGACGGCCATTCCTCACACGGCGGGCATTGGCATACGACACCGACGGGCGGCGGCGCGCCCCCCAGCGTAGAACGCGTACGGGCGGGCGGGATGGTGAGGTAAGGCTCAGTAGACGGGCGCGGGCGGTCGCCGGGTGTGGATCCCATCCCGGGGGAACGGTGCAAAAGGGGCGAACTGTCCAGTCCAGTAAGGGGATGATCCGGGGTATCCCGGATCCCCCTCAGGGTGTTGCCCCTAGTTGCGATCTATCGCGTTTCGCTACGCTTGGGACGTGGACCTCGAAAAGCACCCGCAAAAGCCCGTCGCCCCCGCGGAGAACGGCGCGGAGAGCGGCGCCGCCTCCCGGCCGTCGGACGCCATGCGGGCGTCCGACGCCGACCGGGACCGGATCGCCGACATCCTCCGGGACGCGCTGGCCGAGGGGCGGCTGGACGCCGAGGAGCACTCCGAGCGCATCGACGCGGTGTACCGCGCGAAGACCCTGGGCGAGCTCCAGCCCATAGTGCAGGACCTGCCCGCCCCCGCTCCCGCCGGCAAGCCGCGCCAGGCCGCTCCGTACGGGTACGGCCCCGAGGTCGGCGCGGGCCCGGGGGAGAACCTGGTCGCGGTCTTCTCCAGCACGGTCCGCAAGGGCCGCTGGAGCATCGGCCAGCGCACCAACGCGTACTCGATCTTCGGCAACATCGAGATCGACCTCACCGAGGCGCTGTTCCAGCAGCGCGTCACGGTGATCAACGCCACTTCGATCTTCGGCAGCGTCGAGGTCCGCGTCCCGGAGAACATCACCCTGCGCGGCACCGGCAGCGGCCTCTTCGGCAACTTCGAGATCCGCGCCCTGGAGGCGGACAACCCCGACGCCCCGGTCGTCGTCGTCAGCGGATACTCGGTCTTCGGCCACGTCGAGGCCAGGCCGAAGCGCGGCCGACGGGTCGCCGACCTCCACAACCGCCTGCGGAAATACCTGAGCTGACCACGGCGCTCGCGCGGGGTCGCCGGCGACGGCTTCCGGCCATGAGCCTCCGTGCGCTGGCAGTGCCCCCGGAAGGGAGGGCCACTCAGTGCATAGGCGTGCGTACAGCGGGTAGGGAGAGCTGCATCGCCTCTCGCTCGCGAAGCCGTCGTCAGGAGTAGACCCGTGCTGCAACTGCCGTACCAGTCCTTGCCGGTGACCGCCGTACCCACTCAGCGGGCCCCCGTGAGGGAAGACCAGGACGGACCCTGGCACGCGGAGGCAGTGTGCCGACGGGACGAGGCAGGACTGTTCTTCGCTCCCTCCAAGGAGCCGACGGCGGCGCGACTGTCCCGCGAGGACGCGGCGAAGCGGGTGTGCGCCCGCTGCCCGGTCATGGTGGAGTGCCGCGACCACGCGCTGCTGCAGCCGGAGCCGTACGGGGTGTGGGGCGGCCTGACTGCGGCGGAGCGCCGCGTGATGCTGGCCCGCCGTCGCCGCCGCGCCACCACCAAGAAGAACGCGGCGTAGCCCCCTGCGGGGTCGCTCACGAGAGCCCTCCCGCCGCGTCGCCCTCAGCCCCGGGCATACCCGCAGTCCCTCTGCGGGAGCGTGTTTCCCTGCGGCCCGGTGGCGGGCTGTTCGCGCAGTTGCTTCCCCTGTGCCCTGCGGGCATGGGGGACCCCCAGCGCCCCTGGACCTATCCGCCGTAACTCTGGGGGAGCGTCGTTCCCTGCGGCCTGGTGGTGGGCTTGTCGCGCAGTTCCGCCCCCCAGGCCCTCTGGGGCCGAGGGGGCGGAACTGCGCGAACAGCCACCCACCGGGGCGCGGAGACCAACGCTCCCGCGGAGTCACGGCGGGTAGGTCACGCGCAGAGCCCCCCGCAAGGGAAGTCGCAGAGCCCCCCGCAGGGGAGGCGCGGGCCGCCCGGGCTATTGGGCGCGGTCGAAGTCGATCGCGCTGTACGCGCGGAGCTTCGACAGCCGATGCGTCGAGTCGATCTGCCGAATCGTCCCCGACTTCGACCGCATCACCAACGACTGCGTCGTCGCCGTCTCCGCCCGGTACCGAACCCCCCGCAGCAGCTCCCCGTCCGTGATCCCCGTCGCCACGAAGAACACGTTGTCCCCGCTGACCAGGTCGTCCGTGAGCAGCACGCGGTCAAGGTCGTGGCCCGCGTCCAGTGCGCGCTGCCGCTCCGCCTCGTCCTTCGGCCACAGCTTGCCCTGGATCGTGCCGCCCAGGCACTTGATGGCGCACGCGGTGATGATGCCCTCGGGCGTACCCCCGACGCCCATCAGCATGTCGACGCCCGTGCCCTCCCGCACCGCCATGATCGCGCCGGCGACGTCGCCGTCCGAGATGAACTTGATGCGGGCGCCGGTCTCGCGGATCTCCTTGACGATGCCGTCGTGCCGCGGCCGGTCGAGCACGACGACCGTGACGTCCTCGGGGGAGGAGCTCTTCGCCCTGGCGACCCGGCGGATGTTGACCGAGACGGGCGCGTTGATGTCGACGAAGTCCGCCGCCTCGGGGCCGGTGACCAGCTTGTCCATGTAGAAGACGGCGGAGGGGTCGAACATCGTGCCCCGGTCGGCCGCCGCCAGCACCGCGATCGCGTTCGGCATGCCCTTGGCGGTCAGGGTCGTCCCGTCGATCGGGTCGACGGCGATGTCGCACTCCGCGCCGGTCCCGTCGCCGATGCGCTCCCCGTTGAAGAGCATGGGCGCCTCGTCCTTCTCGCCCTCGCCGATGACGACGACGCCGTTCATCGAGACGGTGTGGACGAGGGTCCGCATGGCTTTGACGGCCGCGCCGTCCGCGCCGTTCTTGTCACCGCGCCCGACCCACCGACCCGCGGCCATCGCGGCGGCTTCGGTGACCCTGACCAGTTCGAGGGCGAGGTTGCGATCGGGGGCCTCCGGAGAGACCTCCAACTGGGACGGCAGGTTGTGCTCGGACATCGGAGCGCACCTTTCTGTACGACGACGACCGTAAATGAGGGTGATCCGACTCTATCGTCAGAGCGACAGAATGAGCAGCGGGGCCCACGTTTGAGCGCGGGGTGCGGATGCGACGATGGGGGGCGTGGCAGGTATGCGAGGCAAACAGACGGTGCGGGACATGGTCCTGTCGATGGCGGTCATCGGAGCCGTCGTCACGGTGATCTACTTCTTCCTCCCGAACGACGACAGCGATCAGATGAAGCCGGTGGACTACCGGGTCGAGCTGGTGACGGCGCAGCGCGCGGCGTCCTATCCGGTGCTGGCGCCGGAGGGGCTGTCGAAGGGCTGGAAGCCGACTTCGGTCCGGTACGACGGGCAGGCGGGGCAAGCCTGGCACCTGGGCTTCCTCGACCCGGAGCGGGAGTACGTGGCGATCGAGCAGTCGTCCCAGCCGTACCGCAAGTACGTCCCGAAGGTCACCGAGAAGGCGGCCAACACCGGCAAGACGCAGATGGTGAACGGCGAGCCGTGGGAGCACTGGACGGGCCCGAAGTACGACGGCCTGGTGCGCCAGCACGACGGCGTGACGACGGTCGTCACGGGCACGGCCCCGCTCGCCCGGCTGACGGAGATGGCCGAGTCGCTGAAGGCCGGGGCCACGCTGCCGTCGGCCGCCCCGTCCGCGCCCGCGGCCCCCGCCGCGTCCGCGCCGGCACAGGGCTCCTGACCGCCCGAGCCGTGACGAAGGGCCGCAGCATCCGGGGATCGGATGCGGCGGCCCTTCTGTGTGTCGGCAGCTGGTGTGCCGGCGGCTGTGGGCCGGCAGCGTCAGACGGAGCTGACGACGGCGTCGTACGCCAGTCGCGGCGAGCGCGGGAAGGTCGCGTCCGGGCCCGGCCGACCGATGTTGATGATCATCAGCGGGGTGTGGTCCCCGTCCAGGAACTCCCGCTGCACCGCGTCGAAGTCGAAGCCCGTCATGGGGCCGGCCGCCAGCCCGGCGGCGCGGATGCCGACGATGAAGTACGCGGCCTGGAGCGCGGCGTTCACGCTCGCGTTCTGCTCGCGGACCGGGCGCTCGGCGAAGAGGTCCTTGGCCTGCGGGAAGTGCGGGAGCAGTTGGGGCAGTTCCTCGTGGAACTCGTTGTCCGCGGCGAGGATCGCCACCAGCGGGGCCGTCGAGGTCTTGGCCCGGTTGCCCTCGGACATGTACGGGAGCAGCCGCCCGCGGGCCTCGTCGGAGCGGACCAGGACGACGCGCAGCGGCGTCTGGTTGAAGGCCGTCGGACCGAACTTCACCAGGTCGTAGATCGCCTGGAACTGCTCGTCGGTCACGGGCTCGTCGGTGAACGTGTTCGCGGTGCGGGCCTCGCGGAAGAGGAGGTCCTGGGCTGCGGCGTCGAGAGCGAGGGACATGCTGGGGGAACCCTTCCGATGGTTCGTCGATGCGGAATCGGAGGGTCCAACCGTAACGCAATAGGTTAAGTTTCAACTATTAACGGGGTGTGAGGAGCCTCATACCCGCCAGGTGGGGGCAGGGTGCTGAGGCTCGGGTCGAAGCGCAGGTCAGAGGCGGGGGGCGACGCCCAACATCGGGTTTCGCGCCCGACCCGCTACTCGCCCTTGTCGTCCCCCGCGTCGGCCGCGAGCGTCGCGTCCAGCCGGGCCCGCGCCCCCTCCAGCCAGTGACGGCAGACCTTCGCCAGCTCCTCGCCGCGCTCCCAGAGCGCCAGCGACTCCTCCAGCGTGGTGCCACCGGCCTCCAGCCGGCGCACGACGTCGATCAGCTCGTCCCGCGCCTGCTCGTAGCCGAGGGCGGCGCGCTGCGGATCGTCCGCCGCTGCCCCACCCTGTCCGGCACCGTCCGGTGCGGTGTCGCCCGCCGTCGTGTCGTCCGTCTTGGCAGCCATGTGATCCTCTTCCTGCTCCCGGTCCTGATCCTGTGTTCCCGTGCCCGCGAACGCGGGTACGCCCGCGCGCCCTGCGTCCGCCGCGCGCCCTGCGTCCGCCGCGCGCCCTGCGTCAGCTAAGCGCCCTCGGCGCCCTCCTGCGCGGGCTCCACCCGTACGGCGAACTCGCCCTCCGAGACCCGCGCGCGCAGTGCGTCCCCGTCCCGTACGTCCGCCGGCGAGCGCACCACGCCCCCGTCGGTGCGCTGGAGCACCGCGTACCCCCGCTCCAGCGTGGCCGCGGGCGACAGCGACACCACCCGGGCCCAGGTGTGCGACAGCTCCGAGTCGGCGCGGTCCAGCAGATGGCCCAGGACGCGCCGACCGCGCGCCGCCAGCGCCGTCAGCTCCGCCTCGCGCTCGTCCACCATCCGCTGCGGATGCTCCATCGCGGGGCGGGCCAGGGCGTGCGCCAGCCCGCGCTCCTCGCGCTCCAGCAGCCCCCGGACCGTACGCAACGCGCGGTCCCGGAGCTGACGCACCCGCTCCAACTCCTCCCCGACGTCCGGCACGACCTTCTTCGCCGCGTCCGTGGGGGTGGACGCCCGCAGGTCCGCGACGAGGTCCAGCAGCGGGGAGTCCGGCTCGTGGCCGATAGCCGACACCACGGGCGTACGGCACTCGGCGACCGTGCGCACCAATTGCTCGTCCGAGAACGGCAACAGGTCCTCCACGCTGCCGCCGCCGCGCGCCACCACGATCACGTCGACCTCAGCGAGCGCGTCCAGCTCCTTGACCGCCTGGACGACCTGCGGCACCGCGTGCACCCCCTGCACGGCGACGTTGCGCACCTCGAAGCGGACGGCGGGCCAGCGCCGGCGCGCGACCTCCAGCACGTCCCGCTCGGCCGCCGACGCCCGGCCGCAGACCAGCCCCACCCGGTGCGGCAGGAAGGGCAGCGCCTTCTTGCGTCCCGGCGCGAACAGGCCCTCGGCCGCCAGCGACCGCTTCAGCTGCTCCAGCCGCACCAGCAGCTGGCCCACGCCCACGGGCCGTATCTCCGCAGCGCGCAGCGAGAGCTGCCCCCGCGGCGCGTACCACTCCGGCTTGGCGTGCACCACGACGTGCGCGCCCTCGGACACGACGTCCGCGACCGCGTCGAAGACCTGCCGGAAGCAGGTGACGCTGACGGAGATGTCGTACGAGGGATCCCGCAGGGTCATGAACACGACGCCCTGACCGGGCCGCCGCGACATCTGGGTGATCTGCCCCTCCACCCAGACCGCGCCGAGCCGGTCGATCCACCCCCCGATGAGCCGCGAGACCTCCCCGACGGGCACCGGGGCTTCCGCGGACGTGTTGAGAGCCATACGGGGGAGCGTAACGGCCGGGTGTGACAACGCGACGCGCAGTGAAGGGACGCGCGCCGCACCGCCCGGACGGCCCCGACCCCACCCTGCGCCTCGCCCCCTACCCGGTCCCCCGACCTCACCCGGTACCCCGATCCCACCCGGCGCCCCGACCCCACCCGCCGCCCCGATCCCTCCCGGCGCCTCAGCCCCTTCCACCCACACCGCTCACAGCGCCCCCGGCCGCTCCCAGCGCACCGCCAGCACCACCAGCCCCACGCCCAGCCACACCACGCCCACCACCTGCGCCGACGTCGCCGCCTCCACCATCACCGCGATCAAGATCGCCGCACCCACCACCGGCACCACCACGTGCCGCAGCCAGTCCGGCGGCCCCGCCATGCGGCGCACCACGAACCACCCCACCACGCTGGCGTGCAGCAGCACGAACGCCGTCAGCGCGCCGATGTCCACCACCGAGACGAGGTGGTCGAGCCCGTTGGGCCGGCGCGCCGCCCACACCGCCGCGATCAGCGTCACCACCGCCGCCGACAGCAGCGCCACCCGCGGCACGCCCGCGTTCGTACGGGCCAGCCCCCGCGGCAGCCGTCGGTCCCGGGCCATCGCGAAGAGCAACCGCCCCGCCGCCGCCTGCGCCGCCAGCGCCGCGAACGCCGCACCGATCGCCTTGCTGACCGCGATCAGATCGTGCAGCCAGGTCCCCACGCCCGCGTCCACGGCGTCGTAGAACGCCGTCCCCTGCTTCTCGGGCGCCGCCGCCAACTCCGCCGACGACACCGGCTCCAGCAGCGCCACCAAATACGTCTGCACGAAGAACAGCAGCCCCGCCAGCACCAGACAGAACAGCACTGCCCGCGCCACCTGCCGCGACCCCCCGGTCACCTCCTCCGCGAACGACGCGATGGCGTCGAAGCCCAGGTACGACAGCACCGCCACCGACACCGCGGCGAACACCGCCGTCAGGGAGAAGGACACGTCGCCCGTGATCGGCGACAGCCAGCCGCGCTGCGCCCCGTGCTGCGCCAGGACGACGATCGCCGACACCACGAACACCAGCAGCACCACGATCTCCATCACCAGCACCGCGAAGCCGACGCGGGCCGCCGGCCGCACCCCCCACAGGTTCAGCGCGGTGGTCACCACCACCGCGAGCAACGTCCAGATCCACCGGTCGACCGCCGGGACCAGCGCCTCCATGGCGATCCCGGAGAAGAGGTACGCCACGGCCGGGATCAGCAGGTAGTCCAGCATCGCCATCCAGCCGGCGATGAAGCCCGGCCCCTGACCGAGGCCCTTCGAGGCGTACGTGAAGACGGAGCCCGCGCGCGGCGCGACCCGCACCATCTGCGCGTAACTCACCGCCGTGAAGGCCATCGCGACCGTGGCGACGACGTAGACCAGGGCGACCGCGCCGTGGGACTTCGCGTCCAGCGTCCCGTACACGCCGACGGGTGCCATGGGCGCGATGAAGAGCAGACCGTAGACCACCAGGTCGCGGAAGCCGAGGGTGCGCCGCAGCTCGCCGACGTCCCCCGTCCCGTCCGCCCTGACCGACCCGTCCGTACCGTCCGACCGGTCCGTACCGCCGTCATCGCCGCCCGACTCGGGAACACCCGCGGTCATCCGGCCCTCCGTCCGCCCGTACGTCCGTCACCCGGTCGTCACCCGGTCGTCACCGTGCCCGCGGACGCCCACGGCGCCCCGCGCACACCCAAACAGTCTTTCCCCAAGCGCCGAACTCCCGCCTCTTCTGCTCGGCCTTACGATGGGGTGCATGACTGCAACGCCTCCAGCCCGTCGCGTCCTGCTCGCCGCTCCCCGTGGCTACTGCGCGGGCGTGGACCGTGCCGTGATCGCCGTCGAGAAGGCCCTTGAGCAGTACGGGTCGCCGATCTACGTCCGCCACGAGATCGTCCACAACAAGTACGTCGTGCAGACCCTGGAGAAGAAGGGCGCGATCTTCGTCGACGCGACGGCGGAGGTCCCCGAAGGCTCCATCGTGATGTTCTCCGCGCACGGGGTCGCCCCCGTCGTCCACGAAGAGGCCGCCCAGCGCAAGCTCGCCACGATCGACGCGACCTGCCCGCTGGTGACCAAGGTCCACAAGGAAGCGGTTCGGTTCGCCAAGGAGGGCTACGACATCCTCCTCATCGGACACGAGGGCCACGAAGAGGTCATCGGCACCTCAGGCGAGGCCCCCGACCACATCACGCTGGTCGACGGCCCGGACGACGTGGCGAAGGTCGAGGTGCGCGACGAGTCCAAGGTCGTCTGGCTCTCCCAGACCACCCTCTCCGTCGACGAGACGATGGAGACCGTCGACAAGCTGAAGGAGAAGTTCCCCCAGCTCATCTCGCCCCCCAGCGACGACATCTGCTACGCCACGCAGAACCGCCAGATCGCGGTCAAGCAGATGGGCGAGGAAGCCGACCTGGTCATCGTCGTCGGCTCGAAGAACTCCTCGAACTCGGTCCGGCTGGTCGAGGTCGCCCTCGGCGCCGGCGCGGGCGACGCCCACCTGGTCGACTTCGCCGACGAGATCGACGAGGCGTGGCTTGAGGGCGTGTCGACCGTCGGCGTCACCTCCGGCGCCTCCGTGCCCGACGTGCTGGTCGAGGGCGTGCTGGAGTGGCTGACGAAGCACGGCTTCGAGGATGTCGAGCTGGTGAAGTCCGCCGAGGAGTCGATCACCTTCTCGCTCCCGAAGGAGCTCCGCCGCGACCTGCGCGCCGAGGCGGCCGAGCTGGTGGCCAAGGCCGGCGGTACGAACGCGGGGTGACCGCGCGGGTGCTCCCCGGGGTGCTCGTGACGCCGGGGCCTTAACGTGGTGCCCATGAACGTCTTCGGAGTGGACATCGGTGGATCCGGCATCAAGGGCGCTCCCGTCGACCTTGATGCCGGAGATCTGGCACAGGAGCGCTACAAGGTCCTGACCCCGCACCCGGCGACGCCCGACGCGGTCGCGGACGGCGTCGCCGAAGTGGTGCGGCACTTCGGCTGGACCGGGCCGGTCGGCATCACCTTCCCCGGCGTGGTCACCGGCGGCATCACCCGTACCGCCGCCAACGTCGACGACGGCTGGGTCGACGTGGACGCGGCCAAGCTGCTCAGCTCCCGGCTCGACGGCAGCGCGGTCACCGTCCTCAACGACGCCGACGCCGCGGGCGTCGCCGAGATGACCTTCGGCGCGGGCCGCGGGCGCGGCGGCACCGTCATGCTGCTGACCTTCGGCACGGGCATCGGCAGCGCCCTCTTCGTCGACGGCCGACTGGTGCCGAACACCGAGCTGGGCCACCTGGAGCTGCACGGCCGGGACGCCGAGACCCACGCCTCCACCAAGGCCAAGGAGGACGGGGACCTGTCCTGGGCGCACTGGGCGCGCCGGGTCCAGAAGTACCTGGCGCACGTGGAGATGCTGTTCTCGCCGGAGCTGTTCATCATCGGTGGCGGCGTGAGCCGGAAGGCGGACAAGTTCCTTCCGCTGATCGAAGGCGTACGGGCGGAGATGGTGCCGGCGCAGCTCCAGAACAACGCGGGGATCGTGGGCGCGGCGATGGCCTGCTTGGCCGCCGCCGAGCGCTGACGGGCCCGGTGGCTCAGCGCCCCCGGCCCACCGGGGGCGCCGCAGGCCTGCCACGGCGCTTGCGCCGCCCCATCTGCCGCACCTTCCGCACGCAGGTGATCAGCCCCGCCACGAGCGTGCCGCCGTACAGCCACCCCGCCTGCACCGCCAGGGCGGTCACCACGGCCATGACCTGACCGCCGATGCCGCCCTCGCCGCCGGAGATCGGCACGACCCCGGCGGCGAACGCGATCGGCACGCTGATCGGCGCGGTGACCAGGTCGGCCTCGCGCACCCACAGCGCGGTCAGGGCGCTGACGACCAGGAACAGCACGCCGTAGACCACCGCGGAGCCGTCGAAGAGCAGCCAGTCCAGACAGCCGAGCAGCACCATGGTGACCAGCGCGAACAGCCCCGCGCCCAGCCCGGTGAGCCGCGGGCTCGGCAGCTTGCGCAGGACGAGCACCAGCGGCGGCACCGGACGCCGCGACCGCGCGGGCCGCACCCCGTACACGACGGGACGGTCCGCGAGGGCGCTCTGCGGGGAGAGCGGACCCTGCGCGGGAGGTGTCTGGGGCCGCTGGCGGCGCTGGGGGTTACTCGTCCTTGGCTGCTCCACCCGACCAACGTAGGTTGCGGAAGGGGCGGAATCCGGCTCAGGACACGCCCTTTGGACGACCTTGGCGAAGAGTTCGACTCCACCAGCCGCCTTCGGACGGCTGCGCGCCAGGACGGGGGCTCCGGGCCGGGCGCCGTGGCGCTCCGAGCCCCGGCCGTGAAAGCCTCGCGCGGACCGTAAACTGGGGGATCGGCCCGGTGCGGCCGAAGCACCCTCCGTCCACGCAGTCCCCTCCCAGCCCAGGAAGTCGCCACCGTGTCGCTCACGATCGGAATCGTCGGCCTGCCGAACGTCGGCAAGTCGACCCTGTTCAACGCCCTGACCAAGAACGACGTGCTGGCGGCCAACTACCCGTTCGCCACCATCGAGCCCAACGTCGGCGTGGTCGGCGTCCCCGACGCGCGCCTCGCCAAGCTCGCCGAGATCTTCGGCTCCGAGCGCATCCTCCCGGCGACGGTCGACTTCGTGGACATCGCGGGCATCGTCCGCGGCGCCAGCGAGGGCGAGGGCCTGGGCAACAAGTTCCTCGCGAACATCCGCGAGTCCGATGCGATCTGCCAGGTCATCCGGGCCTTCAAGGACGAGAACGTCGTCCACGTCGACGGCAAGGTCTCGCCGAAGGACGACATCGAGACGATCAACACCGAGCTGATCCTCGCCGACCTCCAGTCCGTCGAGAAGGCCGTCCCCCGCCTGACGAAGGAGTCCCGCCTCCAGAAGGAGAAGGTCGCGGTCCTCGCCGCGGTCGAGTCCGCCCAGAAGATCCTGGAGTCCGGCCAGACCCTCTTCTCCGCCGGCATCACCAAGGGCACCGAACAGGGCGACCTGCTGCACGAGCTGCACCTGCTGACCACGAAGCCCTTCCTGTACGTCTTCAACGTCGACGAGGACGAGCTGGTCGACGAGGACTTCAAGGACGAGCAGCGCGCCCTGGTCGCCCCCGCCGAGGCGATCTTCCTCAACGCCAAGATCGAGTCCGAGCTCATCGAACTCGACGACGACGAGGCCCTGGAACTCCTCCAGTCCATGGGCCAGGAAGAGCCCGGCCTCGCCACCCTCGGCCGCGTCGGCTTCGCCACTCTCGGCCTCCAGACCTACCTCACGGCCGGCCCCAAGGAATCCCGCGCCTGGACCATCAAGAAGGGCGCGACGGCCCCCGAGGCGGCCGGTGTCATCCACACCGACTTCCAGAAGGGCTTCATCAAGGCGGAGGTCATCTCCTTCGCCGACCTCGTCGCCACCGGCTCGGTGGCGGAGGCGCGCTCGAAGGGCAAGGCGCGCATGGAGGGCAAGGACTACGTGATGCAGGACGGGGACGTGGTGGAGTTCCGCTTCAACGTGTGAGCGGGTCGCCCAGCAGCGCTTCCTGATCCGCGCAGCGACGGATCGGCAGGGGCCGGCTCCATCAGGAGCCGGCCCCCTTGCCGTTCTCGTGTCGAAGCAGAGAGGCGCGGATCACACGACGGCGAGGCTCGACGCCGTGCCGACCAGCTCGCGCAGCTTCTCGCGGGTCTCGGCGTCCGTCGAGTACACCACCGTGCCGATCATTCCCCGCGTCAGCAGCACCTTGTACGTGTTGCGGATCAACCGATCCACGTCCGCGTCCGGCGTCGACCTCTTGAACGCCGGGTCCTTGGACGCCGTACGGTCGGTGACCCAGCGGTCGCCGCGCCACACCAGGTCGGGGCCGATGATGACGCCGCTCCAGTCGTACTCGAATCCCTGGGCCGTGTAGACGTGGCCCACTTGACCGAAACCTGCCGGGTCGGTCGCCCACAGGGCGGCCGGAGGTGCGCCCCCGACACCACGGTCGCCAAAGACGTTCCAAGGGCGCTCCCACTCCCCGATGACGACGTCGGCGGGTAGCGCCGCCCCGGGGCGCGCCTTCGTCGTCCACGGCCAGCAGTAGCCCGCGGTGATACGCGCGCTGTGTTCCTGCGACCGGCGTTCCTCCAGGAGAGCTTCCATCTCCTGTGGACTGTCCACGACGATGAGCTGCATCTTGCCGTCGGGCTCCCAGGCCACGGGGCCTTCCGACGCGAGTTCCAGCAGGCGCAGTACCCAATGCACGTACGCCTCGCTGCCACCGCTGCGGAACTGGTCGTCCAGCACCACCACCTGACAGGCAAGGCCCTTCCTCGCGGCAACCGCTTGGATCTCCGCGACCGTGCCGATCTCGCCGGGGCGGACGACCTGGTGGCGCTCGTCCAGGAGGAACACGGGGACGCGTGCTACGTCGATGAGCTCCTCGATCTGGGCCTTGCCGGTTCGGTTCGCCGCCGGCGTGTAGCGGTTGGCCGACGTCACCCGCATGCGGTGGGCCTCGTCGCAGATCAGCACGTCGAGGCCGTTGCGCTCGGCGGTCATGAAGCTGTTGAAGTACTTGAAGAGGCTCTGTACCTCGCGACTGCGGGCGCCCACGACCTTTCTCATCGTCGTCGTGAACGCGCTGGAGCCGGTCGCGTGCAGCGCGGTGAAGCCCTGCCGGAGGAGTTCGCCGAGGAGGGACAGGGCAATGACGCTCTTGCCGGTGCCGGGCCCGCCCGTGATGATCACGACCTCCTTGTGGTCGGACCGCTTGGCGCGGTGGGCGGCGTCGAGGACCGTGCGGTACGCGATCTGTTGCTCGTCCAGCAGGACGAACTGTTCACGTTCGCGGACCTCCTGGGCAGCCACCGCCATGAGCTGCTTGGAAGGGCCGATCTTCCCGGCGATGAGTTCTTCCGCGGCGGAAGCGCCGGACCCGGCCCCGAGCCGTGCCCGCAGGAAGTCGATGAACTCACCGCGCCTCGCACCGATGAAGAGCTGACCGTACTGGTCCTGCTCGGCCTCGAAGAGTCCGCGGACACCGAACTCGGTGGCGTTGTGCAGATACGCGGCGCCGCTGATGCGTTCCGGGTGCTCGGCCAGCGCTCCGTTGAAGGAGATGAGGTACTCGCAGTAGCGACGCACCTGCTCGATGGGGTTCAGCACGGGGCGGGGGTACCCATCAACGAGGCACAGCGACGGATCGTCGTCGTCCGGCTCGGCGCTGCTCCACTGCTTCAGCTCCACGACGACGTACGACGGCAGCCCCGTCTGCGGATGCACGCCGGCCAGTACGGCGTCGGCCTGCCTGCTGGTCAGCGGCAACTCGTACTCCAGAAGCACCTCCACCTCTCCGAGCCCCGCTTCGGTGAGCACGTTCGCGAGCACCGGGAGGCTCCGCTCCCAAAAGCGTGCCTGAGACGGGGTCGGCCTGTGGCCGTACCTGCGACTGGACTCCTCGCTCAGAAGCACGGGGAGCGATCCATCGTGAGCTAGCGCGGCGACCTCGTGTGCCGGTGCGTGGAACAGCAATGGATGCTCCCGGGCGGAATCAAGACGTTCGGGCTGATGCAGATGGTTGTACGCGGTCCCGCTTCAGTGGGAGTGCGCCCGGGCGAAGCCGTCGGCGCACTGCTCAACCCTATCTCCGCAGATGCCGCCTCCTCTGCCTGCCGGGGCGAGTTCCCGGGGCGGGCGCGTCCCGGCAGGCAGAGGGAGGGCATGCAATTACTTCCGTCGCCACCACGATGCCAGGAGGTGGCGGAAGACCCTGGCGAGTTCGCGGATGATTTCGGGACGGTCGACGGAGCGGCTGTTTCGAAGCGCGACACTGGCGATCCGACTTGCGGTGACGCAGATTGCCACGCAACACGTGACGAGCGTGACGGCGGTGACGGAAACGGCAATGAAAATGGGGTCGGAAAGCAAGGCAGTCCTTTCGGCGATGCTCCGAACCTCGGCGTCATGCGTGGCCCCGGCTCGTCGCAACCCGTCGGTAGGCGGTCTGAGTGTTAGACCGAGCGGTCGGAACTGGCCGACGTTGCCGTGGAGACTGCCGCGTCCCTGTGCGCTGCGCAGTGCGGCGCGGAGGGGCCCATTGCTGCTGAACAACAGCTGAAAGCATGGAAAGGCATGGAAATGCTCCGTTGGCTGTTGAGGACGTGTCTGCACAGGCAGAAGTCCGGTGTTTGCCAGATGGGGTACGACTTTACAGGAGTGGATCTTCCTGCGGAAGGTTCAATTTGGGTTTTGCTGCTCCCGCGTTGGGGTTCCAACCCGCCTCGCGGGTAGCGGTCGGAACGTCGACACCGTGAAGGAGAACGTCACCGGCTGCGGGTTCGGCAGGGCGGCGGCCCGGGTGCGGAGGGCGTCGGGGGAGATGTGGTGGGCCGAGGGGGTCATCGTCACCAGGTTGAGGACGTCCGCAGTGGCGAGGGGGGCGACGTACTCCAGCGTCTGGGTGGCTTCGCGGCGGAAGGTCGCGGAGAGCGTTTGGTGCAGGCGGTCCTCCTTTGCCGGGTCGACGTTCAGGAGGTTGAGGCTGGTGCGGAGTTCTTGGAGGTGGGTGGGGGTGGGGGTGACGACGAGGAGGGTGCCGGCGGGGTGGAGGACGCGGTGGAACTCGGCGCCGTTGCGGGGGGCGAAGACGTTGAGGAGGAGGTGGACGGAGTCGGTGCGGAGCGGGAGGGAGCGCCAGAGGTCCCAGCTGGCTGCTGCTGCGCGCGGGTGGATGCGGGCGGCGGAGCGCAGGGCGTACGAGGAGGTGTCCAGGCCCAGGCCGGTCGCCGTGGGCAGGGCGTCGAGGACCGCTGCCAGGTAGTGGCCGGTGCCGACGCCGGCGTCCAGGACGGTGGCGTCGGGGGCGGGCGCGAGTGCGGTGGCGCGGTCGGCGAGGGCGGCGGCGAGCGGTGCGTAGTGGCCGGCGTCCAGGAAGGCCGTGCGGGCCCGGACCATCGCGGGGGCGTCCGCGGTCGCCGGGGCGCGGTGGCCGGTGAGCAGCCCGACGTAGCCCTGGCGGGCGATGTCGAAGGTGTGGCGCGCCGGGCACCGCAGCGTGCGTTCGACCGCTTCGAGGGGGGCCGAGCACACGGGACACAGCAGGACGGACAGCATCCGGTCGAGCGCGGTGGGCGGTGCTGCTGGCATGGCTGGTCGCTCCTGGGCGGGGGTCGTACGAGCCGTACGGCCGTGGCCCAAGGATACTGCCGGAATGATCATCACTTCGGCTGGTTGAGGCCCGGGCGGTGGCTGCGCCTCACCGCCCGTATCCCGCGTCCGCCAGCTCCGCGATGACCTCCGCGTGGCACTGCTCGGGGACGCACCAGCAGCCGAGCCGCCGGCCCCGCAGGGCGGGGAGGTGGGCCAGTAGGTCGGGGCGGGCGAGCAGGTAGTCGCGGTAGCGGGCCATGACTTCGGCCCGGGTGCCGTCGGGGCCCGGGCGCCACGGGCAGGACAGCGGCGAGCCGTCGAGGTGCCAGCCGCCGCGGTGCATCGCGCGGCCCACGTAGACGACGTCGGCGTACGCGGGGTCGTCGCGGTGGCCCTTCAGGTTGACCACCGTGGTCTTCGGGCGTGCTGGTGCCATGGAACGGATCCTCGGCGAGGGGCGCGCAGCGCGCCACCGCGGTGGGGCCTCTTGGCGGGCGGGTCGGGAAATTCGTCGCGCCCCGCCGTACTCCGAACGGCGCGCTGTTTATACGATTCCGAACTGATTCCCGTGCATTCCCCGCACCCCGACGGTCCCGGCCCCCCTCCCCGGCGCGACTCGGCAACCGGGCGCATCCCTGATGAGGAGTAGGACACCCGTGGACCCCTTGGACCCCTTCAAGCCGCCAGGGCCCCAGCAGCCCGGCCAACAGCCTGGCCAGCAGCCCGGTCAGCCGCCGCAGGCACCCCAGGCACATCAGGCGCCGCAGTACGGACAGCCCGGCCCGCCGATGTCCGGGCAGCACCCGGCGTACCACCCGTACCAGCAGTTCCCCGGGTACCCCGCGCCCCCCGCCGTCCCGACGGTCAACGGCTTCTCCGTCGCCTCCCTCATCTCCGGCATCGTCTGCTGCCTGCCGCCCCTCGGCCTCGTCTTCGGGTTGATCGGGCTGCGGCAGATCAACCGCCGCGGGCAGCGCGGCCGGGGGCTGGCGATCACCGGCATCGTGCTCTCCGCCGTCTCCACGCTCCTCGTCACCCTCTTCTTCGCCACCGGCGCCGCCAACGACTTCTGGAAGGGCTTCAAAGACGGGGTCGAAGAGGTCGCCAGCTACCGGACCGTCGCGGACCTGGACAAGGGCGACTGCTACGACCTGCCCGGCGCCGGCGACAAGGACGGCACGGAGGTCTCCGAGATCAAGATCATCGACTGCGACCGCCCGCACGAGGCCGAGATCACCGGCGGCTTCAAGCTCACCGGGTACAAGGACTACCCGGGCGAGGAGACCCTCGTGCCCGTGGCCGAACTGCGCTGCGAGGAGATCGACTTCGCGTACGCCATGGACGTGTGGGCGCTCCCCGATTCGATGGAGCCGTACTACTACTTCCCCACCAGCGAGAGCTGGAAGCAGGGCGACCGCCGGGTGAGCTGCGGTTACTCCACCAGCAAGAACGTGAAGACGACCGGCTCCGTGCGCCGGGACGCCAGCACCCTCAACGAAGACCAGATCGCCTATCTGAAGGCGGAGAACGACGTCCTGCGCGCGGGCTTCCGGCTGCCCGAGGACGACTTCCCGGCCGCCGCCCATCTGTACCGCGCCTGGGCGAAGGGCACCTCCGGCGACCTCGCCGCCTCCGCGAAGGCCCTGCGCGGCCACGCGTGGCAGGGCGACGTGCGCAAGACGGCGCTCCAGCGCGCCGACCAGTTCGACGCGGCCCGCGCGCACTGGGACAAGGCTGCGAAGGCCACCGGCGAAGAGGCCTTCTGGGACCACGTCTACTCGGCCGACGAAGCGCTGAAGGTCGACACCGAGGTCGCCCTCCGCACGGCGCTGAAGGGCCTGGAGACCACGCCGCCGCCGGCCCCGGAAGAACGCGCCTGAGGCCAGCGCCCCGTCCCGTCCCCGTCCCGCCGTCTCCCCGCGGGACGGGCGGGAAAGGCGGGAAAGGCGGAAGAGGCCGGTGCCCGGGCCACCGACAGCCCACGACACCGACCTCTTCCAAGGACGCGCCCCGGCCCCTGCCCGGGCCGCGTCCCGTCTCGTCGGGGCGCGCACGTCAGAGCGCGCGCCCCGAAGCTTGAGAGCTAGGGCCTGTCTTACTGGCCGACTTCGTGCTCTCAGCTTCGCATCCGCCCGTCAGTCGTCGTGCGACAGCCCCCGGTCCACGGTGCGCATCAGCTCGCCGTCCGCGGTGTCCCCGTCGAGGGACCAGAACATCGCACCGCCGAGCCCGCGGTCGCGGATGTACTCCGTCTTGGCGCGCAGCACCTTCGGGTCGTCGTACGTCCACAGGGTGTTGCCGTCGAAGAGCCACGCCTGCCCGTACTTCCGGTACACCTTGTACTGGCCCGAAGCGGCCAGCTTCTTCAGCTCCTTGTAGTCCTCGAAGCCCGGCTGGAACTTCGCGGGCGCGGGCTTCTCGGCCGGCTGCCCCATGCCGTCGCCGCCGCCCTTGACGCCCGTCCAGCCCTGGCCGTACGCCGGCATCCCCATCACCAGCTTGTGCGCGGGAGCCCCCCGGCGCAGCCAGTCGTTCACGGTCTGGTCCACGCTGAAGTCGTTCTTCGCGTACAGCGCCGACTGCTGGGCCGTGGTCTTCTCGCCGGAGACGTGGAAGTCGTAGCCCTGGAGGTTGACGAAGTCGAAGTCCTTCATGATCTTACGGACCTCGAAGCCCGCGTCGATCTTGGCGGGCGCCGTCGGCACGAAGGCGGAGAGCTCGTAGTGCTTGCGCTTGCCGTCCTCCTGCTTGGGCCGGCTCTTCGCGTACGCGTCGAGCTGCTTGCGGAACTCGCGCACCACCGCGGTGAAGTTCTGCTTGTCCTCGGGACGGTAGACCGTGTCGTCCTCGCCGGACGAGCCCGGCCACTCCCAGTCGAGGTCGATGCCGTCGAAGACGCCGGCCGCCGCGCCCTGCCCGCCGCGCGCGCCGTCCACCGGCAGGTTGCCCTTGATGTAGAGGTCGATGCAGGAGGAGACGAACGCCTTCCGCTTCTCCTCGGTGAGCACCGCGTCGGAGAAGTGGGTGGACCAGCTCCAGCCGCCGAGCGAGATCATCACCTTGAGATTCGGGTGCTTGGCCTTGAGCTCGACGAGTTCGTTGAAGTTGCCGGCGAGCCGCTGGTCGGGGGAGTCCGTGACGCCGTCCACGGAGTCGGCGGCGGGCACGGGCCGCTGGTAGTCGGCCCAGGGGTCCGCTTCGCCGGCCGGGCCCTGGATCATGCACTTGCCGTCGGGGCTGACGTTCCCGAAGGCGTAGTTGATGTGCGTGAGCTTGGCCGCCTGGCCGCTGGTGTCCAGGTCCTTGACCTGGAAGTCGCGTCCGTAGACGCCCCACTGGGTGAAGTAGCCGATGCGCTTGTACGAGCGACGGTCGTCGTCGCCGTCGTGGCGGTCCCCGCCGTGTGCCACGGCGGCGGGGGCCAAGGTGGCGAGGAGCGACAGGGAGGTGGCGGCAACAGCGGTCCGGACGAGGTTTCTTCGACGCATGGGGGCTCATTCCTGTGCGTGGTCCCGGCGGGGGCGGCGCGCGCGTGTTTGGGGCGCAGGCGCGCACACGTGCGCCGGGCTCTTCCGTGAACGGGCGTCGTGCAGCACAGGACGCTATTGGTCTGGACCATTAAGGTCAATGGTTTGCTGCGCAACGATCGTTCGTACTCGCGGTAATGCCCTGTCGGGGCGGAACTCCTCACGATGCGCGATGCTTTGGCCGGTGGTTGCAGTCAACAACCCACGGTTGCGAGGCTGTTGCTGTCTGTCAATGTGATGGGAGTGGCCAGTGGGCATCGGTGAGCAGCCGGCGTATCTGCGCGTGGCGAGCGACCTCCGCCAGAAGATCGTCAGTGGCTCGCTGCCGCCGCACACCCGGCTGCCCTCCCAGGCCCGGATCCGCGAGGAGTACGGGGTCTCGGACACCGTCGCCCTGGAGGCCCGCAAGGTCCTGATGGCGGAGGGGCTGGTCGAGGGGCGGTCCGGGTCCGGTACGTACGTGCGCGAACGGCCCGTGCCCCGGCACATCGCCCGCTCCGGCTTCCGCCCGCCGTCGGGCGCGAACCCCTTTCGGCAGGAGCAGGCGATCGAGGGGGTGCACGGCACCTGGGAGTCGCGCAGCGACCAGGAGGAGGCGGACGAGGAGATCGCGGGACGGCTCGGCGTCCCGGTCGGCGACCGGGTGATGCGCACCCGCTACGTCTTCCGGGAGAACGCCGAACCGATCATGCTCTCCACCTCCTGGGAGCCGCTGGAGCTCACCGGACGGACCCCGGTCATGCTGCCGGAGGAGGGGCCCCTCGGCGGCTGCGGCGTGGTGGAGCGGATGGCGGCTATCGACGTCGTCGTGGACAACGTCTCCGAGGAGGTCGGCGCCCGGCCGGGGCTCGCCGAGGAGCTGCTGGCGCTCGGCGGGGTGCCGGGGCACGTGGTGATGGTCGTCTCCCGGACGTACTTCGCGTCCGACCGGGCGGTCGAGACGGCGGACATCGTCGCGCTGGCGGATCGTTTCCGGATCGCGTACCGCCTGCCGGTGAAGTGAGCCGTTCGGGCCCGGCGGGGAGTTCTTCGGCGCGGGCCCGGACCGCTGTGCGGAGGCCCGAATTGACGACGCGGGCCCGGACCGCCGATGCCGGCCCGCACTGTCGGTGCCGACCCTTATCGTGGGGCTCGTGAGGGTCGTACGGACTTCGTGAAGGCACGCCCTCGCGGCGACGTGCCGGCCCGCGCCGATCGCGGCGTACGCGGTGTAACGGGAGAGGCATGCGGGGCGCAGGGGGCGCACTTGAAGGTGCGCGCCCCCAGTTTCCTATCTCTTTGTGAAAACCCGTATCCGCTGAGTGAAGGTCAGGCGTAGGCTCCGGCATATGCGTAGTGCGGTTTCCCGGCGATCTTCATACCTGCTCGGACCCATCGGGGGAGGGGAGCGATGAGCGACAGTACGGCCCTGACCTGGCTCGTCATACGCCAGGACGACAACGGCAACCGCTATCGCGTCGGCCAGTACGCCACGGAGGACGAGGCGCGACGCATCGCGGCCGACCTGCATGTCAAGGGGCGCGGACAGCTCTATCACGTGGAGCGCATGGGGCAGTCCCGCCACTGAGGCCGGGCCCGGGCCCGACGGCGGCCGGGGGTCGACGTCAGGGCGCGGGTACGCTCCGGCGCATGAGTGATCACGATCGCGTGGTGGTGGCGGGAGCCGTGTACGACCGCGGACGACTGCTGGCAGCGCGCCGCAGCGCCCCCGCGGAGGTCGCGGGCCGCTGGGAGCTGCCCGGCGGCAAGCAGGAGCCGGGCGAGCAGCCGGAAGAGGCGCTGGTCCGGGAGTTGCGCGAAGAGCTGGGCGTGGAGGCGGAGCCCGTCGCCCGGATCCCCGGCGAGTGGCCGCTGAAGCCGGGCTACGTACTGCGGGTGTGGACGGTACGGCTGCTCTCCGGCGAACCCCGACCGCTGGAGGACCACGACGCGCTGCGCTGGCTCGGGCCGGCCGAGATCGACGCCGTCGACTGGCTCGACCAGGACCGTCCCGCCGTTGCCGAAGCCGCCCGGATGCTGCGCGATGGCACCATCGAGGGCGCTGGGGACGCTGCCCGGCCCGTCGACTACGGATCGGACGGTCCGTCCGTCACGCCGTGATCTCTGCGCGGTGATCTCTGCGCGGTCGTCGCGGCCCGTCGAACGGGGCCCGGATGGGGGGATACCTCAACGGGCATTTCGGGTATGTGGTGATTAGCCGCCCGAAATGGGACGTAGATCTGTTGCTGGTCCGGGAAGTGAAGTGAGCGGTGTGATCGACACCGACAGCACGAGCGCCGAATGGACCTTCCCCGCCGAGCCCGGCGCCGTGCGCTCCGCCCGGCACGCCGTCAGGGACACCCTCAGCGCCTGGGGACTGGACCACGGCGTGGGTGACGTGACGGTGCTGCTGGTCAGCGAGTTGGTCACCAACTCCCTGCGGTACGCCTCCGGCCCCATCGGCGTCCGCCTGGTCCGCCGCGAACAGGTCGACGCCACCCCCTCCCTGCTCGTCGAGGTGTCCGATCCGCTGCCCGACCCGCCCGTCGAGCGGACCGCGGCCCCCGACGACGAGCACGGACGCGGACTGCAACTGGTTGCAGGATCCGCCCGCCGTTGGGGTACCCGACGTGGACGAACCGGCAAGACAGTGTGGTTCGAGCTGGCTCTCGCCGGTTAAAAGTGTGAAGGGACAACGATCACGGCTGACACGGCGCAAAATGAACGAGACCGTGCTGTGATCGTGAACGCCGTGTCCGGCGCGGCCGTAGTGCTGAATACTGCGGTCATGGCCGGTCCGGTGCGGTGAGCTGGAGGGGACGGTCGCGTGAGCGAGATACCTGGGACGACGGGCGGTGCCGTGTGGCAGAGCAGCCCACCTGGCTCGATCTACGACTACATCAAGGTCGCCTCGTTCTCGATAGGCCCCGACGGGCTGGTCGACCAGTGGAGCGGGCGGGCCGTCGACCTCTTCGGCATCACGGCGTCCGAGGTCAGGGGCCGGGACCCGATCGAGGTGCTGCTGCCCGAGGAGTTGCGCCCGCGCGGCCGGCACCGGGTGCGCGAGATCCTCGACGGCAAGGAGTGGACGGGCCTCGTGCCCTTCCGGCTCCCTGACGCCGACCGCAGCCACGGCCTCGCCGAGGTGTACGTGATGCCGACCGAGACGGAGAGCGGCGAGCGGGCCGCGCTCTGCATCGTCGTGGACGTACGGGCGCTGCGGAGGATCGAAACCGACCTCGCCGCCTCGCAAGCAATTTTCGGCCAATCGCCCTTCGGGTTCGTGCTGTTCGGCACCGACCTGAAGGTGAAGCGGGCCAACGAACGCTTCGCCACCGTCTTCGGCGGCAGTGCGGACGACCACCGCGGGCGCACCGTCCACGACTACCTCACCCGCGGCGAGGCCGACCGGATGACGGCCGCGCTGCGCCGCGTCCTGGAGACCGGCGAGTCCGCGATCGACCTCCAGCTCATCGGTGCGTGTCCCGACACCGCCGAGCGCAGGCACTGGTCCGTCAACCTCTACCGCGTCCACAGCGG
The DNA here is from genome assembly GCF_040643215.1 of Streptomyces sp. NPDC047315. Classification (NCBI taxonomy): domain Bacteria; kingdom Bacillati; phylum Actinomycetota; class Actinomycetes; order Kitasatosporales; family Streptomycetaceae; genus Streptomyces; species Streptomyces sp. NPDC047315. Next base: position 349,259 of record NZ_JBEYTZ010000001.1, on the reverse strand, counting down.
CACCGGCCGGACCATCGGAGTGGCCGGGATCGGCACCGATGTGACGCGCCGCCACGTGGCCGCCCGCGAGGCCGCCAGCGCCCGGCGCAACCTCGCCCTCCTGAACGAGGCCAGCGCCCGCATCGGCAACTCCCTCGACCTGGAGGCCACCGCCCGCGAGCTGCTCGACGTCGCCGTCCCCGGCTTCTGCGACCTCGCCTCCGTCGACCTGTACCAGGCGCTGCTCACGGGCGACGCGGCGCCGCCCGAGCGACAGGCCGCCCCGACCGCCGACGGCGGGGGCCGGGGCAGCGCCGCCCTGCGCCGGGTCGCCTTCGCCAGCGCCGTGTCCGACGCGCCGCTGATCACCACCCCGGGTTGCGGCTCCCGTGGCCGTACCCCCACCGCCGTCGGCGAGGTCCACCGCTACGGCGCCGACTCGCCCTGCGCGCAGGCCCTGCGCACCGCGCGGGTGCACGCCATCCCCGCCGAGGACGGCGGGCTCGTGCAGTCCACCCTCGCCGTGCCCCTGGTGGCGCACGAGGTCGTGGTGGGACTGGTGCAGTTCTCCCGTACGAAGGGCAGCGAGCCCTTCGGCGAACGGGACCGGGCGCTCGCGGTCGAACTCGCCGCGCGCGCCGCGGTCTGCATCGACAACGCCCGCCTGTACCGCAGGGAGCACGAGCGCGCCCTCATCCTCCAGCGCAGCCTGCTCCCGCCGGGCGACCCGGAGGCCGCGGGCCTCGACATCGCCTGCCGCTACCTGCCGGGCAACACCACCACCGAGGTCGGCGGCGACTGGTTCGACGTCATCGAACTGCCCGGGCACCGCACGGCGCTGGTCGTCGGCGACGTCATGGGCCGCGGGCTGCGGTCCGCGGTGGCCATGGGCGAGCTGCGCACCGCGGTGCGGACCCTCGCGCTGCTCGACCTGGAGCCGGCCGAGGTGCTGTCCGCGCTGGACGAGATAGCCCGCGGTCTGGGCGGCCCCAGCGGGGCCCAGCAGGGCGCCCGGGCCGCCCACAAGTCCCGCGAGGCCGACCTCTCCGAGGTGTACCTCGCGACCTGCGTCTACGCCGTCTACGACCCGGTCACCCGGCGTTGCACCTTCGCCAACGCCGGCCACCTGCCGCCCGTCCTGGTCGAGCCGGGCGAAGAGGCGCTGCTGTTGGACGTGCCGCCGGGGATGCCGCTGGGCGTGGGCGGGGAGCCGTTCGAGGAGGTCGAGGTCGAACTGCCGGAAGGCGCGCTCCTCGCGCTGTACACGGACGGGCTCGTGGAGTCCCGCGACCATCCGCTGGACGAGGGGCTGCGGGCGTTGCGGGCCGCGATCGCCGCGCCGTGGAAGTCGCGGGTTCAGTTGCCGTCGCAGTCGGCGTCGGCTTCGTCGTCGCCGCCGACGGCGTCGCGTTCCTTGGAGGACGTCTGCGACCACGTGCTCGCCACCCTGGACACCCGGCACGGCGAGGACGACATCGCGCTGCTGATGGCCCAGGTGGGGGGCCTGCCGCCGGACGCGGTGGGGGACTGGACCCTGCCGCGGGAGCCCCGCTCGGTGGGCCGGGCCCGCGAGCTGTCCCGCGGCCTCCTGGTCTCCTGGGACCTGGAGCCGCTGGTCGACACGGTCGAACTGCTGGTCAGCGAGCTGGTCACGAACGCGCTGCGGTACGGGGAGGGCGAGATCCGGTTGCGACTGCTGCGGGATCGCACGCTCGTGTGCGAGGTCTGGGACTCGGGCCTGGTCCAACCGCGGAGGCGGCGGGCGCGGGACACCGACGAGGGCGGTCGCGGTCTGCAACTCGTCGGCCTCCTGAGCGCGGCGTGGGGCTCGCGCCGTACGCCGCGCGGCAAGTCGGTCTGGTTCGAACTCGCCCTCCCGGGCGGGGGCCCGCCGGCGGAGCCCACGGTGGACCAACTCCTCAGCATGTTCTGACCGGCGCCGCCCCGCGCCGCTCCTTGCGGGGCGCGTTGGCCTCCGCGCCCCGGTGGTGTGCTTGCCGCGCAGTTCCTCGCCCAGTGGTGGGGACCTTCGGCGCCCCTGACGGCCGCTCGCCGCAGCCCTGCGGGCGTGTCGGCCGCGTGCGGCCCGGCGGTGTGCTGCTCGCGCAGGTCGGCCCCCTGCGGCGTACGGCCAGCGCCCCTGAAACCTTGGTTCGTCTGCGGGCTGAGTCTGGTTGCTCGCGCAGTTCCTCGCGCCCCTGTTTGGCTTCCCTTGTCGGTCACCTGCAGGTGGTGGTCCCTGGCGTGTCTGCGCCCGTCGCTGGTGCGCCTCGCCAACGCCCGAAGGGCGTGGCAATCAGGGGCGCGGGGAACTGCGCGAGCAACTAGAGACGGGGCGCGGTCGGCGAGCAACGCATGGGCCTACGGCGAGTGGCCGTGAGGGGCGCGGGGAACTGCGCGACAAGCCCACCAGCGGGTCGCAGTCGGCGAACAACGCGTGCGCCCATGGCGAGTGGCCGTCAGGGGCGCTTGAGGTCCCCCACCCCTCCCAGGGCGTAGGTGGGGGTCCCCCACCCCCCGGGGCGTAGGTGGGGGTCCCCCACCCCCCGGGGCGTAGGTGGGGGTCCCCCCACGCCCCCGGGGCGTAGGGGGCGGAACTGCGCGAACAAGTCCCACCGGGCCGCGGAGACCAATGCGCCTGCAGGGTCACGGCGAGAGTGTCTGGGGCACGGGTGGGGGTCCCCCCACGCACGTAGGGGGAGGAACCGCGCGAGCCGGCCGTCACCGGGCCGCGCAGGCCAGCGCGACCGCAGCGGTGCGGCAGGGGCGGCAGGGTCACGGGCCGCGGCGGCGCGGGAGGCAGGGTGGGGTCGAGTCGCGGGAGGGGAAACGCGGACATAGCCTCCCCGTGTGACGCGAATCGCCCCCCGGCTACTCGCCACCGCGCTGGTGGCGGCCTGGGCGCTGGGCAGTCCCGGCCCGCCCGCCACCGCCACGGCCGCCCCCACCCTCGCGCCGCTCGACGACCCCGTCACCCTCGCCCGCGATGGGCAGATCACCGACCGCGTCGGCGCCCTCGGCACCCGTACGGGCGACGTCACGCGCGCGCTCGACCGGCTGTACGACGCCCAGCGGCTCCAGCTCTTCGTCGTCTACGTACGGGACTTCTCCGACCGCACCGCCCAGGACTGGGCCGACGCCACCGCGCGCCGCAACGGGCTCGGCACCGACGACGTGCTGCTGGCCGTCGCCACGCACGAGCGGCAGTACGCGTACTGGGTGGCCGCCGCGTCCCGGCTCACCGACGCCCAGCTCGCCGACGTCGCACGGACCGCGATCGTGCCGCCGCTGCGGCAGCACGACTGGGCCGGCGCCGCGATCGGCGCAGCCGACGGCTACGCCGCGGCGCTCGCCGGGCAGCCGGTGCCCGCGCCCGCCGTCACCCCCGGCGACCCGGACCCCGGCGCCGAGCCCGAGGGAACGGGCGCGGGGGACCTGGTGCTGCCGGTCGGCGTGGCGATCGCGGTCGCCGGCACCGCCGCGTACGCCGCGCTGCGCCGCCGCCAGCGCAGCGCGACCCGCACCACCCCGCAGGGCGGCCGGGCGGGTTGGGGCAGCGGCGCCGACGCCACCGAAGGCCCGCCCCTCAAGGAGCTGGACGCCACCGCCCGGCAGGCGCTCGTCGACACCGACGACGCGCTGCGCACCAGCCAGGAGGAGCTGGGCTTTGCGACGGCGCAGTTCGGGGAAGCCGCGGCGAAACCTTTCGTCGAGGCCGTCGCCCACGCCCGCGAGCAGCTGAACGCCGCGTTCCGGCTGCGCCAACAGCTCGACGACGCGTTCCCGGAGGACGACGCCACGCGCCGCCGCATGCTCACCGAGATCGTCGAGCGCTGCTCGGATGCCGACCGCCGCCTCGACGCGGAGGCGGAGGACTTCGACCGGCTGCGGGACCTGGAGCGCACCGCCCCCGAGGCGTGGGAGGCGGTGCGCGCCGCGTGGGCGGAGCTGGACGGGCGGGCGATCAGCACGGAGGCCGCGTTCGCGGTGATGCAGCAGCGGTACGCGCCCTCCGCGTCCGCGCCGGTCGCGGCCGACCCCGGCCAGGCCCGGGACCGGCTCGTCTTCGCGAAGACCGCCGTCGACCGGGCCCGTACGGCGCTCGGCGGCGCCGACAGCGCGACCGCCGCCGTACAGATCCGCGCGGCCGAAGGCGCACTGGCCCAGGCGACCCGGCTGGTGGAGGCCGTGGACCGGCGGGCGCAGGAGATCGCCGAAGCGGTGGGCGCGCTCCCCGGCGCGCTCACCGAGACGGACAGCGACCTCGCCGAGGCCCGCGGCGTACTGAAGGGCACCGCGCCCGAGGAGTCCACCGCGTCGCTCCAGGGCCGCATCGCCCGCGCGGAGGCCGTGGCCGCGGAGGTGCGCCGCGAGATGGCGGCCGAGCGGTACGACCCCATCGACGCGCTGCGCCGGCTGGACGAGGCCGACGCCGCGCTGGACGAAGCGCTCGCCGGCGCCCGGGCGGCCGACGAGGAGGCGCGGCGGGCGCGGGGACTGCTCGGACAGGCCACGCTGGGGGCGCGCGCCGCGGTGGGTGCGGCGGCGGACTACGTCGCAACGCACCGCGGCGCCGTCGGCAGCGAGGCGCGCACCCGGCTGGCGGAGGCGCAGCGCCGCCTGGAGCTGGCCGAGCGGCCGGCCGCGGGCAGCACGGACGCGCGGCAAGCCCTGGCGGAAGCCCAGCGTGCCGACGCGCTCGCCCGGGAGGCGCAGCGGATCGCCGAGCAGGACGTACGCGCGTACGGAAACCGCTTCGGCCCCGGCGGCGCAGCCGGTACGGGCCTGGGCACCGGCAGCGCGGGCGGCGGCCTGGGCGGCGCGGTCCTCGGCGGGATCATCCTCGGCGGGCTGTTCGGCGGAGGCGGAGGCGGGCGCGGAGGCGGCTTCGGCGGCGGGGGTTACGACGGCCGGCCCGGCCGCTTCGGCGGCAGCGGCACCCGCGGCCGGATGGGCGGGGGGCGTTTCTGACCGTCACGCCGCTGATCGGCACGGCGTCACAAGGAGGAGCACGATGAGCAAGCAGACCATCCTCGGGCGGGTCGCCCAACTGGCGAAGGCCAACATCAACGCCCTGCTGGACCAGGCCGAGGACCCTCAGAAGATGATCGACCAGCTGATCCGGGACTACGCGAACAACATCAGCGAGGCGGAACGCGCCGTCGCGGACACCATCGGCAACCTGCGGCTGATGGAGCAGGACCACGCGGAGGACGTGGCGGCGGCGGGCGAGTGGGGCGAGAAGGCGCTGGCGGCCAGCAAGAAGGCGGACGAGCTGCGCGGGGCGGGGCAGGCCGCGGAGGCGGACCGCTTCGACGGGCTGACCAAGGTCGCGCTGCAACGCCAACTCCAGTCGGAGAAGGAGGCGAAGACGGCGCAGCCGGTGATCGCCGCCCAGACGGAGGTGGTGGCGCAGCTGCGGAGCGGGCTCGACCGGATGAAGGGCAAGCTCTCCGAACTCCAGGCCAAACGGGACGAACTGGTGGCCCGTTCCCGGACCGCGGAGGCGCAGAACCGCATGGTGGACGCGGTCAAGAGCATCGACGTGCTCGACCCGACGAGCGAACTCGGCCGCTTCGAGGACAAGGTCCGCAGGGAGGAGGCGAGGGCGGTGGGCCGCCAGGAGCTCGCGGCGTCGTCCTTGGACGCGCAGTTCGAGGGGCTGGAGGGGTTGGGGGACGCGGCGGAGGTGGAATCACGCTTCGCCGCGCTGAAGTCTGCGGGCTGATGCATGCGGGCCGCGCTTGCTGACGCCCCGCCCGCCTGCGCCGTACCCCTGCGGGCGCGCTGGTCTCTGCGGCCCGGTGGTGGGCTTGTCGCGCAGTTCCTCCCCCTGTGCCCTGCGGACACGGGGGGACCCCAGCGCCCGTGAAACCCTCGTTCGTCTGCGGGCTGAGTCTGGTTGCTCGTGCAGTTCCTCCCCCTGTGCCCTGCGGGCATGGGGGACCCCCACCTACGTCTGGGGGCCCAGCGCCCCTGACGGCCACTCGCCGTAGGCCCATGCGTTGCTCGCCGACCGCGCCCCGTCTGTAGTTGCTCGCGCAGTTCCCCGCGCCCCTGATTGCCACGCCCTTCGGGCGTTGGCGAGACCCACTGCCCGGGGGCGCGATCCGCAGGTGACCGACGGGAGGAGCGAAACAGGGGCGCGGGGAACTGCGCGAACAGCCCACCACCGGGCCGCAGGCGAACGAGGGTTCCAGGGGTGCTGGGGCCCCCGTGCCGCAGGGCACAGGGGGCGGAACTGCGCGAGCAGCCCACCACCGGGCCGCGGAGACCGACGTATCCACGGGGAAACGACGGGGCTGTCCAGGGGCGCGGGGAACTGCGCGACAAGCCCATCACCGGGCGGCGGACGAACGAGGGTTTCAGGGGGTGCTGGGCTCCCCCCACGCCCTCAGGGCACAGGGGGCGGAACTGTGCGAACAAGCCCCACCGGGCCGCGGGCCGCGAACAACCCGAGTGGCCGTTGGGGCACGGGGGCAGAGGAACCGCCCCGCGGCTCGGCGGCGCAGACGGGGCGTGGCCCCGGGCGCAGTCGGGGGCACGCCCCGCGCCCGAGGCCACGGCCCCTTTACTCACCGCGGCGACGGATCTTGTTGCCGAGCCACACCAGCGGGTCGTACTTCCTGTCCACCGCCCGCTCCTTCAGCGGGATCAGCGCATTGTCCGTGATCTTGATGCCCTCGGGGCAGACCTCCGTACAGCACTTGGTGATGTTGCAGTAGCCGAGGCCGTGCTCCTCCTGCGCCGTCCGCTTGCGGTCGAGGCCGGTCTCCGCCGCCGCGTCCAGCGGATGCATGTCCAGCTCCGCCACCCGCATCAGGAAGCGCGGGCCGGCGAACGCTGGCTTGTTCTCCTCGTGGTCGCGCACCACGTGGCAGGTGTCCTGGCACAGGAAGCACTCGATGCACTTGCGGAACTCCTGCGCCCGGTCCACGTCGACCTGCTGCATCCGGTACTCGCCCGCCGCAACCCCCTGCGGGGGGACGAACGAGGGCACCTCGCGCGCCTTGGTGTAGTTGAAGCCCACGTCCGTGACCAGGTCGCGGGTGACGGGGAAGGCCCGTAGCGGGGTCACCGTGATCGTCTCCTCGCGGGAGAAGACGGACATCCGCGTCATGCACATCAGCCGCGGCCGGCCGTTGACCTCCGCGCTGCACGAACCGCACTTGCCCGCCTTGCAGTTCCAGCGCACCGCGAGGTCGGGCGCCTGGGTCGCCTGGAGGCGGTGGATGATGTCCAGGACGACCTCGCCGTCGTGGACCTCGACGGAGAAGTCCCGCAGTTCGCCGCCGTCCTGGTCACCCCGCCACACCCTGAAGCTGGCCTGGTACGCACTCACTCGTAGAGCTCCTCTTCGGCGAGGTACTTGACCAGCTCCTCCTTCTCGAAGAGGGCGAGCAGGTCGGGTCGGATGGGGTCGGTGGTCCTGCGTTCCAGGGTGATCTGCGGGGCGCCGGGGTCGCTGGCCGTACGGGCGCCGGTCGGGTCGACCAGTCGGCACAGCAGGTTCGCCCGTCGCCAGGAGCGGTCCATCTCGGGGTGGTCCTCGCGGGTGTGGCCGCCGCGGCTCTCGGTGCGTTCCAGGGCAGCGCGCGCCACGCACTCGCTGACCAGCAGCATGTTCCGCAGGTCCAGGGCGAGGTGCCAGCCGGGGTTGAACTGGCGGTGGCCCTCGACGACGGCCCGGCGGGCGCGCACCCGCAACTCGGCCAGCCGCTCCAGCGCCTGCCGCATCTCGCCGTCCCGGCGGATGATGCCTACCAGGTCGTTCATCGTCTGCTGGAGTTCCTGGTGGACGGCGTACGGATTCTCCACGCCGCCGCCGGAGGGCTCCTCGCCCGCGTCGGCACCGGCGCCGAACGGCCGCAGCGCCTCCTGCGCCGCCGTGTCGATCTGCGCCTCGTCCACCACGGCGCGCCGTTCGCCCGCCTCCCGGGCGTACTGCGCGGCGTGCAGCCCCGCCCGCCGTCCGAAGACGAGCAGGTCGGAGAGGGAGTTGCCGCCGAGCCGGTTGGAGCCGTGCATGCCGCCCGCGACCTCACCCGCCGCGTACAGCCCGGGCACTCCCACCGCCGACGCGGTGTCGGAGTCGACGGCCACGCCGCCCATCACGTAGTGGCAGGTCGGCCCGACCTCCATCGCCTCCGCGGTGATGTCCACGTCCGCCAGCTCCTTGAACTGGTGGTACATCGACGGCAGTCGCCGCCGGATCACCTCGGCCGGCATCCGCGTGGACACGTCGAGGAAGACTCCGCCCGCCGGCGAGCCGCGGCCCGCCTTCACCTCGGAGTTGATGGCGCGGGCCACCTCGTCGCGGGGGAGCAGTTCGGGCGGGCGCCGGTTGTGGTCCGGGTCCTCGTACCAGCGGTCGCCCTCCTCCTCCGTCTGCGCGTACTTCTCCTTGAAGACGTCGGGGACGTAGTCGAACATGAACCGCTTGCCATCGGAGTTGCGCAGCACCCCGCCGTCGCCGCGCACCGACTCGGTGACGAGGATGCCCTTCACCGACGGCGGCCAGACCATCCCGGTGGGGTGGAACTGCACGAACTCCATGTTCAGCAGGGGTGCGCCGGCGAGCAGGGCGAGTGCGTGGCCGTCGCCGGTGTACTCCCAGGAGTTCGAGGTGACCTTGAAGGACTTGCCGATGCCGCCGGTGGCCAGCACCACCGCGGGCGCCTCCAGGACGAAGAAGCGACCGGACTCCCGCTCGTAGCAGAAGACGCCGGTGACCCGGTCGCCGTCCTTGAGGACGCGGGTGACGGTGCACTCCTGGAAGACCTTCAGCCGGGACTCGTAGTCACCGGTCTCGGCCGCGTCCTCCTGCTGGAGGGAGACGACCTTCTGCTGGAGGGTGCGGATCAGTTCGAGGCCGGTGCGGTCGCCGACGTGCGCGAGGCGGGGGTACTCGTGGCCGCCGAAGTTGCGTTGGGAGATCTTGCCGTCGGCGGTGCGGTCGAAGAGCGCGCCCCAGGTCTCCAGCTCCCACACCCGGTCGGGGGCCTCCTGCGCGTGCAGTTCGGCCATCCGCCACTGGTTGAGGAACTTCCCGCCGCGCATGGTGTCGCGGAAGTGGACCTGCCAGTTGTCGCCGGAGTTCACGTTGCCCATGGAGGCGGCGATGCCGCCCTCCGCCATCACGGTGTGGGCCTTGCCGAAGAGGGACTTGCAGATCACGGCGGTACGGGCGCCCTGCTGACGCGCCTCGATGGCGGCGCGCAGGCCGGCGCCCCCCGCGCCGACCACCACGACGTCCCACTGCTGGCGTTCGAGTTGCGTCATGTCAGAAGAACCTCGGATCGTCGATGGCGCCGGACGCGAGTAGGTACACGTAGAAGTCGGCGACGGCGACGCTGATCAGCGAGGCCCACGCCAGCTGCATGTGCCGGCCGTTGAGCCGGCTGACCCAGCCCCACATGCGGTAGCGGACCGGATGCTTCGAGAAGTGCTTGAGCCGTCCGCCGACGATGTGCCGACAGGAGTGGCAGGACAGGGTGTACGCCCAGATCAGCCCGATGTTGACGAGGAAGATCAGGGTGCCGAGGCCCATGTGGCCCCAGTCGTAGTCCTCGTCGCGGAAGGTCAGCACGGTGTCGTAGGTGAGCACCACGGCGACCAGCAGCGCCGCGTAGAAGAAGTACCGGTGGATGTTCTGCAGGATCAGCGGGAAACGGGTCTCACCGGAGTACGCGCGGTGCGGCTCCGCCACCGCGCAGGCGGGCGGCGAGGCCCAGAAGCCCCGGTAGTACGCCTTGCGGTAGTAGTAGCAGGTCAGCCGGAAGCCCAGCGGGAAGATCAGGATCAGCAGCGCGGGCGACAGGCCCCACCAGCTGCCGACGATCCCCCAGTCCGTGCCGGCCTTCATCGGGACGCAGTCCTCGGCCAGGCAGGGGGAGTAGAAGGGCGACACGTACGGCGCGGAGTAGTAGTCGGCGCCGGAGAACGCCCGCCAGGTCGAGTAGACGACGAAGGCGAGCAGCCCCGCCGCGGTCGCCGCGGGGGACAGCCACCAGCGGTCGGTCCGCAGGTGGCGCGGGGCGATGGCGGCGCGCGACGGGTCGTGCACACCCGTCCGCGCGCCCGCCTTCGGGCCCGAGGGCCCGTCCGTATGGACTTGTGATGGTTCGGTACCAGTGGCCAACGAAGGTCTCCTAGGGAGCGCGGCGGTCTCGGACGCCCAGCCCCTCGTCGTCGGAGTCCGTCCACAGCGCGGAGTCGTACGGCGCGTCCGGGATGGTCACCAGCTCCTGGCGGTCCCCGGCCCGGTCGGTGGTGAGGCGGGTGCCGCGGGGCCGCCCGGCCACGCCGCTCAGTCGGTCGACGGTGCGTTCCAGCTCTCCGACGCGCTGGACGAGGTCGTCGAGACGGCGCGAAATCGCGATCAGGTCTTCCTGCTGGGACATGACGTGTCCTCACTTCCGCAGGGTGCGGTGGCGTCGCTCATGCGCCTGCGAGTGTTGCGCGTCACATCCCTGCTTGTGAAGGGACGTGCGGGGATTGCTGGCGTACGGGCTACGAGTGCGCCCCTGGTTGTCTGGTTCTCACTCCCTCCATTTTGTCCCTTGGTGAGCGATTCGTTACGTATATCGGTGGGCCGGCTGGGTGACCTTGTGCGCCGGTAGCGCCGTGTCGACGCCACCGTGTGCGCTTCGTCCACTTCAGTGGATCGGAGTCGGTGTGATCGGTGTGATGATCGTGAAAGGTGGACCCATGGCCCAGGCCCGGACCTCCCAGACCTTCCGGTCCCGGACGCTGCGCTCCGTGGCCCTGCTGACCGGCTCGGTCCTCGCGGTGCCGGCGCTCGCCGGGTGCGGCGCCGACGAGGAGGAGCTGACGGGACGGGCCGCGGCCCAGGACATCGCGCAGACCGTGCGCCAGAAGGTGGGCGAAGGCGGCACCCTGCGCTGGGCCGTCGACTCCATGCCGACCACGCTGAACGCCTTCCAGGCCGACGCCGACGCCGCCACCGCCCGGGTCGCCCAGGCCGTGCTCCCCGCGCTGTTCACCCTGGACCCCAAGGGCCGCCCCCAGCGCAACCCCGACTTCCTGGAGTCCGCCGAGGTCATCGAGCGCGAGCCCAAGCAGGTGGTGCTCTACAAGCTCAACCAGAAGGCCGTGTGGAGCGACGGCCGGGAGATCGGCGCACCCGACTTCGTCTCCCAGTGGCGGGCGCTCAGCGGCCAGAACACCGCGTTCTGGACCGCGCGCAACGCCGGGTACGACCGGATCGAGGAGATCCAGAAGGGCGCCAACGACCTGGAGGTCAGGGTCACCTTCAAGAAGCCGTACGCCGACTGGCGCTCCCTCTTCACCCCGCTCTACCCCAAGGACGTCACCGGCGCGCCGAACGCCTTCAACGACGGGGCGCGCAACACCATCAAGGCCACCGCCGGCCCCTTCATCCTGGGCGCGGTGGACCGCAAGAAGAAGGACGTCACCCTGGTCCGCAACCCCCGCTGGTGGGGCGACCAGCCCAAGCTGGACGCGCTGGTGCTCAGCGCCGTGCCGCGCGACAAGCGGGCCGGCGCGCTGGCCAGCGGAAAGGTCGACGTGGCCGAGGTCGACCGGGCCACCGCGGACCGCATCGCGCTGGCCGTACGGAACAAGTCCACCGGCGGTCAGCAGCCCGGGCACGGCCCCGCCGCGGCCCAGACCCCCTCCAAGGCGCTCAAGTCCTGGGCGCTCGCCAACGGCTCCGACGAGGAGGTCGCGGAGATCGCCCAGGCCGCGCGGGAGGAGAACGCGGAGGCCATCGAGCGGTACGCGGTCGAGCAGGCCGGGCTGCGCGGCTTCGCCGTCCGCAAGACCCTGGAGCCCGCGTACACCCAGCTCGCCCTGAACGGCGAGTCCGGGCCGCTCGCCGACGACCGGGTGCGACGGGCGGTGGCCCGGGCGCTGGACCGCAAGGAATTGGCCGAGATCGTTCTCCGCCCGCTGGGGCTGCCGGCGAAGCCGCCCGGCAGCCACCTCGCGCTGGAGGGCCAGCGCGACTACACCGACAACAGCGGTGCGCTCGGCGAGCAGAACACGCAGGAGGCGCAGGCGCTGCTCGCGGACGCCGGCTGGACGCCCGGCGGCGCGGTCAAGAAGCCCGTACCGGCGAAGGCGGGCCCCAGCGGATCCGCGTCGGCGTCCCCCTCCGAGGGCGCGGAGGAGTCCTCCGACGGGAAGAACCCCGGACGGGAGGCGGCCACCGGCGCCGTGAAGAAGCGCCAGGACGGCCCCTCCCACGAGGGCCTGTACATCGTCGGCGACGAGGGGACCGGCGACGGCACGCGCGTCCTGGCGCCCGCGCCCGTCTCGTACGAGGACCTGTCCGTGCAGCACCGCGTCATGGCGGTCGACGCGAAGGACGCGGCGGACGAGAAGGACGGGCAGGAAGAGAAGAAGGGCGGCAAGGGCGCCGCCGGTGCGTACGCCCCCGCCGGCACCGCCGCGCCCGTGGCTGCGGGCGGACGCGTCGGCAAGGACGGCAAGGCGCTCTCGCTGCGCTTCGTACTGCCGTCGGGGCCCGGGTCGGAGTCGCTGCGCGCGGTGGGCGAGCGGATCGCCCAGATGCTGAAGCGGATCGGCGTCCAGACGCAGATCACCAAGGTCTCCGACGAGAGCTACTTCCGGGACCACATCGCCTCGGGCCAGTACGACCTCGCGCTGTACTCCTGGCCGGCCACCGCGTACCCCGCGACGGACGCCCGCCCGATCTACGCCAAGCCCGAGCCGGCGAGCGACGGCTCGCTGCTGGTGGAGCAGAACTACACCCGCGTCGGTACGGACTACATCGACCAGCTCTTCGACCAGGCGGCGGGGGAACTGGACGAGGAGGAGGCGCGCGACCTGGTGCGCCGGACGGACTCGCGGATCTGGGCCGCGGCGGGCTCGATCCCCCTGTACCAGCGGCCGGAGCTGGTGGCGACGCGGCCGGCGGTCCTGAACGCGGGGGCGTTCGGCTTCGCGACGCCGAGGTTCCAGGACATCGGGTTCACGCCGGCGGCGGCGAAGAAGGCGGGGCCGCCGCCGGTGCTGCCGAAGCCGTCGCCGAGCGGGGAGGCGGGCGCGGAGTCCGAGGACGCCGAAGACGCCTCCTCGGACGAGTAGCCCCCCGCCCGCCCGGGCGGCCCGGCCCGGACCTCTCTCCGTGGCTCCCCGGAGCGCTGCCCCCTGCGGCCCCGGTGGTGGGCTGGTCGCCCGGTTCCTCGCGACCTTGGAGACCCCCGCCGTTCCCCTGCGGGTCCGCTGACCTCTGCGGCCCGGTGGGTGGTTCTCGCGCAGTTCCGCCCCCTATGCCCGGAGGGCATGGGGGGACCCCCAGCACCCCTACAGGTCCTCGCCGTACCCCTGCGGGAGCGTTGTTCACCGCGGCCCGGTGGTGGGCTTGTCGCGCAGTTCCCCGCGCCCCTGCTTCGCTGCCCCCGCCGTATGTCTGCGGGCTGGGGCAGAGGTCTTTAGGGGCGCGGGGAACTGCGCGACAAGCCACCCACCGGGCCGCAGAGGTCAGCGGACCCGCAGGGTTACGGCGGGGATGTCCAGGGGGCGAGGAACCGCGCGCACCAATGCTCCCGTAGGCGGGCTGGGTGAACCCTGGGGATACCGGGGGTAACGGGGTGTGACCTCGGAGAAGCTCAGATGTCGCTCAAAAGTGCTTGCTCGCCGTGACACCGCGCGGCAGGATCGGATCCGGCCTCCCCACAGCCCACCCAAACCCCGCCCCGCAACCCTCCCGAACCCCTCCCGAACCCTCCCGTTCCGGACCGGGAGGCCCCGGATCCCGCGGGCCCGTACCATGGGACGAGCCGTGGGCGTTCGCCCCGGTGGGCGTCAGAGAGAAGAAGCGCAGCCCTTCACGAACGCCGCATCCCACGATCGAGAGAAGCGCCAGCCAGCATGCCCACCCGCTCCGATATTCGTAACGTCGCCATCGTCGCCCACGTCGACCACGGCAAGACCACGCTCGTCGACGCCATGCTGAAGCAGGCCGGCGCCTTCGCCGCGCACCAGCAGGTCGACGACCGGGTCATGGACTCGAACGACCTGGAGCGTGAGAAGGGCATCACGATCCTCGCCAAGAACACGGCGGTGAAGTACCACCCGAAGGCCGGCGGCGCCCCCGTCACGATCAACATCATCGACACCCCCGGCCACGCCGACTTCGGCGGCGAGGTCGAGCGCGGCCTGTCCATGGTCGACGCCGTCGTGCTGCTCGTCGACGCCTCCGAGGGCCCCCTCCCGCAGACCCGGTTCGTCCTGCGCAAGGCCCTCCAGGCCCGGATGCCGGTGATCCTGTGCATCAACAAGACGGACCGCCCGGACTCCCGCATCGACGAGGTCGTCAACGAGACGTACGACCTCTTCCTCGACCTGGACGCCGACGAGGACCAGATCGAGTTCCCGATCGTCTACGCGTGCGCCCGTGACGGCGTCGCCTCGCTCACCAAGCCCGCCGACGGCACGGTCCCCGCCGACAGCGACAGCCTGGAGCCCTTCTTCTCCACGCTCCTGGAGTACGTGCCGGCTCCCGAGTTCGACGAGTCCGCCCCGCTCCAGGCCCACGTCACCAACCTGGACGCGGACAACTTCCTCGGCCGCATCGCGCTCCTCCGCGTCGAGCAGGGCGAGCTGCGCAAGGGCCAGAACGTCGCCTGGATCAAGCGCGACGGCTCCGTCTCCAACGTCCGCATCAGCGAGCTGATGATGACCGAGGCGCTCACCCGCAAGCCCGCCGAGGTCGCCGGCCCCGGTGACATCTGCGCCGTCGCCGGCATCCCGGACATCATGATCGGCGAGACCCTGGCCGACCCGGAGAACCCGGTCGCGCTGCCGCTGATCACGGTCGACGAGCCCGCGATCTCCATGACCGTCGGCACCAACACCTCGCCGCTGGTCGGTCGGGGCGGCACCGGCAAGGGCGCCGACAACAAGGCCGCGGTCAAGGACCGCAAGGTCACCGCCCGCCAGGTCAAGGACCGCCTGGACCGCGAGCTGGTCGGCAACGTGTCGCTGCGCGTGCTGGAGACCGAGCGCCCGGACGCCTGGGAGGTGCAGGGTCGCGGCGAGCTCGCACTCGCCATCCTGGTCGAGCAGATGCGCCGCGAGGGCTTCGAGCTGACCATCGGCAAGCCCCAGGTGGTCACCAAGGACGTCGACGGCAAGGTCCACGAGCCCGTCGAGCGGATGACGATCGACGTGCCCGAGGAGCACATGGGTGCCGTCACCCAGCTCATGGGCGTCCGCAAGGGCCGGATGGACAACATGTCCAACCACGGTTCCGGCTGGGTGCGCATGGAGTTCGTGGTCCCCTCCCGCGGTCTGATCGGCTTCCGTACGGAGTTCCTGACCAACACCCGCGGCACGGGCATCGCCCACTCCATCCACGAGGGCCACGAGCCCTGGTTCGGCACCTTGAGCACCCGCAACAACGGTTCGCTGGTCGCCGACCGCTCCGGCGCGGTCACCGCCTTCGCGATGACCAACCTCCAGGAGCGCGGCGTCCTCTTCGTCGACCCGGGCACCGAGGTCTACGAGGGCATGATCGTCGGCGAGAACTCCCGCTCCGACGACATGGACGTGAACATCACCAAGGAGAAGAAGCTCACCAACATGCGCTCCTCCTCGGCCGACTCCTTCGAGGCGATCGTGCCGCCGCGCAAGCTCTCGCTGGAGCAGTCGCTGGAGTTCTGCCGGGACGACGAGTGCGTCGAGGTGACCCCGGAGTCCGTTCGCATCCGCAAGGTGAACCTGGACGCCCGGGAGCGCGCCCGCGCGGCCTCTCGCGCCAAGCACGGCTGATTTTCGCCCCTGCCGGTCCACCCCGCCGGGCCCGCCTACGGCCCGGCGGATCGACCACGAGTGGCGTAACGGACATATCACAACAAAGTAAACGGCTCGGGCGACCCCGCAAGTTGGGGTCGCCCGAGCCGTTTGCTGATGTCCGGGGGGTGGAAGACTGGGTGACTGAAGCCCGATCAGGGGCCGGGCGTCAACAGGTTTTCCTACCGAGGCTGTCCGACTATCGGGCGTAGCTCACCGGAAACCTGTATTAACAGTCCGTTTCGGGGGTGTCTGTCTGCGATCCCTTTGTCCGAATTTTGGGCCTCAAGGGCTGACTGATGTTGCCAAAACGAGATGCTTTAAGTGTGGTTTACGGCGTGAACTTACCCAATAGTTGGCTTCACTGAGCTCGGGTCAACGGGTCATGCGCTGTGGGGAGCGCCGACTCACGAGCACACTCGGGGCACTTGGGTGCGATCGCCGTCAGGGGTGTCGGCGTACCGCGTAACTCGACGTGTCCCTTATGCAGTGACAAGTGAACTCATGAGGAGGACCCCATGCGTGGTGCCATAAGCGCCGAATGGGTCGTGCGTGCGATAGTGATCCCCATGGGGGCTGAGCGATCGTGACGAGCTCAGCGCACACCAAGGACGCACAGACGTCCGTGGTCCTGGACGACGCGGAGATCGAGCCCAAGAGCCCGGCGCCGCAGGCCAAGGACCCCGTCGGGCTCTCTCCCGGCCAGCTCATGTGGCGACGGTTCAAGCGTGACCGCATCGGAGTCCTCTCCGCCTGCATCGTCATCTTCTTCTTCGTCATCGCCGCCCTCGCGCCCGTGATCGCCAAGGTGTACGGCAAGAACCCGTACACGCTCTACGGGCAGGACAATCCCGAGCTGCTCGACGAGTTCAGCATTCCGACCGGGACCTTCGGCGGGGTCACCGGCGACCACTGGTTCGGCATCGAGCCCATCCTGGGCCGTGACGTGTTCACCCAGCTCCTGTACGGCATGCGTACCTCCATCTACACCGCGCTCGCGGCGACCATCGTCATGGTGACGGTCGGCGTGCTGATCGGTCTGATCGGCGGGTACTTCGGCGGAAAGATCGACTACTGGCTCGGCCGGTTCACCGACTTCCTGTTGGGCTTCCCCAGCCAGCTGTTCTTCATCGCCTCCATGCCCGTCATCACGGCTGCCTTCGTCAGCCCCGAGGACGCCACTCCCACCTGGTTGCGTGCCACCGCGATCATCGTGGTGCTCTCGTTCCTGGGCTGGATGGGCCTGTCCCGGCTGATCCGTGCCGCGTCCCTCTCCCTGCGCGAGCGGGAGTTCGTGGAGGCGGCCAAGGTCGCGGGGGCTTCGCCCTGGCGGATCATCCGCAAGGAACTGCTGCCCAACCTGGTCACACCGATTCTCGTGCAGGCCACCCTGATGCTGCCCGCCACGATTCTCTCGGTGGCCTTCCTCTCCTACGTGGGTGTCGGGTTCGTCGAGCCCACCCCCGACTGGGGCCGGATGTTCGCCAACGGTGCGGACGTCTACGAGCAGGACCCGGCGTACATGTTCTTCCCGGGTATCGCGATGGTCGTCTTCGTCGTGTCCTTCAACCTGCTGGGCGACTCGGTACGGGACGCCTTCGACCCCAAGTCGGGACGCTGACCCTCCCACTGCGGACAGTTTGCCGCTCAGGCTCCGGTGTCGACCGGTCGAACGGTCGGCGCTGTTGGATCACTACGGACAGATAGGTCTCATCACCATGAGCATCTTTGGCACGCGCAAGGCGCGCGCTGTCGTCGTCGCCCTGGCGGCGGGCTCGCTGGCCCTCACGGGCTGCGGCAGCAACGACGGCGGCGACTCCAAGGACAAGGGCAAGAGCAAGGAGGACGCGGCCAAGCAGTCCGCGGCCGTCAGCTTCGGCGACGCCAAGGCGTCCACCGGCCCCGCCGCCCCCATTCCGGGCGCCAAGCCCGGTGGCACCATCGCCATCTACCAGGCGGACGACTTCTCCCACCTCGACCCGGCGCAGAGCTACGTCAGCGACGCGCGTCTGCTGGGCCGTCTGATCCACCGCGGTCTGACGCAGTACCAGGAGGACGAGAACGGCAAGCTGACGGTGGTCGGCGACATCGCCACCGACTCCGGCTCCAGCACCGACGGCGGCAAGACCTGGAAGTTCACGCTCAAGGACGGCATCAAGGACTCCGCCGGCAACGTCATCACCTCCGAGGACGTCCGCCACACCATCGAGCGCATGTACGCGCCGTTCATCACCGACGGCCCGCTCTACATCCAGCAGTGGCTCTCCGGTGAGGGCACCACCTACCGCAAGGCGCTCCCGGACGGCCCGTACAAGGGCGCCAAGCTGCCGGACGACGTCCTGGAGACCCCGGACGCGAAGACGGTCATCTTCAAGTTCAAGGAGGCCCAGCCGGACCTCCCGCAGGCGCTGGCGATGACCGGCTACTCCATCGTCCCCAAGAAGGCGGACACCAAGGACAAGTACGACATGGGGCCGGTCTCCCTGGGTCCGTACACGTTCGACGTCTCCAACTTCAAGCCGGGCAAGTCGGCGAAGCTGGTCAAGAACCCGAACTGGGACCCGAAGACCGACTCGGTCCGCTACCAGTACGTGGACGGCTTCAACGTCTCCTTCAACCAGGACGACGAGGCCCAGACCAAGGCGATCCACTCCGACCGCGGCGAGGCGGCCAACGCCATCCAGCTGACCGGCACGGTCGCCACGACCCAGGTCCGCAACGTCATGTCGGACGCCAAGGCCAAGGCCCGCACCATCCAGGGCTACCAGCCCTACGTCTGGCAGCTGAACTTCAACCTCGACCGGATGAAGGACAAGAAGGTCCGCGACGCCATCACCCTGGCGATGCCGAACCAGAACATCTTCCAGCCTGACGGCGGTGCCTACGGCGGCGAGGTCGCGACCGGTCTGCTCGCCCCGACCCTGCCGGGCTTCGAGAAGGACTACGACCCGTTCGGCAAGGCCAAGAAGCCCAACGGTGACATCGAGGCCGCCAAGAAGCTGATCAAGGAGGCGAACGCCGAGGGCCTGAAGGTCACCTACGCGTACGCCAACACCCCCAAGCGCCAGCAGCAGTCGGTCGTCATCGAGAACGCTCTGAAGAAGATCGGTCTCAACGTCCAGAAGAAGGAGATCGACGGCGCCACCTGGTACGAGCAGGTCGGCAAGGTCAACAACGGTCTCGACCTCTACATGACCGGCTGGGGCCAGGACTGGCCGGCGGCGTCCACCGTCATCCCGCCGCTGTACGACGGCAAGCAGCTGCAGGACGGCTCCTCGGTCTACTCGCACATCAACGACCCCAAGGTCAACGATGAGATCGCCCGGATCAAGAAGATCACGGACCCGGCCGAGGCCCAGAAGGCGTGGACCGCGCTGCACCACGACATCGTGGAGCGCATCAACCCGGCTGCCCCGCTGTACTTCACCCGGTCGCTGCAGATCCAGGGCTCGAACGTCGGCGGAGCGCGCTACTCCAACGAGCTGAGCGCGATCGACGTGACGCGCCTCTTCCTCAAGAAGTAGTCACCGCCCAGCGCGCGGGCCGGCTCCGGGGGGTGCACACAACAGTGCGGCACCCCCCGGAGCGCGGGCCCTCCCGTTCGTACCCCCCAAAGCCGCCGTCCTGAGAGCAGCGACCAGCCATGCTTCAATTCATCATTCGTCGGACGCTTGGCGCTGGCCTGATCCTCTTTCTGATCAGCGCGTTCACGTTCTTCATGTTCTTCGCCATCCCACAGGATCCAGCGCTGCTGGCGTGCGGAAAGAACTGCACCCCCGACGCCCTTGAGGTCATCCACAAGAATCTCGGCCTCGACGACCCGGTGCCCGTGCAGTTCTGGAACTACATGGTCGGGATCTTCGCCGGTCGTGACTTCGCGGTCGGTCACTGCTCGGCCCCCTGCTTCGGCGTCTCCTTCGACAACCAGCAGATGGTCTGGGACACGATCCTCGACCGCCTCCCGCTGACGATCTCGCTCTCGGCCGGTGGCCTCCTGGTCTTCCTGACCGTCGGCCTGGGCGCCGGCATGATCGCCGCCGCGCGCCGCGGCACCGCGGTCGACAAGTTCTTCAGCGGCAGCTCGCTCGTCCTGTCCTCGCTGCAGATCTACTTCCTCGGCCCGGTCGTGATGGGCATCTTCGTCTACAGCTCCGGCCTGTTGGACAAGCCCCAGTACGTGCCGTTCTCCGAGGACATCGGCGGCTGGTTCATGGGCCTGCTGATCCCCTGGTGCGTGATGTCGGTCATCTTCACCGCCAACTACACGCGTATGTCCCGCTCGACGATGATCGAGCAGCTCCAGGAGGAGCACGTGCGCGCGGCCCGGGCCAAGGGCATGTCGAGCAAGTACGTCTTCTTCCGCTACGCCTGGCGCGGTTCGCTCACCCCGATCGTCACCATCCTCGGCATCGACCTCGGCGCGCTCTTCGGCGGCGCCATGGTCACCGAACTCACCTTCGGCCTCGCCGGCCTCGGCCGACTGGCGCGCGACTCGGTCATCGACAAGGACCTGCCGCTCACCATGGGCGTGATGATCTTCAGCGCCGCCCTGATCCTCTTCTTCAACATCATCGTGGACGCCCTGTACGCCCTCATCGACCCGCGCGTGCGCCTGTCCTAGGAGAACGACCGTGACCACTCTCACCAAGACCGAAGGTGCTCCGGCTCCGAACGATTCGAAGCCGTTCCTCTCGGTGCGCGACCTGAGTGTCCAGTTCTCCACCGAGGACGGCGTCGTCAAGGCGGTGGACGGGCTCTCGTTCGACCTCCAGCGCGGCAAGACGCTCGGCATCGTCGGCGAGTCCGGCTCCGGCAAGTCGGTGACCAACCTGACGATCCTGGGCCTGCACAACCGGAAGAACACCGCCATCGGCGGCTCCATCGAGCTCGAAGGCCAGGACCTGACGAGCGCGTCGGAGAAGCAGCTGGAGACGCTGCGCGGCAACAAGATGGCGATGATCTTCCAGGACGCGCTGACCGCCCTGTCGCCGTACTACACGATCGGCCGGCAGATCTCGGAGCCGTTCCGCAAGCACACCGGTGCGAGCAAGAAGGAGGCCCGGGACCGGGCCATCGAAATGCTCGGCAAGGTCGGCATCCCCGACCCCAAGGCCCGGGTGGACGACTACCCGCACCAGTTCTCCGGCGGCATGCGCCAGCGCGCGATGATCGCCATGTCGCTGGTGTGCAACCCCCAGCTGCTGATCGCCGACGAGCCGACCACCGCGCTCGACGTGACGGTCCAGGCGCAGATCCTCGACCTGCTCAAGGACCTCCAGCAGGAGTTCGGCTCCGCGATCATCCTGATCACCCACGACCTGGGCGTGGTCGCGAACACCGCCGACGACCTGCTGGTGATGTACGCCGGGCGGGCCGTGGAGCGGGGCTCCGTGCGCCAGGTGCTCAAGGAGCCCCAGCACCCCTACACCTGGGGTCTGCTCGGGTCGATGCCGAGACTGTCGGCCGGGGTGGACGAACCGCTGCAGCCCATCCCGGGCTCGCCGCCGAGTCTGCTCAACCCGCCGACGGGCTGCCCGTTCAACCCGCGGTGCGCCCACGTCGAGCTGGTGGCCGGCGACCGGTGCACGAGCGAGCGTCCGCCGCTGCCGGACGGGCGCGCGGCTGCGTGCCACATCCCGGCGGACGCGCGGCAGCAGGTTTTCATCGAGAGGATTCAGCCCCGCCTGGGCTGACTGACCCGGCGACTGGGGTATGACCATGAGCGAGAACACCAAGACCACGGCGGCGGCCGACGCGACCCCGCAGCAGCGCGACCGGACGTCGTCCGAGCCGCTGATGCAGGTGCAGGGGCTGACCAAGCACTTCCCCATCAAGGGCGGATTCCCGATCAAGCGGGTCGTGGGCGCCGTCCAGGCCGTCGACAACGTCGACCTGGACATCTACCCGGCCGAGAGTCTCGGCCTGGTGGGCGAGTCCGGCTGCGGCAAGTCGACCACCGGTCGACTGCTGACCCGGCTCCTCGAACCCACCGGCGGCAAGATCAACTACCAGGGCCGGGACATCACGCACGCGAGCCGCAAGCAGCTCGCGCCGATCCGGTCCGAGATCCAGATGATCTTCCAGGACCCGTACGCCTCGCTGAACCCGCGGCAGACGGTCGGCACGATCATCTCCAGCCCGATGGAGATCAACGGGATCAACCCGACCGGCGGCCGGGAGAAGCGGGTCCGCGAGCTCATGGAGTTCGTCGGGCTCAACCCGGAGCACTTCAACCGCTTCCCGCACGAGTTCTCCGGCGGTCAGCGCCAGCGCATCGGCGTGGCCCGGGCGCTCGCCCTCGAACCGAAGCTGATCGTGGCGGACGAGCCCGTCTCGGCGCTGGACGTCTCCATCCAGGCGCAGGTGGTGAACCTGCTCCAGGACCTCCAGCGGGACCTGGGCATCGCGTTCGTGTTCATCGCGCACGACCTGGCCGTGGTGCGGCACTTCTCGCAGCGCGTCGCGGTGATGTACCTGGGCAAGGTGGTGGAGGTCGCCGACCGCGACTCCCTCTACAACCGGCCGCGTCACCCGTACACCCACGCGCTGCTGTCGGCGGTGCCGGAGGTGGACGTCGACGGGGACAAGAAGGAGCGCATCCGCCTCGCCGGCGACGTGCCCTCGCCGATCGCCCCGCCGTCCGGCTGCCGGTTCCGCACGCGGTGCTGGAAGGCGCAGGACAAGTGCGCGACGGAGGCGCCGCCGTTGGTGCAGCTGGACGGGAACAGGGACGGGCACCTGACGGCGTGCCACTTCCCGGAGGACCCGTCGACGGAGGCGCGTGCGGAGGACATCGTGCTGGACCCGGCGCTGGCGGCGCTGGAGGACGAGCAGAAGTAGCTCGCTGGTGTGGTTCGGGCCGGCCCCGGTCGCGATTCGTCGCGCCGGGGCCGTTTGCCCTCCGGGCGGGTCGGCGAACTCACTGCGGGTCGCGTGACGGCGTCGCTGCCGCGCCTTGTGCGCGTGTGGTTCCCCGCGACCTGGTGGGTGGCTTGCCGGGTAGTTTCGCGTCCTCGGTTGCGACGCCCCTGGACATACTCGCCGTAGCCCCGCGGCACGTTGGTCGCTGCGGCCTGGTGGGTGGCTTGTCGCTTCCGCCCCCTGTGCCCCTGGACATCCCCGCCGTTCCTCTGCGGGCACATTGGTCTCTGCGGCCCGGTGGGTGGTTGCTCGCGCAGTTCCCCGCGCCCCTGATTGCCCACGCCCTGCGGGCGTAGGGGCAAACCCCGTGCGCATCCCGCAGATGACAGACGGGGGTAGCGAATCAGGGGCGCGGGGAACTGCGCGACAAGCCACAATGTGCCCGCGGAGACCAACGTGCCCGCAGGGTTACGGCGGGTTTGTCAGGGGCGCGAGGAACTGCGCGAACAAGTCCCACCGGGTCGCAGGGACCAAGGTGCCCGCGGGGATACGGCGAGGAGGTCCCGGGGGCCGGGCGTCGGGAAAACCGGTTGAGGGGGGGCGTGGGGGCGCCCACAGTGGGGGGATGGACGCGCATAACGTACGGGCCGCCACGCTCGAAGACGTCGCTCTCGTCACCGACCTCCTCAACGCCGTCGACATCCTCGAAGTCGGTCGCGCCGAGACCGACCTCGTCTCCGTGCGCGCCGACCTCTCCCACGCCGACGCCGACCTCCCGCGCAACTCCTGGCTCGGCTTCGTCGGCGACCGACTCGTGGTCTACGGGCTGCTGTGGGACGACTCCGCCGCCGAGCGCATCGACATGGACCAGTACGGGCTGCCGGAGCACCAGGACCTCGCCGAAGAGGTCATGGCGCTCATGGAGGCGCGGGCCGTCGAGAAGGCCGGGGAGAACGGCGCCGAGCGGGCCGTGGTACACCTCAGCGTGAACGTGAACCCGACCATGGACCTCGCCATGCTCGGCCGTCGCGGCTGGAAGCCGGTCCGCCGCTACTACGTGATGACCCGCCAGCTCGCCCCGGACACGGACCCGCAGCCCACCCCGCCGCCCGGGCTGACCCTGCGGGACTGTCAGGACGAGGCCGACCGCCGCATCGCGCACGCCCTGCTCCAGGAGACCTTCGCCGACCACTACGACCACCAGGACCGCTCGTACGAGAAGTGGCTCGACGACCTCGGCGAGCTGGTCGACTGGTCGATGTTGTGGATCGCCTCGCTGGACGGCGAGGACGTCGCCGCCCTGGTCACCTCCAACCACCGCAAGGCCCACGCCTGGATCAACGCCCTGGGCGTGCGCCGGCAGGTGCGCGGGAAGGGCGTCGGCGGCTTCCTGCTGCGGCACGCCTTCGCCACGTACGCCGCACTCGGCCGCGACCAGATCGGCCTCGGCGTGGACACCGACAACGAGACGGGCGCGCTGCGGCTGTACGAGGCGCACGGCATGAGCCAGTACTTCGCGGTGGACACCTGGGAGGTCACCCTGCCCGTGCCCAGGGGGTGACACCTCCACCGTTCGGGTGAGCTGACATGCGGTGCGCCCCGTTATGCGGTGATATTCGGTCCTAGACGACGGCGGGATCCAGGACCGAGGAGGCACCGGATGCGGGGAGCCGTGCACGCCAGCAGGATCGTCGCCGCGACGGTCGTCACCCTTGCGGCGGCGACCCTGACGGCCTGCGGCGGCGGGGCGCAGGACCTCGGCAGCGGCTCCGACGGCGTCGTCCGCTCCTCCTGGGGCGACCCGCAGAACCCCCTGGAGCCCGCCAACACCAACGAGGTGCAGGGCGGCAAGGCCCTCGACCTGCTCTTCCGCGGCCTCAAGCGGTACGACCCGAAGACCGGGCGCGCCGACGACATGCTCGCCGAGAAGATCGAGACCACCGACTCCACCACGTTCTTCGTCACCGTGAAGGACGGCTGGACCTTCAGCAACGGCGAGAAGGTCACCGCCCGCTCCTTCGTGGACGCCTGGAACTACGGCGCGTACCTGAAGAACAACCAGAAGAACGCGTACTTCTTCGGCTACATCGAGGGCTACGACCAGGTCCACCCGGCCAGCGGCGAACCCACCGCCACCACCCTGTCCGGGCTGACCGTCACCGGCGAGCGCACCTTCACCGTCAAGCTCAGCCAGAAGTTCTCCACCTGGCCCGACACCCTCGGCTACAACGCCTTCGCCCCGCTGCCCAGGACCTTCTACGACGACCACGCGGGCTGGCTCGCCAAACCCGTCGGCAACGGCCCGTACGCCGTGAAGTCGTACGTCCGCGGCTCCCAGATGTCCCTGCGCCGCTGGGACGGCTACCCGGGCCCCGACAAGCCCGTCAACGGCGGCGTCGACCTACGGGTCTACACCGACAACAACACCGCCTACACCGACCTCGTAGCCGGCAACCTCGACCTCGTCGACGACGTCCCCGCCGCCCAGCTGCGCAACGTCAAGAAGGACCTCGGCGACCGCTACATCAACACCCCGGCCGGCATCATCCAGACCCTGGCCTTCCCCTTCTACGACGAGCGGTGGAACACCCCGCAGGGCAACAAGATGCGCACTGGCCTGTCCATGGCCATCAACCGCGACGAGATCACCTCCCGGATCTTCCGCGGCACCCGCACCCCCGCCAAGGACTGGACGTCCCCGGTCCTCGGCGTCCAGGGCGGCTTCAGCGAGACCCTGTGCGGCGCCGCCTGCACCTACGACCCCGCCAGGGCGAAGAAGCTGGTCGCCGAGGGCGGCGGCATCCCCGGCGGCACGATGAAGATCTCGTACAACGCCGACACCGGCTCCCACAAGGAGTGGGTCGACGCCGTCTGCAACAGCATCAACAACGCGCTCGGCAACGACCGCGCCTGCGTCGGCAACCCCATCGGCACCTTCGCCGACTTCCGCAACCAGATCACCCAGTCCAAGATGTCCGGCCCCTTCCGCGCCGGCTGGCAGATGGACTACCCCCTCATCCAGAACTTCCTCCAGCCGCTCTACTACACCGGCGCCTCGTCCAACGACGGCAAGTGGAGCAACGAGGACTTCGACCGGCTGGTGGACCAGGCGAACGCCGAGTCCGACCCCGCGCAGGCCGTCCGGACGTTCCAGCAGGCCGAGGAGGTCGTACGCGACCAGATGGCCGCGATCCCGCTCTGGTACCAGAACGGCAGCGCCGGCTACTCCCCGCGCGTCTCGAACGTCGCGCTCAACCCCTTCAGTGTCCCGGTCTACAACCAGATCAAGGTCGCCTGACGGCGCCGCTCGGGAGCCCCCATGGGACGTTACGTGATCCGGCGTCTGCTCCAGATGATCCCGGTCTTCTTCGGCACCACCCTGCTGATCTTCCTCATGGTCAACGTGATGGGCGACCCCATCGCCGGACTCTGCGGCCAGATCCAGTGCGACCCGGCGACCACCGCCCAACTCCGCGCCCAGTACGGCCTCGACAAGCCCCTGTGGCAGCAATACCTGAGCTACATGGGCCACGTCTTCACCGGGGACTTCGGGACCGCCTTCAACGGGCAGCCCGTCACCGAGCTGATGGCGAACGCCTTCCCCGTCACCATCCGGCTCACCCTGGTCGCCATCGCCTTCGAGATCGTCATCGGCATCACCCTCGGCGTGCTCACCGGGCTGCGCCGCGGCCGGCCCGTCGACACCGGGGTCCTGCTGCTCACCCTCGTCGTGATCTCCGTGCCGACCTTCGTCACCGGACTGCTCCTGCAACTGCTGCTGGGCGTCGAGTGGGGCGTCATCAAACCCGCCGTGTCGCCCGGGGCGCCGCTGGACGAACTCATCGTCCCCGGTCTGGTCCTCGCCTCCGTCTCCCTCGCCTACGTCACCCGGCTCACCCGCACCTCGATCGCCGAGAACGCCCGCTCCGACTACGTGCGCACCGCCAAGGCCAAGGGGCTGCCGCGGCACCGGGTGGTCACCCACCACCTGCTGCGCAACTCCCTCATCCCGGTCGTCACCTTCATCGGCACCGACATCGGCGCGCTGATGGGCGGCGCCATCGTCACCGAGCGGATCTTCAACATCCACGGCGTCGGCTACCAGCTCTACCAGGGCATCGTGCGCCAGAACACCCAGACCGTGGTCGGCTTCGTGACCGTGCTGGTGCTGGTCTTCCTGCTCGCCAACCTGCTCGTCGACCTGCTGTACGCCGTACTCGACCCGAGGATCCGCTATGCCTGAGCAGCCACCCGAGCGGTTCGACGAAGGCGGGGCCATCGCGCCGACCGGCGCGGGCGGCACCATGGACCTCGCCACGGCCGAAGGCGCCACGCTGGAGAAGATTCCGGGAGGGCCGCTGGGCACCGGACCCGCGGGCAAGCCGCGCAGCCTGTGGTCCGACGCCTGGCGCGACCTGCGCCGCAACCCCGTCTTCATCGTCTCCGCGCTGATCATCCTCTTCCTGATCGTGATCGCGATCTGGCCGCAGGCCATCACCTCCGGCAACCCCCTCGACTGCGACCTCGCCAAGTCCCAGGAGGGCTCCCAGCCCGGGCACCCCTTCGGCTTCGACGGCCAGGGCTGTGACGTCTACACCCGCACCGTGTACGGCGCCCGCGCATCCGTCACCGTCGGCATCTGCGCCACCCTCGGCGTCGCCCTCCTCGGCTCCGTGCTCGGCGGCCTCGCCGGCTTCTTCGGCGGCGCCGGCGACGCACTGCTGTCCCGGCTCACCGACATCTTCTTCGGCATCCCCGTGATCCTCGGCGGACTCGTCCTGCTCTCCGTCGTCACCAGCACCACCGTCTGGCCCGTGATCGGCTTCATGGTGCTGCTCGGCTGGCCGCAGATCTCCCGGATCGCCCGCGGCTCCGTCATCACCGCCAAGCAGAACGACTACGTGCACGCCGCCCGCGCCCTCGGCGCGTCCAACTCCCGCATCCTGCTGCGCCACATCGCGCCCAACGCCGTCGCGCCCGTCATCGTCGTCGCCACCATCGCCCTGGGCACGTACATCTCCCTGGAGGCGACCCTGTCCTACCTGGGCGTCGGCCTCAAACCGCCCACCGTCTCCTGGGGCATCGACATCTCGGCCGCCTCCCCCTACATCCGCAACGCCCCGCACATGCTGCTGTGGCCCGCCGGCGCGCTGGCGATCACCGTGCTGGCGTTCATCATGCTCGGCGACGCGGTGCGCGACGCCCTCGACCCCAAGCTGCGCTGAGGAGTGCCGGCATGCTGCTCGAAGTACGCGACCTGCACGTGGAGTTCCGCACCCGCGACGGCGTCGCCCGGGCCGTGAACGGGGTGAGCTACCACGTCGACGAGGGCGAGACGCTGGCCGTGCTCGGCGAATCCGGCTCCGGCAAGTCGGTCACCGCCCAGGCCGTCCTCGGCATCCTCGACACCCCGCCCGGCAAGATCACCGCCGGGCAGGTCCTCTTCCGCGGCCGGGACCTGCTCGCGCTGGAGGAGGCCGAACGCCGCAAGGTCCGCGGCGCCGACATCGCCATGATCTTCCAGGACGCGCTCTCCGCGCTGAACCCGGTGCTCAGCGTCGGCGCCCAACTCGCCGAGATGTTCACCGTCCACCGCGGCCTGAAGAAGAAGGAGGCGCGGGCCAAGGCCGTGCAGCTGATGGAGCGCGTCGGCATCCCCGCCGCGGCCGAACGCGTCGGCGACTACCCGCACCAGTTCTCCGGCGGCATGCGCCAACGCATCATGATCGCCATGGCGCTGGCCCTCCAACCCGCGCTGATCATCGCCGACGAACCCACCACCGCGCTCGACGTCACCGTCCAGGCCCAGGTCATGGACCTGCTCGCGGAGCTGCGCGACGAGTACGCCATGGGTCTCGTCCTGATCACCCACGACCTCGGCGTCGTCGCGGACGTCGCCGACCGCATCGCCGTGATGTACGCCGGCCGCATCGTGGAGAGCGCCCCCGTCCACGACATCTACAAGGCCCCGGCCCACCCCTACACCCGCGGGCTGCTCGACTCCATCCCGCGGCTGGACCGCAAGGGCCAGGAGCTCTCCGCGATCAGCGGCCTGCCGCCGAACCTGATGGCCGTCCCGCCCGGCTGCGCCTTCCACCCCCGCTGCCCGCTGGTCCGCGACGTGTGCCGCACCGACGAGCCGCCGCTGTACGAGGCGGGCGAGGGGCGGCACAGCGCCTGCCACTTCTGGCGGGACACCCTGGCCGGCCGGCGCGACTGGCAGGGCGAGGAGGCCCCCGGTGCCTGAGACGATCATCGAGGTGCGCGACCTGGTCAAGCACTACCCCCTCACCCGGGGCGTCCTGTTCAAGAAGCAGATCGGCGCGGTGCGCGCGGTCGACGGAGTGGACCTCGACCTGTACCGGGGCGAGACGCTGGGCATCGTCGGCGAGTCCGGCTGCGGCAAGTCCACCCTCGCCAAGATGCTGGTGCACCTGGAGCGCCCCACCTCCGGCGCGATCCGCTACAAGGGCGAGGACATCACCAAGCTGTCCGGCCGTGCCCTCAAGGCCGTGCGCCGCAACATCCAGATGGTGTTCCAGGACCCGTACACCTCGCTCAACCCCAGGATGACCGTCGGCGACATCATCGGCGAGCCGTACGACATCCACCCCGAGGCGGCCCCCAAGGGCGACCGGCGGCGCCGGGTGCAGGAACTGCTGGACGTGGTGGGCCTCAACCCCGAGTACGTCAACCGCTACCCGCACCAGTTCAGCGGTGGCCAGCGGCAGCGCATCGGCATCGCGCGCGGCCTCGCGCTGCGGCCGGAGGTGATCGTCGCCGACGAACCGGTGTCCGCGCTGGACGTCTCCGTCCAGGCGCAGGTGGTGAACCTGCTGGACCGGCTCCAGGACGAGTTCGGGCTCTCGTACGTCTTCATCGCCCACGACCTGTCCGTGGTGCGGCACATCTCCGACCGGGTGGGGGTGATGTACCTGGGGCGGGTCGTCGAACTCGGCCGGGACGAGGAGATCTACGACCACCCCACCCACCCGTACACCCAGGCGCTGCTCTCCGCGGTGCCGGTGCCGGACCCCGATGCGCGCGAGCACCGGGACCGGATCATCCTGCACGGGGACGTGCCGTCGCCGGCGCACATCCCCTCCGGCTGCCGCTTCCGCACCCGCTGCTGGAAGGCGCAGGAGCGGTGCGCGCTGGAGGTGCCGCTGCTGGCGGTCCCCGCGGAGTTCCGCCACGCGGAGGAGGGGCCGGCGCGGCACCCGTCGGCGTGCCACTTCGCGGAGGAGCGGCGGGTGGTGCCGCCGGAGCCGCCGTCGGAGTCACCGCCCCGGGAGTGACCCCGTTTACCTCCGGGCAACGTGCCCGACGCGGTTCCGATATACGCGCCCGCCAAGCTCTCCTCACGGCCGTGCGGGTGCCGTCCCCGGCCGGGACGCCCTTCCACCGCGCCCCGGCCGGTCGCCCCCGCCCGTGAGGTCAGCGGGCGAGGCTCCTTTGGAGGAACGCCACCTGGACGCGGAGGAGGTTCTCCGCGACTTCCTCTTGAGGTGTCATGTGGGTCACGCCGCTCAGGGGGAGCACCTCGTGGGGGCGGCCCGCGGCAAGGAGTGCCGAGGAGAGCCGTAGGGAGTGCGCGACCAGCACGTTGTCGTCGGCCAGGCCGTGGATCAGCATCAACGGCCGCACCGGCTCCTGCGCCCCGCTCAACCCCTCGTCCGTCACCAGCGAGTTCGCCGCGTACACCTCCGGCTGCTCCCTCGGGTCCCCGAGGTACCGCTCCATGTAGTGCGTGTCGTACAGCCGATGGTCGGTGCCCGCCGCGCCCGCGATCGCCGCGTGGAAGACGTCCGGCCGCCGCAGCACGGCGAGCGCCGCCAGCGAACCGCCGTAGGACCAGCCGCGGATGGCGACCCGGTCCAGGTCCAGCGGGAACGTCGCGGCGAGCGCGTGCAGCGCCTCCACCTGGTCGTCGACGGAGTGCAGGAACAGGTGGTCCTTGACCGACTTCTCCCACGCGGGGGAGCGGCCCGGCGTGCCCCGCCCGTCCGCGACGACCACCGCGAAGCCCTGGTCGGCGAACCACTGCGAGGTCAGGTACGGATGGTGCGCCGCGTACACCCGCTGCCCGTGCGGCCCGCCGTACGGGTCCATCAGCACCGGCAGCGGGCCGTCCGACTCCCGGTGGCCTGTCGGCAGCAGCACCGCGCACGGGATGCGCCGCGGCCCCGCCTCGCACAGCCGGGGCCGCGCGGTGATCACCGGCTGCTCGGCGTACGAGGCGACCGTGGCCACGCACTTGCCGTCGCGCAGGACCTGGAAGGTCGAGCCCGTGATGTCGGGGCGCGCGGACGCGAGCACGGTCACCGCGCCCGCGCGGACCGCGGTGTGCACCCCCGGGCCCTCGGAGACCCGGGCAACGCCGAGTTCGTTGACCCGGTACACATGGACCTCGCCGATCTCCGGCTCCGCCGCCTCCTCGCCGGCCGACGCGGTCACCAGCACGTCGTCGTCGCCGACGTCGAGGACCGCCCGCACGTGCAGCGCCGCCGTGGTCAACACCCGGTCGCCGACGCACAGTACGCGCGCCCCGCCCTCGTCGGCGATGCGGACGAGCCGTCCGTCGGGCGCCCGGTCCGGCACCCCGGGGAAAAGATCCAGCCAATCTGGATCTTCGTCGACGTGGACGGTCCGGGTCGCCCCGGACGCGGTGTCGACGGTGAGGCACCGCTGGGTCTTCTGGTCGCGCGCCTGGACGAGCAGCAGCGGCGCACCGGCGCTCGACCACTGCACCCGCGCGAGGTACGGGTGGCGCGCCCGGTCCCAGACGACCTCGGTGCGCTCGCCGTCCAGGTCGACCAGGAAGAGCCGTACGTCCGCGTTGGGCGTGCCGGCGAAGGGGTACGCGACGGACTGCGGCTCCCGGTCCGGGTGCGCCGGGTCCGACAGCCACGCGCGCCGCACCTCCCGCTCGTCGACCCGCGCCACCAGCAGCCGGTCCGAGTCGGGCGACCACCAGAAGCCGCGCTTGCGCCCCATCTCCTCGGCCGCGACGAACTCCGCGAGGCCGTAGGAGATCCGGTCCTCCTCGGGCGCGACGAGAACCCGGTCGCCCTCGCCGGCCACCTCGGCGACGTGCAGTGCGCCGCCCGCCGCGTACGCCACGTACCGTCCGTCCGGCGAGGGCCGGGGGTCGATCACCGGTCCCCGCACGGGCAGTTCCCGGGTCGTTCCGGTGGCCGGTTCCGAGGCGAACAGACGTCCGGAGAGCGCGAAGGCCACCAACTCGCCGGACGCGTCCAGGGCGTAGTCCACGATGCCCGCGGCCCCCTCCCGACTGCGTTCGCGCCGGGCCCGCTCCGCCGTCGACAGCCGCTCCGCCGCGCCGCCGAGCAGTGCGCCCGGGGCCGCCACCAGGCGTTCCGCCGGCGGAGCCGCGCCCTGCTCCGTATTGTCGGGATTTCGGGAACCCGGCAGGTCCAGTGCCCACAGCCCGCCCGCGGGATCGGTCCGGGACGCGGATCGCAGGAAGATCACCCGTGATCCGTCCGGTGCGATGGTGAACGCCCGGGGCGCACCGAGAGTAAAGCGTTGTGTACGAGCGAACTGGCGGGGAAAAGAAAGCTTGTTCCGCGTGGTCATGTGACCGAACCTAGCGGGCGTGCGCCCCGCGTGCTGCCGTGCACCAACCGATGCGTGGGCGTGGATAGTTATGATCCGTAGCGCGAGGTGGGTAGGAACCATCTGGCACGTGCGACCTGCCCGTCCCGACCGAGTCTCTGTGGAGGTGAACCGCCGTGGCACTCTCGATTTCGGCGGTGGTGCTGCTGGCGATCGTCGTCTTCCTGCTGATCCGGAAGTCCGGGCTCAAGGGCGGGCATGCGGTTGTCTGCGTGTTGTTCGGTTTCTTTCTCGCGAGCTCGTCCTTCGAGCCCACGATCACCGACCTGACGACGAGCGTGGCCGACATGGTCGGCGACCTCAAGTTCTGACGGTCCGACCACCGGCGTCCGAACGAGCCGTCGCCCCGGCGGCTCGACCCCGGACGTCCCCTTCACCTCCGGCCCGGCTTCACCCCCGGCCCGGCGGGACCGCCGACCAGCGGATCCGATGGCCGGAGGATCACGTTCCGCGGCGGCGGTCCGGCCTTCCCTCGTAGGCTGTGTGCATGACGGACCTTCCCACCCGTCGTCTGCTCCTCGTGCACGCGCACCCGGACGACGAGTCGATCACGAACGGCGCCACGATGGCCCGCTACGCCGCCGACGGCGTGCGGGTCACCCTGGTCACCTGCACGCTCGGCGAGGAGGGCGAGGTCATTCCGCCCGACCTCGCCCATCTCGCCGCCGACCGCGACGACGCGCTCGGCGCCCACCGCGTGGGCGAGCTGGCCGCGGCGATGAAGGAGCTGGGCGTCACCGACCACCGCTTCCTGGGCGGGCAGGGGCGCTATCGCGACTCCGGGATGATGGGGCTCCCGCAGAACCGCCGCGAGAACGCGTTCTGGAGCACCCCCGTCGACGACGCGGCGCCGGACCTCGTCGAGGTCATCCGCTCCGTGCGTCCGCAGGTCCTGGTGACGTACGACCCGAACGGCGGCTACGGGCACCCCGACCACATCCAGGCCCACCGGGTCGCGATGCGCGCCGTCGAGTTGGCGGGGGAGCGGGCCTTCCGCCGCGACCTCGGGGAGCCCTGGGCCGTCGCCAAGGTGTACTGGACCCGGGTGCCCCGCTCGGTCGCCGAGGAGGGCTTCGCCCGGCTGCGGGCGCAGGGCGTGGAGTTCCCCGGGGTGGCCGGGCTGGACGACATCCCGGGCGTCGTGGACGACTCCGTCATCACCGCGGAGATCGACGGCCGCGCGTACGTCGGGCAGAAGGCGGCGGCGATGCGCGCACACGCCACCCAGATCGCCGTGGACGGGCCCTTCTTCGCGCTCTCCAACGACCTGGGGCAGCCGATCTTCACCACGGAGTACTTCGAGCTGGCCGAGGGCCGCTCGGGCGCGCCCGACGGGCAGCGGGAGGACGACCTGTTCGCCGGGATTGCCGGTGGCTCCGGCAGTGCGGCGGCGTCGGCGTGAGCGGGGGCCCCGGCGCCGGTCTGGCCCGCGACTGGACGACCCACCGGCCCCGACCGGGCCGCGTCGCCGCGTACGTCGGCCTCGTCGTCCTCGGCGCGCTCGTCGGCATTGCGGGTTCGCTGGTGCAAGCGGCCTGGCTCCCGGCCGGGTTGCTGCTCGCGCTCCTGGGGTCCGCGGGCCTCTTCTACGGTGCGCGGGAGGCCACGGGCAACCAACTCGGCGTGCTGTCCGCGGCCGTCGGCTGGCTGGTGGCGATCGTGCTGCTCAGCATCGGACGGCCGGAGGGCGACGCGCTGTTCGGCGCTGGTATCGGGCCGCTGCTCTTCATCCTGGGCGGGATGGCGGTGGCTGTGATGTGTGCCACCTTGGGGCGTCCTTTGCAACCGGGCGGCCGTCCCGGTCGACTTGAGGGGTAGGAGCGGGACTCGATCGAGTGGGTCCGCGAAGAGTCCGGCCCGGCGCACGGCCCCCGATGTTGCGGGCCGCACGGCGCCCGCCTGTGAACCCGTCGGAATGAGGCTTTCCACAGTCGTGGGGTGAGCGTCAGCGACGGCCAGTATGGTGGTGCGCGCCGCCGAGCCGCCCTCAGCACGTGGAACACAGTAAGAAGCGGGCGGCGAAGCCAACCGGGAGATCCTGCTTTGAGTCGTGAAACTGACAGTTCGTCCTCCGGGCCTCAGGGGCGCGGCGGAGCCGCGTACCCCTCGGGGACGCCGCCGTACGGTTCGCGCCGCTACGCCGGCGCGGCGGCCGGTGCCGACGGTGAGCCGAAGCCGGACGCGGCCAAGTCCGAGCCCAAGACCGAGACGACGATCACCACCCGAATCCGCATCAACATCCCCGGGTCGCGGCCCATTCCGCCCGTGGTGATGCGCAAGCCCGTGAGCGAATCGGAGTCCGCGGCGCCGCCGCCCGGCGCCGGTGGGGAGGCCGAGGCCGAGCGCACGGCGGCCATGCCGGTGTTCGACGCGACGGCCCCACCGCCCGCACCCGCGCCCCAGGCGGGTGCCGGTGGCGGTATGGGCACCGGCATCGAGCCGCGGCCCGACGCCGGCGGCGCGGCTGGCGCGGAGCCTGCCAGCGACTGGTTCGCGCCGCGCAAGTCCGGCACCAACGGCGCCGGTCTGCGGGTGCCCACGGGCCCGCCCGGGACCCCGACCGCGGGCACCACGACCGGCGGGGCGAACGGTTCCGCCGGCGCACCGCCGCGGAGTTCGCTGAGCGACCTCGCGGGCGGCACGGCCGCGGCCGGTGCGGGTGCGGGTGCTTCCGCGCCGGCTCAGGCGCCGGGGCCGCAGACGCCCCCGTTGGGCGTGCGCCCGCCGGCGAAGGGACGGAAGGGGCCCCAGGGCCCCACCACGGGTCCTGCGCAGGGCACCATGCCGGTCGCCCCGGGCGCCGGCCCCGGTGCACCCGGGGCGCCCCGGATGTCCGACGACACGGCCGTGCTGACGCCGCAGAAGCCCGCGCCCGTGCCCCCCGGCGCGGGTCCTGGCGCAGGTCCCGGGGGCAACGTCTCCGGTGACACGCTCACCAGCGGCGTGCCGGTCGTCAAGCCGGAGCCCTCCGGGTTCCCCGCCGGGCCGAACGGTGCCGCGGCGGCGCCCCCCGGCGCGGCCACGCCGCCGTCGAAGCCGTCGGGCCCCTCGGCGTCGCCCTCCTCCCCCTCGTCGCGCCCCGCGCCGCCGCCCGTCAAGAAGAAGGGCCGCTCCAAGCTGGTCCTCGTCGGAGTGGCCGCCGTCGGCGCGGTCGGCGTCGCCTACGGCGCCGGTCTGCTGCTGAACCACTCCGACGTGCCGAAGAGCACCACCGTCCTCGGCGTCGACATCGGCGGCGGCACCCGCGAGCAGGCCGTCGGCAAGCTCGAAGGCGCCCTCGGCAAGCGCGCGGCGGCCCCGCTGAAGCTCTCCGTCGGCGGCAAGGAGGTCGAACTGGCCCCGGACAAGGCGGGCCTCTCCCTCGACAGCCAGACGACCGTGCGCAACGCGGCCGGCAGCGACTACAACCCCGTGTCGGTGATCGGCTCGCTGTTCGGCGGCGAACGCGTCGCCGAGCCCGTGATCGTCGTGGACGAGGAGAAGCTCCGGGCCGCCCTCACCGACCTGGCCGGCACCGCCGGCTCCGCGGTCGAGGGCACCATCAAGTTCGAACCGGGCGAGGTCGTCCTCGTACCCGGCAAGGCGGGCCAGTCGCTGGACGCGGACCGCTCGCTGCTGATGGTCAAGGACGCGTACCGGGCGCAGGTCGAGAAGGGGCAGCCGAAGACGGTCGAACTGCCCGTCGCCGAGCGCGAACCGTCGATCACGCAGGCGGAGCTGGACCGGGCGAAGAAGGAGTTCGCCGACCCCGCGATGTCCGGGCTGATCACGATCCAGGCGGGCGGCAAGAAGATCGACTTCGGACCGAACCGGTCGCTGCCGCAGATCCTGTCGATGAAGGCGATCGACGGGAAGCTGGTGGAGGTCTACGACAAGGAGGCGATCGCCGAGCTGGTGGGCGGTACGTTCCAGGGCGTGATGATCACGAAGGGCGACGGGAAGCGGCACCAGCTGGGCCCGGACGACATCGCCCAGGCGATGGGCCCGGCGCTGCGGGGCAAGACGAAGCAGGAACGCACGGCAGAAATCAGCCTCGACTGACGCGCCCCTGCGTCCCCCTGCGGGCTGCGCACGCTGCCACCACAACGCACCCGCGGTTTCCCTGCGGGTGCGTTGGTCTCCGCGGCCCGGTGGTCGGCTGAGCGCGCAGTTCCTCCCCCTGTGCCCTGCGGGCACGGGGGGACCCCCAGCGCTCCTAGACACCCCCGCCGTTCCCCTGCGGGAGCATCGGTCTCCGCGGACCGGTGGTGGGCTTGTCGCGCAGTTCCCCGCGCCCCTAAAGACCCTCGCCGTCGCGGCTTGCGTGATGGGCCACCCACAGCCCCGCAGGTACGCCACGAGGGCAGCGAATCAGGGGCGCGGGGAACTGCGCGATCAGCCACCCACGGTCCGCGGAGACCAACGCTTCCGCAGGGTTACGGCGGGGGTGTCTAGGGGCGCTGGGGTCCCCCACGCCCTCTGGGCACAGGGGGAGGAACTGCGCGCCCAGCCGACCACCGGGCCGCACGCGCCAGCGCACCCGCAGGGGCCGACGCTCTCGTTAGTTGAGCCTGGCTCGGGCTGCGCGGGCCCGTGAGCGCAGCGTCTCCGCGGTGCTTGGCTCCACCCCCGCCACCACCTCCGCATACGCCTCCAACTCCGCCGCGCCCCGCACGAACTCCCCCCGCTGGACCAGCAGTTCCGCCCGCTCGTAGCGCAGTCGCGCCGGGTGGGAGGGGAGGGCCAGCGCGAGGTCCACCGCCCACAGGGCCACCGCCGACTGCTCGGGGCGGGCCGTCGCCCAGGCCCGGATGTTGTTCAGCACCCGCACCACCACCTCCAGCACCGGCGCCGGCCGCAGCGTCGAGGCGTCGGGCGGCACCCCCGTCGCGCCCGCCACCATCAGCGCGGCTTCCGGGCCCGTCAGCACCCGTCCGCCCGCGAACGGGTCCGCGAGCACCTGGTCCTCCGGCGGGCCGAAGCCGACGACGAAGTGCCCGGGCAGCGCCACCCCGTACACCGGCGCCCCCGCCCGCCGGGCCACCTCCACCCAG
This sequence comes from Streptomyces sp. NPDC047315, assembly GCF_040643215.1. NCBI lineage: Bacteria > Bacillati > Actinomycetota > Actinomycetes > Kitasatosporales > Streptomycetaceae > Streptomyces > Streptomyces sp. NPDC047315. The sequence goes on along the minus strand of NZ_JBEYTZ010000001.1, from coordinate 311,943 downwards.
ACGATCGACAGCAGGATCGGCAGCCCGCGCCGCCGCTCCAACACCTTGTGCAGCAGCGAGGAGTCGAGCCGGCGGTAGTCGGCGGGGGTGCCGTGGAAGCCGTGCTCCTCGCCGAGCAGCCGTTCCAGCGCCGTCGCCCACGCGCGCGGCGTGTGCAGGCCGTACGGGAGCTGCCCCGCCAGCCGGTCCAGTTCGATCTGCGCCGCGTCCACCCCGGCGTCGTCCAGCGCCGGATCGGCCACCTGCCCCAGCAGCAGGCACAGCAGCGCGAGGTCGGGCCGCTCGGCCCGGGCTTCCGCGGCGAACGCCTCCAGAGGGCCGTCCGCCCGCTGGCCGTCCGGCTCGTCACGCATCGAGGGGGCCTTCCGGCGCGCGGTAGTGGTGGTAGCTGTGATGCGTGGTGAAGCCCATGCCCTCGTAGAGCGCGCCCGCGCCCGCGTTGTCCGCCTCCACCTGGAGCCAGGCCGCCGACGCGCCCTCCTCCAGGGCCCGTCGTGCGAGGGCGGTCATCACGGCCGTGGCCAGCCCCCGGCGGCGCTGCGCCGGGTCCACCTCGACCGCCATGAAGCCGGCCCACCGGCCGTCCACCACGCAGCGCCCGATCGCCGCCGGTGCGTCCCGCCCGTCCGCGCCCTCGCCCGCCACGGACGCGAACCACACCGAGGGGCCGCCGCCCAGCACCTTCAGCACGTGCGCGCCGGGCTCCGCGGACCGCTGGTAGCGCCGCAGCCAGCCGGGCCCCAACTCGTCGATCGAGCGCGCGAGGGTCACCCGCGCCACGTCCGCGTCCAGGTCCCCGAGGGGCGCGAGGCCGGCGATCCGTACGTCCGCGGACACCTCGCGCCGCCAGCCGCGCCGTTCCAGCTCCGCGCAGAGCACCTCCTGCGTGCCCGCGGCGCCGGTCGCGGCCTGCACGTACGCCGGCAGTCCCCGCTCCGCGTACCATCCGCGCACCCGCGTCAGCGCCTCGTCGAGCGGGACGCCGGGGTCGCCGAGCGGCAGCGCCGAGTTCGCCCGCCGGGTGAAGCCGGTGGCGGTGCCGGAACGGGGGCCGCCCGGCGCCGCCTGGTACGCGGCCCGCAGCAGCCACTCGCCGAGCGGTTCGCTCTCCACCGGCTGCCAGGCCCGGGCGCAGACCCTGGTGAGTTCCAGGAAGTCCGTGGCCGGCAGCCCGCGGCGCCGCGCCGGGGCGGCCGGCACCACCTTGCCCGCCGCGAGCTCCCCCTCGGGCACCTGCACGGACCGCCCGTCGCGCCGGGTGATCACCAGCACACCCTCGTTCCACGATGTGAGAACGCCTACCGTGTCGGTGAACGCCCCACCGCCCTCCGCGGGGTCGACAAATCGTCTAATGGATACCCGTTTACCCACGTCAAGAGGTGTAATACGGACTTTGAGGCGACCGGCGCCGGCAATTTCCACTGCTCTGTGAGCCCCTCGTGTTCGGATCGTCTCCAGGAACGGAGATACTAGGGGCGGGCATCGACGACGCCGCGCTCCCGCGCAAGCCAAGAGCCCTACCGAGGAGGAACGACAGCGTGACCTACGTCATCGCGCAGCCTTGTGTCGACGTCAAGGACAAGGCATGCATCGAGGAGTGCCCCGTCGACTGCATCTACGAGGGCTCCCGGTCCTTGTACATCCACCCGGACGAATGCGTCGACTGCGGTGCGTGTGAGCCGGTCTGCCCCGTCGAGGCGATCTTCTACGAGGACGACACCCCGGAGGAGTGGAAGGACTACTACAAGGCGAACGTCGAGTTCTTCGACGAGCTGGGCTCTCCCGGCGGCGCCTCCAAGCTCGGGCTGATCGAGCGGGACCACCCCTTCATCGCCGCGCTGCCGCCGCAGAACGGCTGATCCGCCGGCGAGCGAGCCGATCCCTGCCGGTCCCGTACGGTCGACGTCCGTACGGGACCGTTGCGTTTCTCCCGCTGCGCCCGTCCCGCCTCGGCCCGTCCCGCCTCGGCCCCTCCCGCCTCACCCGTCCCGCTGTGCCCCCGTCCGCACGTACGAGAAAGAGAAAGCCCGTGCCCGCAGCTCCGTCAGCCCCCTCGGCCCCCTCCGGGGCCTCGCGCGTCTCGTCGCGCCTGCCCGTCTTCCCGTGGGACAAGCTGGAGCCGTACAAGGCGACGGCCGCGGCCCACGCGGACGGCATCGTGGACCTGTCCGTGGGCACCCCCGTGGACCCGGTCCCCGAGGTGATCCAGCGCGCCCTGACGGCCGCCGCGGACTCCCCGGGCTATCCGACGGTGTGGGGCACCCCCGCCCTGCGCGACGCGCTCACCGGGTGGGTCGGGCGACGGCTCGGCGCGGCCGGGGCGACGCACGCGAACGTGCTGCCCGTCGTCGGCTCCAAGGAGCTGGTGGCCTGGCTGCCCACCCAGCTCGGGCTGGGGCCGGGCGACGTGGTGGCCCACCCGCGGTTCGCCTACCCGACGTACGAGGTCGGCGCGCGGCTGTGCGGTGCGACCCCCGTCGCGTACGACGACCCCACGGAGCTGGACCCCGCCACTCTGAAGCTGCTCTGGCTCAACTCCCCCTCCAACCCCACCGGTCGCGTCCTGAGCAAGGACGAGCTGGTCCGGACCGTCGCCTGGGCGCGGGAGCACGGCGTCCTGGTCTTCAGCGACGAGTGCTACCTGGAGCTGGGGTGGGAGGCCGACCCGGTCTCGGTGCTGCACCCGGACGTCTGCGGCGGTGCGTACGAGGGCGTCGTCGCGGTCCACTCGCTCTCCAAGCGCTCGAACCTGGCCGGCTACCGGTCCGCGTTCATCGCCGGTGACGCCGCCGTCCTCGGCGAGCTGCTCCAGATCCGCAAGCACGGCGGCATGATGGTCCCCGCCCCGGTGCAGGCCGCCACGATCGCGGCGCTCGGCGACGACGCCCACGTGGCGGAGCAGCGGCAGCGGTACGCCGCCCGCCGCACCGCGCTGCGGGCGGCCCTGGAGGGCCACGGCTTCCGGATCGAGCACAGCGAGGCGGGCCTCTACCTGTGGGCGACCCGCGACGAGCCCTGCTGGAACACCGTGGCGCACCTCGCGGAGCTGGGCGTCCTGGTGGCCCCCGGCGACTTCTACGGGACGGCGGGGGAGCGCTTCGTACGGGTGGCGATCACGGCGACGGACGAGCGCGTGGCGGCGGCAGTCAAGCGCCTGACCGCGTAGCGGAGCTGCTGGCCGTACGCGTACGAGACCGTACGCGTACGTGACCGTACGCAGACGGAAGAAGGGCCCGGGAGCGCAGTGCTCCCGGGCCCTTCCGGCCGCTGCCGCCGGGTCGCCGTCAGCCGAGCGGCAGCCCCTGGGTCGGCAGACCGCCGCCCAGGGAGCCGGGGGCGAGGCCGCTGCTGCCGAGCGAGTCGGTCGCGGCGCCCGCGGTCTCGCCGAGCAGGCCGCCCGCGCTGCCCGCGGCGTCACCCGCGGTCTCCTGCGCGGCCGGGGCCGCCTTCTTGCCGGCTCCGCCGATCGCCTTGCCCGCGGCGGGGACGGTCTGCTCGACGGCCTTGCCGCCCGTCGCGCCGGCCAGCTCGGTCGTCTGCTGCGCCGCGCCGTCGACCGCGCCGCTGACGCCGTTCGCGTCCAGCGCCGTCAGTCCGCCCAGCGGCGCGGCCTGCCCGAGGTCCACGGCGCCGGCGGAGCCGGCCGCACCGAGCACGGGGGCTGCGCCCGCCGCGACGAGCAGCGCGGCACGGGCGATCCGGCGGGTCAGGGGGAGGGACATGATGCTCCTTGAGACGAGGGGTTGGGACCGGGAGGCACGGGGTCGTGCTGCCCAGACAACCGCTCAGGGGGGCCGGGAAGTTGCGGTGCGCAAAGGCAAAGAGTTGGCAATGCGTCGCATAATCGTCCCTGGCTGAAAACGGGCAAACGGCGCAGGGCTCGACCCCGTGCTGAACCGTCACTTCCCGGTGTTCCCTAGGGGATCGCCCGGGAGGGCCGTACGGTGCTCCCACGCCACCGGGGGCCATTGGAGTGACACGTCGGAACTACGCCCCGCGGGGGACGGCTCGCATCAGCGTGCGAGTCGGATACGCACCGATTCCTGCGCCGCGCCGGCGCCCGGGACCTCCGCGCCGGCCGCCGTCGCCCCGTCCGCACGGGACGGCGCCGAGTCGCCCGAGCCGTGCTTGCGCCAGCCCTCGTCGGACTTCTGCGCGCTCCAGACCCGGCCGGCGAACACGACTTCCTCGATGCCCAGTTCCTCGGCGCGCGCCACGGCCCAGTGCGCCAGCTCCCAGCCGCGCTGCTCGCCCGAGCCGAGGGCCCCGGGACGCACCGGCAGCGACAGCACCGACGGGCCGGCCCCGCCCTCGGCCGCTGCCCCCGACGGTCCGCCGGCCTCGCCCTCGGCCGGCCCGTCGGCCGGCCCGTCGGCCGCCTTGAGGCCGAACGCGCGCGTCAATTCCTTCCGCACCCGCGCCGGATCGCCCGCCGCCTCGACGCCGCCGCGCGGCGTGCACGTCAGCGACGCGCCCGACCGCCCCGTCAGCGCCGCGGCCAGCAGCGCCGCGTTCGGCTCGTGCTTCGCGTACGCCTGCGGGAAGCCGCTGCGCTGCACCTTCTGCGCGGCGACCGTCAGCGGCAGCCGCGAGTACCCCGGCACCTTCTCCAGGCCCTCGTAGAACTTCCCGGCGGCGTACACCGGGTCCATGACCTGCTCGGGGGTGCCCCACCCCTTCGACGGGCGCTGCTGGAACAGCCCCAGCGAATCCCGGTCGCCGTGGTCGATGTTGTACAGCGTCGACTCCTGCAGCGCGGTCGCCAGCGCGATGGTGACGGCCCGCTCGGGCAGCCCGCGCGTGGTGCCGACCGCGGAGATAGTCGCCGCGTTCGCCGCCTGCTCCGTACTCAACTCGTACGTCGGGCCGCCCCCGCCGGGCGCGGTGCGCACCGTGCAGCCGGGAACCGAACTCCCCGTCGACTGCTGCAACACGACGTAACCGATCAGCGCCAGGAGCGCGGCAGAGCCGGCGGCGGCCCGCACGGCGCGACTACCGCGCCGGCTGGAGGAGGCGGTTTCGGACACAGGCACACCGTACTAGGAGAACCGTCTCCGCAGGTCCCGGGCGTGTGGACGGCCGAAAACCGATGCCGCAGCCACCCGTCGGACGGTCGACCGCACCGCGCCGCGCGCCGCTAAGGTCGTCCGTATGTCGCCCACCGCACTCGATCTCACGCTCGCCGGCCCCGCCCTCACCGCCGCCCTCGTCGACTTCCCCTCCGTCAGCGGGGCGGAGGAGCCCCTCGCGGACGCCATCGAGACGGCGCTGCGCACCCTGCCCCACCTCACGGTCGGCAGGTACGGCAACAACGTGGTGGCCCGCACCCACCTCGGGCGCTCCGAGCGGGTGGTCCTCGCCGGGCACATCGACACCGTGCCCATCGCCGACAACGTCCCCTCCCGGCTCGACTCCGACGGAGTGCTGTGGGGCTGCGGCACCAGCGACATGAAGTCCGGCGTCGCGGTCCAACTGCGCATCGCCGCCACCGTCCCCGAGCCCAACCGCGACCTCACCTTCGTCTTCTACGACAACGAGGAGGTCGCCGCCCACCTCAACGGCCTCGGGCGGATCGCCGACGCCCACCCCGAGTGGCTGGCCGGCGACTTCGCCGTCCTGCTCGAACCCTCCGACGCCGAGGTCGAGGGCGGCTGCCAGGGCACCCTGCGCGTCCTGCTGAAGACGACGGGGGAGCGGGCCCACTCCGCGCGCAGTTGGATGGGCAGCAACGCCATCCACGCCGTCGCGCCGATCCTCGCCCGCCTCGCCTCCTACCAGCCGCGCCGCCCGGTCATCGACGGCCTCGAATACCGCGAGGGGCTGAACGCGGTGCGCATCGAGGGCGGGGTCGCCGGCAACGTCATCCCCGACGAGTGCACCGTCGCCGTCAACTACCGCTACGCCCCCGACCGCAGCGAGGAGGAGGCCCTCGCCCACGTCCACGAGGTCTTCGCCGACTGCGACGTCCACGAATTCGTCGTCGACGACCACTCGGGCGGTGCGCTGCCCGGGCTCTCGCACCCCGCCGCCGTCGCCTTCATGACGGCCGTCGGCGGCACGGCCCGGCCCAAGTTCGGCTGGACCGACGTCTCCCGCTTCAGCGCGCTCGGCGTGCCCGCGGTGAACTACGGGCCCGGTGACGCGCTGTACGCCCACAAGCGCGACGAGCACGTCGCCGTCGACCGCATCACGCAGTGTGAACAGCGGTTGCGCCAGTGGCTGACCAGCTGACGGGTTGACGTAACCGATTGGTTGACCGGTTGACGGGCCGACCGACTTACGCTGGGGCGAGCAACGACGTTCGACGTTCGGCGGAGGGAGCAGGTCATGGGCAACCCCGGAGGTTCTCGCGACTGGGAGGAGCAGCGTCAGGGGCCGGTGCTGCGGCGCCGCGAGCAGGTCCAGGCCGGCACCACGGACCAGCGCCTGCTGGACACCGAGGGCGACTCGCAGTGGGTGCACACCGACCCCTGGCGCGTGATGCGGATCCAGTCGGAGTTCGTCGAGGGCTTCGGCGCGCTCGCCGAACTGCCCAGCGCGATCAGCGTCTTCGGCTCCGCCCGCACCCTGCCCGGCACCCCCGAGTACGAGGCCGGCATCCAGATCGGCAAAGCGCTGGTCGACGCGGGCTTCGCGGTGATCACCGGCGGAGGTCCCGGCGCGATGGAGGCGGCGAACCGCGGCGCGCGGGAGGCCGGCGGCATCTCCGTGGGCCTCGGCATCGAGCTGCCCTTCGAGCAGGGCCTCAACCCGCACGTCGACATCGGCGTGAACTTCCGCTACTTCTTCGTCCGCAAGACGATGTTCGTGAAGTACGCCTCCGGGTTCGTGGTGCTCCCCGGCGGCCTCGGCACCCTCGACGAGCTGTTCGAGGCGCTGACGCTGGTCCAGACCGGGAAGGTGACCCGCTTCCCGATCGTGCTGTTCGGCTCCGAGTACTGGAGCGGGCTGGTCGACTGGCTGAAGAACACCGTCGTGGCCCAGGGGAAGGCGTCCGAGCGGGACACCCTGCTCTTCCACGTGACGGACGACATCGAGGAAGCGGTGAACCTGGTCACCAAGGAGACCGGGCGCTGACGGGAAGCGACGAGGCGGGACGGCCGGGTGCGCGCACCCGGCCGTCCGGCTTCGCGCCGTTCTGCGTCATGCCGTCCCGCGGCACGCCGTATCGCGCTACGCCAGGCCGCGGCGCGCCACCCGCGGCTCGCGGTGACCGCTGATCGCGCGCACCATCTCCAGCACCTGCCGGGTCTCTGCGACCTCGTGCACCCGGTACACCTGCGCCCCCAGCCACGCCGAGACCGCCGTCGTCGCCAAGGTGCCGATCAGCCGCTCCTTCACCGGCCGGTCCAGGGTCTCGCCCACGAAGTCCTTGTTGGAGAGCGAGACCAGCACCGGCCAGCCGGTGTCGACCATCTCGTCCAGCCGGCGCGTGGCCTCCAGCGAGTGGCGGGTGTTCTTCCCGAAGTCGTGCCCCGGGTCGATCATGATGCCGTCGCGCCGCACCCCGAGGGCGACCGCCCGCTCCGCGAGGCCCAGCGTCACCCCGAGGATGTCGGCCATGACGTCGTCGTACGCGATCCGGTGCGGTCGGGTCCGCGGCTCCACCCCGCCCGCGTGCGTGCACACCAACCCGACGTCGTGCCGGGCGGCGACCTCGGCGAGCTTGGGGTCGACCCCGCCCCACGCGTCGTTCAGCACGTCGGCGCCGGCTTCGCAGACCGCCTCGGCGACGTCGTGCCGCCAGGTGTCGACGCTGATGACGACGGACGGGAAGCGCCGCCGCACCTCCGCGACGAAGCCCACGGTGCGCCGGATCTCCTCCTCCGCCGTGACCTCCTCGCCGGGGCCGGCCTTCACCCCGCCGATGTCGATGATCGCCGCGCCCTCCGCCACCGCCTGCTCGACGCGGGTGAGCGCGGGCTCGTCACGGAAGGTCGCGCCCCGGTCGTAGAAGGAGTCCGGGGTGCGGTTCACGATCGCCATGATCACCGGCTCGTGCCGGTCAAACGCACGCTCTCCCAACCGCAGCATCGGCTCTTTCCCCTCGTCGATGGTCCGGCTGTGATCCTAGGGTCCGTCGTGTCGTGGCACGATCTGCACGGGACGGTTTCCGCTCAGGGAGGGTCGCTCGTGTTCTTGTTCCTGGCCATCGCGATGGCCGTGGTCGTCGGCGCGGTCACATTGGCCGTGGTCGGCGGCGGTGACAGCGCCGCCCTGCCGGACGTCGCCCCCGAGCAGCTGGTGGACCCGCTGCCGGCCACCCGCCCGGTCGGGCGCGCCGACGTGGAGGCGCTGCGGCTGCCGGTCGCCCCGCGCGGCTACCGGATGGCGGACGTGGACGACGTCCTCGGGCGGCTCGGCGCGGAACTCGCCGAGCGGGACGCCCGGATCGCCGAGTTGGAGGCCACCCTCGCGGGCGCGAAGGCCACCGCGGTCGGCGGCCCGGAGATGTTCGCCGAGCCGGGCGCGGACGGTGCGGACCGTACGGACCCCGTGGACCGGGTGGACGGGACCGGGCCGAAGGCCCCCACCCCGGCGCACGGCGACGCGGACGAGGAGCGCGACCGATGACCGCCGGCGGCCCGCAGGCCGGGCCCGACGGCAAGCTCCGCTGCCCCTGGGGCCTGTCCACCGACGACTACCGCGCGTACCACGACGACGAGTGGGGCCGCGCCGTCCACGGCGACGACGCCCTGTTCGAGCGGCTGTGCCTGGAGGCGTTCCAGTCCGGCCTCTCGTGGATCACGATCCTGCGCCGCCGGGAGGGCTTCCGCCGCGCCTTCGCCGACTTCAAGATCGCCGAGGTGGCGACGTTCACCGAGGTCGACCGAGAGCGTCTGCTCGCGGACGAGGGCATCATCCGCAACCGCGCCAAGGTGGACGCCACCCTCGCCAACGCGCGGGTGCTCGTCGACTGGGCGCCCGGCGAGCTGGACGAGCTGATCTGGTCGCACGCGCCCGACGCGGCGACCCGCCCGGCGCCGGCGACGCTCGCGGACGTCCCCGCGGTGACGGACGAGTCCACCGCGCTGGCGAAGGCCCTCAAGAAGAAGGGCCTGCGCTTCGTCGGCCCGACGACGGCGTACGCACTGATGCAGGCGTGCGGGCTGGTCGACGACCACCTCCAGGGCTGCGTAGCCCGCGGGCGCCCCTGATCCTTTAGACGTAGCCGCCGCTTCCCTGCGGGGTGCCTTGGTCTCTGCGGCCCGTCTGTGGCTGGTCGCGCAGTTCCGCCCCCTACGCCCAGAGGGCGTGGGGGGACCCCCAGCGCTCCTAATGCCTCCGCCCCAGCCCGCAGGCGAGTGACGGGGGCAGCGAAACAGGTGGCGCTGGGGTCCCCCCCCCGTGCCTGCAGGGCGCAGGGGGCGGAACTGCGCGAACAACCACGATGCACCCGCAGAAGGCCAACGCACTCGCAGGGAAACGGCGAGGTCTCAGAGGCAGACGGATCAGCGGCCCACGTAGCGGGGCGCCTCCTTCGCCACGAAGGCCCGCACCGCGATCGCGTGGTCCTCGGACGCGCCCGCCCGCGTCTGGAGTTCGTCCTCCTTGGCCAGGGTCTCGTCCAGCGAGTGCGCCGCTGCGTGCGCGAGGGACTCCTTGATCGCCGCGTACGCCACCGTCGGCCCCTGCGCCAGGGCCCGGGCCGCAGCCAGCGCCTCGGCCGCGAGGTCGTCGGCCGGGACGACCTTGTTGGCGATCCCGAGGTCGTACGCCTCCTGGGCGGACAGGGTGCGCGGGAAGAGCAGCAGGTCCGCCGCGCGGCTCGGGCCGACGAGCCGGGGGAGGGTCCAGGACACCCCGGAGTCGGCGGTGAGCGCGACCCCCGCGAAGGCGGTGGTGAACTTCGCGGTGTCCGCCACGACCCGGTAGTCCGCGGCGAGGGCGAAGCCGAGGCCCGCGCCCGCCGCGACGCCGTTCACCCCGGCGACGACCGGTTTGGGCATGGTGGCCAGGGTCCGCACCACCGGGTTGTAGTGCTCGCGCACGGTCGTCATGGTCTGCTGCGTGCCGGCCGCGCGGTCCGCCTCCAGCAGCGTCACGTGCTCCTTGAGGTCCTGGCCGACGCTGAAGGCGCGGCCGGTGGCGGTGAGCAGCACGGCCCGTACGGCGGAGTCGACGGACGCCGCCCGTACGGCGTCCCGCAGCGCCACCTTGGTCTCGACGTTCAGCGCATTCATGGCTTCGGGCCGGTTGAGCGTGATCGTCGCGAGTCCGTCGGTCACGTCGTACAGCACGGAGTCGGCCATCTCGGGTCCCCTTTGCGGCTCTCTTGCGTCGTCTGCGTCGCTGGTGCCTTCTTCCCGGTCTCCCGGGGCCTCAGCTCAGCACGGCGGAGATCCACTGGACAGGGGTACGCGCTGTGACCTGGCTCAAAGAAGTCCTCCGGCGGTCACCGACCGCGTTCGGAGCCGGTCCCGCCCCGGGGGTCCGGCGGAGTATTGCAGGTGGATCGCCGAATTGGGTGGTTTTGGGAAAGCGCGTTGCCTAAGCGATGCCGACCGATGTTGGTCATCGGGTCCCGCCATGCGGGATAATGACCTGGAAGCAATGTGTTCGATGCCGTGACGAGCGCCTGCCCAGGGCGCAGGTCGGTAGACGATGAGCTGGTTTCAGGAAGGGGAACGAGCATGGCGGCCATGAAGCCGCGGACGGGCGATGGCCCGCTCGAGGTGACCAAGGAGGGGCGGGGCATCGTCATGCGCGTTCCGCTCGAAGGCGGCGGTCGGCTCGTCGTCGAGCTGACCCCGGACGAGGCCGACGCGCTCGGCGACGCCCTGAAGAAGGTCGTCGGCTAGGACCTCTCTTCGAGAGGGTTCAAGGCGCGAGCCACCCCGAGACCGGATCACCGCCCCGGCACCTGGTGAGGTGCCGGGGCGGTGACGTGTCAGACGTCACTCAGGACGCGGTCCGTAAGACGGCCCCAGGCCGTGTCCGCAAAGTCCCGCGAGCGCCCCTGTGCCTTTGGACGTAGCCCCCGTTTCCCTGGGGGAGCGTTGGTCTCACCACCGGGCCACAGACGCCATGACCGCACACGCACCCACGGCGCCAGCGCGCCAGCCAAGGCGCGGCACTGGCGTACGGGACCTCGCGGGACTTTGCGGATACGACCTAGCCGCGGCGGACCGCGCACAGCAGGCCGTCGCCCACCGGCAGCAGTGACGGGACCAGCTCCTGGCTCTCGCGGACCGCGCGCAGCAGCTCCCGCAGCCGCAGCACCTCCGCGGGCTGCGCCGCCGAGTCGACCGTACGGCCCCGGGCGAAGACGCCCTCGAAACAGACGATCCCGCCGGGGCGCAACAGGCGCAACGATTCAGCGAGGTAATCCAGGCACTCCAGCCGGTCGCCGTCGCAGAAGACGAGGTCGTACCCTCCGTCAGCGAGCCGCGGCAGCACGTCCAGGGCGCGCCCGGGAATGAAGCGGGCGCGGTTGCTGGCGAATCCCGCCACCTGGAAAGCCTGCTTGGCGAACTGCTGGCGTTCCGGCTCCAGGTCGACCGTGGTCAGCACGCCGTCCGGGCGCATGCCCTGGAGCAGATAGACGCCGGAGACGCCCGTGCCCGTGCCGATTTCCGCTACCGCTTTCGCGTCCGCCGTGGCCGCCAGCAGACGCAGCGCCGCGCCGGTGCCTGGCGACACCGAGGGGACGCCCGCGTCCCGGGCCCGGTCGCGGGCCCAGCGCAGCGCGTCGTCCTCGGCGACAAAGGCGTCGGCGAACGCCCAGCTTGTCTGCCGGTTTGCGGTAATGGGCCTCTCCTGTCCCCGTAGTTGAACGCGACGTTGACTGTATCCGCTGCGGGTGGGAACCCGCAGATGGGACCGCGCGTTAGAAGAAAGGCACGCGGGGGCGATGCCGAAAACGAGCGGGCGAGGGGCCGGCGGGGAAGCGTTCGGAGGAAGAAACCGGGGGGACCGATGGATCGGGCAGGTAAGCGGGATCCAAATTCGCGTAAAGATTCTTATCCGGAGCTAACGGACGGAGTGGCTATGGTAGGGGCTCCGCTGGACACCACCAGAGCCGACAGGGGAGGTGCGGCTGCACCTGCGGATCGGAAGGGAGCGCTACGTCGCTTCCTCATCAGGTCACCGGGTGAGCCGAAATTTGTGACCCACAATGCTGACCGTTCCACCGCCGCCACCGCCGCAGCCACCGCGACCTTCGCATCGGATGCGGAATCGCAGGCGTGGACGCCCCCCTCCTGGGAGGAGATCGTCAGCACGCACAGCGGTCGCGTCTACCGCCTCGCCTACCGTCTCACGGGGAACCAGCACGACGCCGAGGACCTGACCCAAGAGGTCTTCGTCCGCGTCTTCCGCTCCCTGTCGACCTACACCCCCGGCACGTTCGAGGGCTGGCTGCACCGGATCACCACCAATCTCTTCCTGGACATGGTCCGCCGCAAGCAGCGCATCCGCTTCGACTCGCTCGGCGACGACGCGGCGGAGCGGCTGCCCAGCCGCGAGCCCTCCCCGCAGCAGGCGTTCAACGACACCCACTTCGACGCCGACGTGCAGCAGGCCCTGGACACCCTCGCGCCGGAGTTCCGCGCCGCCGTGGTCCTCTGCGACATCGAAGGGCTGTCGTACGAGGAGATCGCCGCCACCCTGGGGGTCAAGCTCGGCACAGTCCGCAGTCGGATCCACCGCGGCCGTTCGCATCTGCGCAAGGCCCTGAAGCACCGCTCGCCCGAGGCGCGCGCCGAGCAGCAGCGCGCCCTGGTGGGGGCGGTCGGGCTCGCAGGGGAGGGCGGGCCGGCGTGAGCGGATCCAGCCCCATCTCGCCGACCCCCGCCGAGCAGCACCTCGGGGACCGGCTCGCAGCCCTGGTCGACGGAGAGCTGAAACACGACGCGCGGGACCGGGTCCTCGCCCACCTCGCCACCTGCCCCCGCTGCAAGGCCGAAGCCGACGCCCAGCGCCGGCTCAAAGACGTCTTCGCGCACGCCGCGCCGCCGCCGCCGTCCGAAGGGCTGCTCGCGCGGCTCCAAGGGCTGCCGGGCGGCCCTGGCGTGCTCGGCCGGTCCGGGGACGACGAGACCGGCGGCCCCTTCGGCGGGCGCGTCGGGGAAGCAGAGGCCCTTTTCGGAGCGCTGAGCCCGTCCGCGGGAAGACCGGGCGTACGCCGCCCGGGATCCTTCGGATACGTTCCCGGGCCGCATCCGGCCGCCCACGGCCCGGGGCTCCCCGGGGGTCCTGCGCCCGCCCCTTCCCCCTCGACAGGGTTTCGGATCCATGAGGTAGGGCGTCAGGACGCCGACCGCTCGCTTTGGCGCGGCCGTAGGTTCGCCTTCGCCGCGGCCAGCGCGGTGTCCTTCGCGGCGATCGCCCTCGGCGCCTCGCTGCCGCTGGAGTCCTCGTCCTCCTCCGGCACCCGGGCCGGCGGCCAGGGCGGCAGCACCACCCCGCTGCGGGCCCCCGTGCCCAACGGCACCCCCGGGAGCGGCGCCACCACCGGCAGCGGCCTGGGCGCCGGAGCCAATGCCCCGAGCACCGCCGCAGCGGCCCGCGCCGCGGAGTACGAGCGGCGTAGAAGCGGAGGCACGGGGTCCACGAGGTCGGAGGAGCGCTCCACGTCGGGTCTGGTCCCGCTGGCCACCCCGGCGCCGCTCGGCCTGGCCTCCCACCCCTCCCGGTCCGTGCTGTACTCGGCGTTCCCCGCCTTCAAGGTGCCCCCGCTGATACGCCCCACGGGCAGCGCGCTCCAGCTCTCCAGCGTTCCGGATCCAGCCGTCCAGGCAACGCCCTCGCCCACGCACCTGGTCGCCCCCTCCCCGGGGCCCGGACCACAGCACGCCCGCTGACGCTCGCCCTCGAAAGAGGGCCTGCAAGGGGATTCGCAAACCTGGTTGAATCTCTGAAGGCGTGCGCGTGGGCGCCGCGAAATCGGCATTTGCGGGGAGAGCATGGACGACGGGAAGCCCACCGGACCCAAGGCGAAGTGGTGGAGCCGGCCCGGCGCGGGGCAGGGGAATCCCCCCGAGCCCACGGAGCAGCCGGCGGCACCCGAGCCCACCTCGCCGCCGGAGCCCGGGCAGCCCGTCGACGCGGTCCCGGCCGAGCCCGGCGCGGGCTCGGCGGCCGTGCCGGAGCCGGGGGCCCCGGCGCAGCCGCCCCGGCCCCTGCACGAGCCCGATGCGTACGGCACCCCGCCGTACGGCGGCCCCGGGCCGTGGGCGCCCGCCCCGCCCGTACAGCGGCCCGTACCGACGCCCGCCCACGGCACGGCGGTGCCCCCGCCGCCGGCCTCGGCTCCGCCGGCAGCCGCGGAAGCCGGGCCGCCGCCCCCGCCGCACCCCGCCCCGCAGCCGACGACGGACGGCGCGGGCTTCGCCCCACCGCCGCACGGACTGCAGCCGCCGCAGCCCACGGCCCCGGTTCCGGCCGCGGTCCCGCAGCCCACGGCCCCGCAGCCCGTCGTGCCGACGCAGGCCGGGTCCCAGCCGGCCTCGCAGTGGCTCCAGTACGACCCGTGGGGCGCCCCGGGGGCCTCCGGCGCGCCCGCGGCGCCGCTCACCCACCCCGGGGGCCCCGGCCGCCGCAAGGGCGGTCGCGGGCCGCTGGTGGCCGGCGCGGTGCTGCTGGCCCTGGTCTCCGGCGTCATCGGCGGCGGCATCGGCTCGTACACCGAGCGCAACGGCGGGTTCGGCACCGATCTGATCGAGCTGGACCAGGCTCCGAAGGACAGCGGCGGGCGGGCCCCCGACAGCGTCGCCGGCATCGCCGCCAGCGCCCTGCCCAGCGTGGTCACCCTGCACGTCAGCGGCGCCGGCGAGCAGGGCACCGGCACCGGCTTCGTCCTGGACAAGCAGGGCCACATCCTCACCAACAACCACGTCGTCGACCCCGCCGGCAGCTCCGGCGAGATCACGATCACCTTCAGCAGCGGCGAGAGCGCCCGGGCCGACCTCGTCGGCAAGGACGCCGGCTACGACCTCGCCGTCGTCAAGGTCAAGGGGGTCTCCGGGCTCACCCCACTCCCCCTGGGGAACTCGGACAACGTCCGCGTCGGTGACCCCGTCGTCGCCATCGGCGCCCCCTTCGACCTCCAGAACACCGTCACCTCCGGCATCATCAGCGCCAAGGAGCGCCCGATCACCGCCGGCGGCGAGCGCGGCGACGGCAGCGACGTCAGCTACGTCAACGCCCTCCAGACGGACGCCCCGATAAACCCCGGCAATTCCGGCGGGCCCCTCGTCGACACCAAAGCACGGGTGATCGGCATCAACAGCGCCATCCGCGCCGCCGACACCGGCGACGGCCCCAAGGGCGGCCAGTCCGGCTCGATCGGCCTCGGCTTCGCCATCCCCATCAACCAGGGCAAGCGCGTCGCCGAAGAGCTGATCAACAACGGCAAGGCCACCCATCCGGTGATCGGCGTCAACCTGGACCTGAAGTACAACGGCGCCGGCGCCCGCGTGGCCGAGAAGAACAAGGACGACAGCCCCACGGTCGTCCCCGACGGCCCCAGTGCCAAGGCCGGCATCCGGCCCGGCGACGTGATCACGAAGGTCGACGGCCAGAAGGTGAACGGCGGCGAGGAGCTGATCGTCAAGATCCGGGCACACCGCCCGGGCGACGAGCTGGAGCTCACCATCGAGCGCGACGGCAAGGAACTGACGAAGAAGCTGACGCTCGGCTCCTCCGAGGCCAGCTGACCGGCGGGCTGACCGGCCGGCTGATCAGCGGGCTGACCGGTTGGCTGCTCGACCGGCTGCCCTGCTGGTCCGCTGCCCGGCTCTGGCCCGCTGGTCACGGCGCCGGTGCACCGGCCGGCGTACGGCCCGTGAACAGCGGATGTACGTCGCGCCGCGCCGGCGATCACCGCGTCCCGGCACGTGACGCACGGAAGTTCCGCCGGGTACCGTGGTTCGGGTCCGGACCCGTTTCGACCCACGGCCCACGGAGAACACGAGGAGCAGCAGGGTGTTCAATGACATAGGCGTACTGGAGCTGGTGGCTCTCGTCGTGCTCGCCGTGCTCATCTTCGGCCCCGACAAGCTCCCCAAGGTGATCCAGGACGTCACCCGCACGCTCCGCAAGATCCGCCAGTTCTCCGACAGCGCCAAGCAGGACATCCGCGAGGAACTCGGCCCGGAGTTCAAGGACTTCGAATTCGAGGACCTGAATCCGAAGACGTTCATCCGCAAGCACCTCAACGAGAACGAGGAGCTGCGGGAGTTGAAGGAGCTGGGCAGCTCGTTCGACCTGCGCAAGGAGATGAACGAGGTCGCGGACGCGGTCAACGGCACCGAGTCGGCGGACTCCGACCGCGACCGGTCCGTGCCCGCCGCGGTCGCCGGCCCGTCCGACGGCACCCCGGACCTGCTGAAGAAGTCCACCGGCAGTGGCACCGGCACCGGCACCCCCGACCTGCTCAAGAAGCCGGCCGGCACCCCGGACCTGCTGAAGAAGCGCGAGCCGGCCGAGCAGACCGTGCGTCCGCCCTTCGACGACGTCACCTGACGTTTCCGGACGTTCCCTGACGCTCCCGGACCTCCGCGCACTCCGACCGGCCCGCTCGTTGCGCCGGATGCCGCGGGTCGTACCCCGCCCGGGCGGTCCCGGGCCCGCCCGCGTCCGCAGTCGGGTCGTATCCGCCCGCTGACCCCGGTCAATCCCTGGTAGTCGGAGCGGGGTGGTTATTCTCTCCATCTGTCAGGACGCGAGGACGCCCGAGGGGGGCGGGTCCGCTCCGGGCTTCGGACACGGAGGAAGGCGGCCGGGAAGATGGAGACGACGAGTCGGGAGGCGGACCAGACCGCGGACGGGCCGGAGCCGGCCTTCCACGGTCGGCGCACCCTCGACGACTACGCCCGTGCGTCCTTCCCCTGGTACGGGCTCGACGAGGCGTTCACCGGGCCGCGCTGGCTGATGCAGGTCGCCGCGGCGGCCGACGGCGTCGTGCAGCACGGCTCCCTGGGCCACGGCGACGTGCCGTCGATACGGTCGGACGCCGCGGCCACCCTGCGGGAGCGCTTCGCCGTGGTCGTCACGCTCGCCGCCAGCCCCGTGCGCCGCAGCGGCGACGGCACGGGCGTCCTGGACGCCACCACGGTCTCCTCCGCGGCCTGGCTCGCCGGCTCCGGGCTGCTGGCGCACACCTGGCCGCCCCAGCTCGACCACGCGCTGCGGGACGACTGGCTGGACCAGCAGACCGAGACGGCGTTCGTCCTCGCCGACGACCTCGACGGGCCGGAGTGGTCCCTGCTGTCGCTGCCCGTGAACGGCGAGCCCACGCCCTTCCACTACCGCGAGACGGACTTCGGCTGGGTCCTGGCGGGCTCCACCAGCGACACCAGCGGCACCAGCGGCACCGAGGGCCCTCCCGGGGTGCACCTCGGGGCGTACGGGCGCGGCATGAGCGCGTACGGCCTGGGCTTCTCGGTCGTGCCCGACGTCGCGTCGTACACGGCCGAGACGCCGTACGTCTAAAACGTCGTACGCCCCGGTACGGGACCGGGGGCGCCGCATGAGCGACGCCCCCGGCTCCCTGCCGACGTGAAGTGGACCGTCCTAGAACTTGTTCCGGGGCGTGATGCCGAGGCTCAGGCCTGCCAGCCCGCGCTGCCGGCCGCCGAGCTTGCCCGCGATCGAGCGCAGCGCCGCGCCCGCCGGCGACTCCGGGTCGCTGAGGACGACGGGCCGGCCCTCGTCGCCGCCCTCCCGCAGCCGTACGTCGATCGGGATGGCGCCCAACACCGGCACGTTCGCGCCGGTCGTCTTCGTCAGCCCCTCCGCGACCTTCTGGCCGCCGCCGGTGCCGAACACGTCGACCATCTCGTCGCAGTGCGGACAGGGCAGCCCGGACATGTTCTCCACCACGCCGACGATCTTCTGGTGCGTCTGCACCGCGATCGAGCCGGCGCGCTCCGCGACCTCCGCCGCGGCCTGCTGGGGGGTGGTGACGACCAGGATCTCCGCGTTCGGCACGAGCTGGGCGACGGAGATCGCGATGTCGCCGGTGCCCGGCGGCAGGTCGAGCAGCAGGACGTCCAGGTCGCCCCAGTAGACGTCGGAGAGGAACTGCTGGAGCGCGCGGTGCAGCATCGGGCCGCGCCACACCACGGGGGTGTTCCCCGGGGTGAACATGCCGATGGAGATCACCTTCACGCCGTGCGCCGACGGCGGCATGATCATGTTCTCGACCTGGGTGGGAAGGCCGTCGGCGCCCAGCATCCGCGGCACAGAGTGACCGTAGATGTCGGCGTCCACCACGCCGACCTTCAGCCCGTCCGCGGCCATCGCCGCGGCCAGGTTCACGGTCACCGACGACTTGCCGACCCCGCCCTTGCCGGAGGCGACCGCGTACACCCTGGTCAGCGAGCCGGGCTTGGCGAAGGGGACCTCCCGCTCGGCGGTGTTGCCGCGCAGGGCCGTCGCCAGCTCGCGCCGCTGCTCGTCGCTCATCACGTCCAGCGTGACGTCGACCCGGCTGACGCCGTCGACGCGGGCGACCGCGTCCGTGACGTTCTTGGTGATCGTCTCGCGCATGGGGCAGCCGGAGACCGTGAGGTACACCGTGACGGCGACCGCGCCGTCCGCCCCGACCTCGACCGATTTCACCATGCCGAGTTCGGTGATCGGTCGGTTGATCTCCGGGTCGTTCACCGTCGCCAGTGCTTCGAGCACCGCGTCTTCCGTAGCCATACGGAGATGGTACGGCGCGGGCTCCCGCCGCCGGAAAGGCCGTCAGCGGTCGCCTTCGTCACGCTCCGGAGGGGCCTCGCCCGGGAATACGGTCGTCCGCTCGTCCAACTCGCGCAACTCCCCGAGGTCGCGCACCAGATCCTGGAGCTCCGAGCGGATCCAGTCGCGGGTGGCGACCTCGCCCAGGCCCATCCGCAGGGACGCGATCTCCCGCGTCAGGTATTCGGTGTCCGCGATGGAGCGCTCGTTCTGCTCGCGGTCCTGCTCGTGGGTGACCCGGTCCCGCTGGTCCTGGCGGTTCTGCGCCAGCAGGATCAGCGGCGCCGCGTACGACGCCTGGAGCGAGAGCATCAGGGTCAGGAAGATGAAGGGGTACGGGTCGAAGCGCAGCGAGCCGGGGGCGGAGACGTTCCACACCACCCACAGGATGATCACCGCGGTCATCCAGACGATGAACCGCCCCGTGCCGAGGAAGCGGGCGATCCGCTCCGACAGTCGGCCGAACGCCTCCGGGTCGTACTCCGGCAGCACGGTGCGCCGCGGCACCTGCGGCAGGTCGAGACGGGCGCGGGCGCGCACCGACGGCCGCTCCTTCTGCTCCCCGCGGTCGCGGTCGGCGCCCTGGCCGTAGTCCCCGCTCATGACCCGTCCCGCCCGCTCATGACCCGTCCGTCTGCCGGGCCTCGTCGTTGAGGGCGGACTCCTCGAACTCCGTCTCCCGCCAGTCCTCCGGCAGCAGGTGGTCCAGCACGTCGTCCACCGTCACCGCGCCCAGCAGCGAACCGCTCTCGTCGACGACCGGCGCGGCGACCATGTTGTACGCGGCGAGGTAGCTGGTCACCGCGGGCAGCGGGGTGTCCGGTGCGAGCGGCGGCAGGTCCGAGTCGACTACCGAACTGACCAGGGTGTACGGGGGGTCCCGCAGCAGCCGCTGGAAGTGCGCCGTGCCCAGGTACTTCCCCGTCGGCGTCTCGTCCGGCGGCCGGCACACGTACACCTGCGCGGCCAGCGCCGGCGACAGGTCCTCCTGGCGCACCCGGGCGAGCGCGTCCGCGATCGTGGCGTCCGGGCGCAGCACGATCGGCTCCGTCGTCATCAGCCCGCCCGCCGTGCGCTCCTCGTACGACAGCAGCCGGCGCACGTCCGCGGCGTCGTCCGGGCGCATCAGCCGCAGCAGCCGTTCCTTGTCGTCCTCCGGCAGCTCGGAGAGCAGGTCGGCCGCGTCGTCCGGGTCCATCGCCTCCAGGACGTCCGCGGCCCGCTCCTGGTGGAGCTTGCCCAGGATCTCGATCTGGTCGTCGTCCGGCAGTTCCTCCAGCACGTCCGCCAGCCGGTCGTCGTCGAGGGCCGCCGCGACCTCGCCGCGGCGCTTGGGGGAGAGGTGGTGCAGCACGTTGGCCAGGTCGGCGGGGCGCATCCGTTCGAAGGTGGCGACGAGGCTCTCCGCGCCCTGCGCCTCCTCCTCCAACCGGAACCCGCTCACCGCGGACCACTCCACCGTCAGCGTCTCCCCCTTGCGGCGCAGCGCCCCGCCCCGGCCCCGGCGGACGAAGACGCGGTCCACCTCCCACTCGCGGCGCGCCGGCAGCCGCTGCACCGACACGTCGAGGACGGTCACCTCCTCGTCGTCCTCCACCAGGTGCACCCGGCGGTCCAGCAGTTCGCCGAGGACCAGGCGCTCGGTGGGGCGCTGTTCGAAGCGGCGCACGTTCACCACGCCCGTGGTGATGACCTGGCCGGACTCGATGCCGGTCACCCGGGTCATCGGGAGGAAGATCCGACGCCGGGTCAGCACCTCCACCACCATGCCGAGGAGCCGGGGCGGCCGGCGGCCCACCCGGAGCATGACGACGAGGTCGCGGACCCGGCCGACCTGGTCGCCGTTGGGGTCGAAGACGGGCACGCCGGCGAGGTGGGAGACGAAGACGCGGGGGGTGCTCGCCGCCATGCTGCCCCCTTTCCCTGTTTTCGGGGGCTTCAGGCTAGCCCGTACCGTTTCGTTCCGCCGGTGCTCGGCGTCCGTATGGCTGCGCACGGCTGCTGCCGAAGCGCTCGCGCGGCACGGGTACGCTGCGCTCTGCACCCCCCTTTACCAGCAGTACTCATGCAGCAATGCGAAGCAGATGAGAGGCAGTGCGCAGGTGGCTCTTCTCCCGCCCGTCTCCCGTGCGCGCCGGGCCGTCGTGGCCGCGGCGCTGAGTGCGGGGCTCGCCGCAGGGCTCGTGTCGTGCAGCGAGGGCGAAGACCCGGACAAGGGGACGAACGGCCTGGGCAAGCTCCCCGCCGCCGAGATCGAGAACCGGGCGCGCGCGGCGGCGGACACGGCCGAGTCGGTGAGCCTGTCGGGCACGCTGGTCAGCAAGGGCGGCACGTACAAGCTGAACATGCGGCTGAAGGACGGCGGCGGCACCGGGTCCGTGACGGCCGGCGAGAACACCTTCGAGCTGCTGAGGGTCGCCGACGACCTCTACCTCAAGGCCGACGCCGGCTTCTGGGCGCCCTCCTCCGAGTCGGACGCGGAGGCGGTGGAGAAGCTTGAGGGCAAGTACGTGAAGGTCCCGGAGGGGGATCCGGCGTACGACCAGTTCCGCGGCTTCACCGACAAGGACGCGCTGCTCGACGGGTTCCTCGGGATGACGGGCGAACTGAGCAAGGGCGACCGCACGAAGATCGGCGGCGTCCGCACGATCCAGGTCTCGGCGGGGGAGGGAGCGGGCGGGGTGCTGGACGTCTCGCTGGAGGGCGAGCCGTATCCGCTGCAGTTCGCGAGGGCGGGGGGTGGGGGTGTGCTGACGCTGGGGCAGTGGGGGGTGGACTTCCCGCTGGAGGCGCCCCCGAAGTCCGCGACGGTCGACTACGGCAAGTCGCTCCCCAAGTCCATCGACTGACCCCTTCACGCAGTTCCGCCCCCTGTGCCCTGCGGGCACAGGGGGCGGAACTGCGCGAACAACCACAGAGCACCCGCAGAGACCAGTGGCGCCCGCAGGGGAACGGCGAGGTTGTCAGGGGCGGCGGGCGCGGGCGCGTCCGCGGAGGAGTTTGGGGAGGGGCGCAGGGCGCGGGCCGCGCGTCGTCGCCGCGCTGGCGCGCGGCGCCTCCGCCAGCGAGCCCGTCGGCAGCTCCGCACCCACCCCCGCCACCTCCAGCCGCAGCACCCGGCACCCCCGCGCCCACTCCTCCCGCAACCCCTCCGTGTCCGTCGCGTTCAGCCGCTTCGTCCTCAGCTCCGCGACCGCCGACTCCCACTCCTCGGAGCGCGGTTCGAGCTCGCGTACGGACGCGGTCCAGGACACCAGCCGGCCGCCCTTGTCCTTGCTGCGCACCGTCACGGTCGCGCGCCCGCCGGCGACGAGCCCCGGCAGCGGCTGCTCGTGCGGGCCGTCGCCCACGACGTGCGCTGCGCCGTCGTGCCAGACGTGCCACAACGCCCGCTCCTGCGCGCCCGCATCCGCGCCCGCGCCCTCGCCGCGTACCCACACCAGCCCGGACTTCTTGGTGGCCTCCTCGGCGAGGGCCACGTCCAGGTCGGACAGCTCGGACAGGTCCGCCCGCTGCGGCTGCGTCGGTGTCATGGCCGCAGCCTACCGCCAGCCGTTACCGCCGCCCCTTGCGGTTACAGCCAGCCGTTCCGCTTCAGCGTGCGGTGGATGGTGAAGCAGATGACGGCGATCGCCGTCAGCACCATCGGGTAGCCGTACTTCCAGCCCAGCTCCGGCATGTAGTCGAAGTTCATGCCGTAGATCCCGCACACCGCCGTCGGCACGGCGATGATCGCCGCCCACGACGTGATCTTGCGCATGTCCTCGTTCTGCGCGACCGTCGCCTGCGCGAGGTTCGCCTGGAGGATGGAGTTCAGCAGCTCGTCGAAGCCCAGCACTTCTTCCTGGACGCGGGCGAGGTGGTCCGCGACGTCGCGGAAGTACTTCTGGATGTCCGGGTCGATCAGCCGCATCGGCCGCTCGCTGAGCAGCTGCATCGGCCGCAGCAGCGGGGTCACCGCCCGCTTGAACTCCAGCACCTCCCGCTTCAGTTGGTAGATGCGGCCGGCGTCCGTGCCGCGCGAGCTGCCCTTGGAGGGCGCGGAGAAGACGTCGATCTCGACCTCGTCGATGTCGTCCTGCATCGCCGCCGCGACCGCGATGTAGCCGTCGACGACGTGGTCGGCCAGGGCGTGCAGCACCGCTGACGGGCCCTTGGCCAGCAGCTCCTCGTCCTTCTGGAGCCCGTGCCGCAGCGCCCGCAGGGAGCCCTTGCCGCCGTGCCGGACCGTGATCACGAAGTCCCGGCCGGTGAAGCACATGACCTCGCCCGTCTCGATGACCTCGCTGGTCGCGGTGAGCTCGGCGTGCTCCACGTAGTGGACCGTCTTGAAGACGGTGAAGAGGGTGTCGTCGTACCGCTCCAGCTTCGGTCGCTGGTGGGCGTGGACGGCGTCCTCGACGGCCAGCGGGTGGAGGCCGAACTCCGCGGCGATGCCGGCGAACTCCTCCTCCGTCGGCTCGTGGAGCCCGATCCACGCGAAGCCGCCGTCCTCGCGCACCCGCAGCATCGCCTCACGCGGCGTCAGACACGTCTCGCTCGTCACGCGCCGCCCGTCGCGGTAGACGGCGCAGTCGACGACCGCGGTGGAGGCGGAGGGGTCGTGGGCGGGGTCGTACGTGCCGTACGGCGCGCTGCTCTTGCGCAGCGAGGGACGGACGGCGGCGCGCAGGTCACGGATCATCGACACGGCTTGCTCCTTCACGGAGGGGCCGTCGGGGCGCGTGGCGTGGCACAGCCCGGAATGGGGACGTGGTCCTCACGTCCGCAAAGCGGGCGGCACCGCGGGGGCGCGGTGACGGCGTTCGCTACAGACAGGCAAAGACAGCAGGGGAAAGGCGGGGCGCTGTGCTCTTCCGCCGTGCGGTCGCCGGTGCGCCACGGGACGCCCGGTACGGACGTCGGGTGCGGACGTACGGGACGGGGCCGCGGATCACGTGCGGTGCGTGGGTCAGCTCATCGGGAGAGGCGATGATGCCGTGCGGAAGAGCGGTTGGTACTACACGGTCGACTTCGATCCACCGTGGATCCCACCTCCTCCAGCCGGTCCCCCGTAGGGGAGAGACGAGCTGCCCGGGACCGGAGGGCGGGGCTGGTGCCCGCCTTCGGGGCGGCGCCTTCGCGCCGATGTCCCGACCAGCCGCCAACACTATCAGCCGACTGACGGTCAACAGGTGTCTTTGCCCGTTCCCTACGCGATTTATGCTCGCCGGATGGCAGAAGTTCTCGCTCTGGTCGAGGCGCGGTTGCTGACGGCGCTCGGTGCGCCGGACGCGCGCGCGGCGGTGACGTTCCTCGGCACGGACCGCATCGAAGTGCTCCGCTTCCGCGCCGACGACGTGCGCGGCGGTGGTGACGACGCGCACGGCGACGGCACCGGTGGCAGTGGTGGCAGCGGTGGCGACGGCACCGGTGGTGGCGGTGCCGGCGGTGGCATCGTCCGGTACGCCACGCTCGGCATGTCCGCCCACCCCATGGCCGACCCCACCGCGGTCGTCGCCGACCCGGTCAAGGGCCCGCGCGCCGAGTTGGTCCTCTCCGTGCGCTCGGGGCTCGCGGAGACCGACCGGGTGCTGCGCCCGCTCGCCGTGCTCGCCGCCTCCCCCCAGGTCGAAGGAGTCGTCGTGGCCCCCGGAGCCTCCCTCGACGTCGGCGAGGCGCTGTGGCCCGGCGCGCCCTTCACGTCGGTGCTGGTGGGCGAGGCCGGCGGCCTGGTGGACGACCTGGAGTTGGACGCCCCCCTGGACGCCGTGCGCTTCCTGCCGCTGCTGCCGATGACGCCGAACGAGGCCGCCTGGAAGCGCGTCCACGGGGCCCAGGCGCTGCAAGAGCGCTGGCTGAGCCACGGCACCGACCTGCGCGACCCGCTGCGGGCGTCGGTGCCGCTGGACTGAGCCCGTACCCCGGCTCGTACACCTGGTGTGGAGCGATCGCAAGCGCACACGCCGGAAAGGGTGATCGTCCTTGACGTGGGGACGGGCGGGTAGGACCGTTGTGCCCTATGAGGGGCGAACCCAGTTGCCCGAAGTGCGGTGGGCGGGTCAGGGCGCCCGGACTCTTCGCCGACGCCTGGCAGTGCGACGTCCACGGCGCCGTGCATCCGCTCCAGCCGGTGATCCCGCCCAGTGTCGAAGCTCTTGGCGTCGTGGTGCACCGCGCCCGGGTGCCCGTCTGGATGCCCTGGCCGCTACCGGTCGGCTGGCTCTTCACCGGCGTCGCGTACGCGGGCGACGACCGCAGCGGCGGCCGGGCCACCGCCGTCGCCTGCTCCGGTCCCGGCCCGCTCGGCGGCATCGGTGAACTGCTGCTGGTCGCCGAGGAGTTGGGGGTGGGCCTCGGGGCGCGCTACGCCGGCATCGACGGCCCCGACCCCGGCCCGCACATCCACTTCGACCGGGCGCCCCAGGCGAAGATACTCGCCGCCGGCCGCCCCACCCCCCTGTGGCACGTGCGCGCCGCACCCGACGACCGCGCGGTCTTCGCGGGCGAGGCGCGCGGGCTGTGGCTGTGGGCGATCGTCTGGCCCGAGCGGTCCGGACTGCTGTTGTACGACGAACTCGTCCTCACCGACCTGCGGGACGCCGGCGACGAGGTCGAACTCGTCCCCTGCGGCGCGCTCTCCCCGAGACTGCTCTCCTAGGGCCGCCCGGAGGCGGTGCGGAGGCTCCCCGGCGCCCGCCCCGGGGCGGGCGCCGACTCGGTCTTACGGGTGACGGGGGCGGATACACTGAACCGACCCGTGTCCCGACCGTCCCACCCGCCTCACCCTTGGAGTCCCGCGTGCGCATCGACCTGCACACCCACTCCACGGCGTCGGACGGTACGGACACCCCCGCCGAGCTGGTGCGCAACGCCGCCGCCGCGGGGCTCGACGTGGTCGCGCTCACCGACCACGACACCACCCGCGGCCACGCCGAGGCGACCGCCGCGCTGTCCGCCCTGGACCGCCCGCTCACCCTGGTCACCGGCGCCGAGATCTCCTGCGCCCTCGACGGCGTGAGCCTGCACCTGCTGGCGTACCTCTTCGACCCCGAAGAGCCCGAGCTGCTGCGCGAGCGCGAGCTGCTGCGCGACGACCGGGTGCCGCGGGCGCAGGCCATGGTCGCCAAGCTCCGGGAGCTGGGCGTCCCCGTCGAGTGGGAGCAGGTCGCCCGGATCGCCGGCGACGGCACCGTGGGCCGTCCGCACGTCGCCGCCGCGATGGTGGAGGTCGGCGCGGTGGCGACGGTCTCCGACGCGTTCACCGAAGAGTGGATCGCCGACGGCGGCCGGGCCCACGTCATCAAGCACGAACTCGACCCGTTCACCGCGGTGCGCCTGGTCAAGGCGGCCGGCGGGGTCGCGGTCTTCGCCCACCCGGCGGCCGTCAAGCGCGGCCGTACGGTCCCCGAAGAGGCCATCGCCGAGCTGGCCGCCGCGGGCCTCGACGGCATCGAGGTCGACCACGTGGACCACGACGGGCCCACCCGCGCCCGGCTGCGCGCGCTCGCCGCGGACCTCGGGCTGCTGACCACGGGGTCCAGCGACTACCACGGCAGCCGCAAGGACGTCCTCCTAGGGCAGTTCACCACCGACCCGGAGATCTACGGCGAGATCACGCGCCGGGCCACGGGCGCGTTCCCGGTCCCGGGCGCGGGTGGGAGCCCCGCGTAGGACCGCGCCCCGCGCCGTCCCTCACCTCCTCCCCTCCGCACGGTCCGTGCGCAGGCTGAACCGAACCTCCGGCACCTCGGTGCGGCGATTCCTCGGTTCCGCACGCACGCGGGCGTGCAACTCGTCTTGATTGCTCCCGCTGTCTTGCAGTACCTCCCCCTATCCCCCTTCGCACTCCTTAGGCACCACCGTGTTCGACGCCGCCGTCTTCGGCTCCCTCTTCCTGACCCTTTTCGTGATCATGGATCCCCCCGGGATCACCCCGATCTTCCTCGCGCTGACCTCCGGGCGCCCCGCCAAGATGCAGCGCCGGATGGCCTGGCAGGCGGTCGCCGTCGCCTTCGGCGTGATCACCGTCTTCGGCCTCGTGGGTCAGCAGATCCTCGACTACCTGCACGTGTCCGTGCCCGCGCTGATGATCGCGGGCGGACTGCTCCTGCTGCTGATCGCGCTCGACCTGCTCACCGGCAAGACGGACGAGCCCAAGCAGACGAAGGACGTGAACGTCGCGCTGGTGCCGCTCGGCATGCCGCTGCTGGCCGGGCCCGGTGCGATCGTCTCGGTGATCCTGGCCGTGCAGAACGCGGACACCGCCGGCCAACAGGTCGCGGTCTGGTCGGCGATCTTGGTCATGCACGCGGTGCTCTGGCTGAGCATGCGCTACTCGCTGCTGATCATCCGTGTGATCAAGGACGGCGGCGTGGTGCTGGTGACCCGGCTCGCGGGCATGATGCTCTCCGCCATCGCCGTCCAGCAGATCATCAACGGTGTCACCCAGGTGGTCCAGGGCGCCTGAGGCACCGCCCCCGGACACGACCGTGCCCCCGCGGAGTTCCGCGGGGGCACGGTCACGTTCGGTGCTCCGAACGAGCTACGAAGCCGGCGTTTCGGCTGGGCGGATGTAGATGCGCTGGCCCGTCGCTGCGGCCTGCTGCACGATCCGGTTGACGGAGGCGGCGTCCACGACCGTGCTGTCCACGGCGGTGCCGTCGACGTCGTCCAGTCGCATGATCTCGAAGCGCACGGCTTCTCCCTTCGTCCTGATCCTCCTGCTGGAGAACTGATGCAGTCAGTCATGGTCAACATGGGTTGCCGCATCAATTATTCCCTACGCTAAGGAAACTTTTTAGGTGTCGAAGTATTGGGGGGGTTTGTGCAGGTCAGGGGGGCGGGTCAGGGCGGGCCGGGGCGCGTCGGGGGAGAATGGGCGCCGTATGAACGAAACCAGTGAGATCGCAGCCCTCGCAGCCCGGCTGGACCGAACCAACGAGATCCTCCAGCGCGTCCTCGTCGAGGTGTCGCGGACCCCCTCGACCCACGCCATCTTCGTGGACGCGGGGTACGTGTACGCCGCGGCCGGGCTGCTGGTGGCCGGCACGGAGGACCGGCGCTGCTTCGACCTGGACGCCGAAGGGCTCATCGAGGCGTTCATCGACAAGGCGCGCGGCATCTTCGCCGACAGCCGACTGCTGCGGGTGTACTGGTACGACGGCGCCCGCCGCCGCATCCACACCACGGAGCAGCAGTCCATCGCCGAACTGCCCGACGTCAAGGTGCGGCTGGGCAACCTCAACGCCAACAACCAGCAGAAGGGCGTGGACTCCCTGATCCGCGGCGATCTGGAGTCGCTCGCCCGCCACCGCGCCATCAGCGACGCCGCCCTCGTCGGCGGCGACGAGGACCTGGTCTCGGCGGTGGAGGCGGCGCAGGGCTACGGCGCCCGGGTCCACCTGTGGGGCATCGAGTCGGCGGACGGCAGCAACCAGGCCGAGCCGCTGCTGTGGGAGGTCGACAGCCAGCGCACCTTCGACCTCGACTTCTGCCGTCCGTACATCAACCGCCGCGCCGTCACCACGTACGAGCACGACGGCTCCCCGCCGCCCCCGCGCGAAGAGGTCCGCTTCGTGGGCGCACAGATCGCGGCGACCTGGCTGGGGGAGCGGGGCCGGGAGGCGATGGCGGAGCTGCTGCCCGGGCATCCGTATCTGCCCGGGCCGGTCGACCAGGACCTGCTGGTCCAGGCGGAACAGATGCTCAAGACGTCGCTACGCGGCCAGGCGCCCCTACGGAGGGCCCTGCGGGACGGCTTCTGGCAACACCTCCAGGCCCAGTACTAGCCCACGCCCCGGCCCGCCGTTTGCCCTGCGGGCGTGCTGGTCCCTGGACTGAGCCGCCGTTTCCCTGAGGGAGTATCGGTCCCTACCGGCCGGTGGGGGTTGGTCGCGCAGTTCCCCGCGCCCCTGTTGTGCCTCCCCGTCATTCGCCTGCGGGCCGGGGCAGAGGTGTTTAGGGGCGCCGGGGAACTGTGCGACAAGCCCACCACGGCCTGCAGCGACCAAACCTGCCCGCAGGGTCACGGCGGACATGTCCAGGCGCACGAAAGAAGCGCGGCACGGCGCAGGGTCAGTGGTGGGTCCAGAAGTCGGAGAGCGCGCGAGCGGTCTCCGCGGGGCGGTCCGTGTTGGGGGAGTGCTCGGCACCCGCGACGACCGTACGGCGCGCGCCGAGCCGTACCGCCATCTCGTCGATCAGCGCCACCGGCCACACCTCGTCCCGCTCACCGCTCAGGACGTGCTTGGGCAGCGACGTCACCGCGGCCAACTCGGCGACCCGGTCCGGCTCCACGGACAGCTGACGGCCCGTCGTGATCAGCTGTACGGGGTTGTGGCGCAGCCAGCGCTGCCGCAGGTGCTCGCGGACCGCCTTCCCCTCCGCTTCCCCCTCCACGTCCACGTCCTGCGGCGTCTCCTGGGTCTGGATCGCCTCCCACACCCGCGCCATGTCCATCGACGCCAGCGCCTCGCTCAGCAACCGCACCTTCGTCCGCTGGTCCTCGCTGATCAGCGCGGGCCCGGACGACATCAGGGTCAGCGTCCGAAACGGCGTCGCGTCGATGAGGACCGCGGCACGGGAGATCTGGCCGCCCAAGGAGTGGCCCAGCAGATGGACCGGGCCGCCGCCCGTCTCGTCCGCGAGCGCCGCCGCCTGCGCGAGCAGGTCGCGGGCCAGCTCCTCCTGGGCGTACGCCTGCGGATCCGCGGGCCCGGTGCTCTCGTACTGCCCCCGCCCGTCGACGGCGACGATCCGGTACCCGGCGTCCGTCAGCGGCTGGAGCAGGGCGATGAAGTCCTCCTTGCTGCCGGTGAAACCGGGCACCAGGAGCGCAGCTCCCCGGTGGCCGCCCGCGGGCGCCTCGGGGACGGCGTCGAGCACGGCGAAGTCACCGCGGGCCGTGCGCAGGGTCCGGGAGCGCGAGCAGGCGGGCGGCACGAAAGTCGATGGGCGGCTCATGCGTTCGAGATTAACGGCGCTCCAACGGAGGCGGGGCGTCGGGCCGGCGCGGAACGCCGACGGCCCGGTCCCTGAGCGGGACCGGGCCGGTCGGTGGTGCGCTGGTGCGCCGGTGGCGTCGCCGGATCAGCCCTCGGGCTGGGCGATCGCCGCCTTGCGGGTACGGGTCCGCTTCGGCTTCGCCTCGGCCTCCGGGGCGTCCGCCGCGGTGGCCGTCGACTTCACGGCGCGGGTACGGGTCCGCTTGGGCTTCTCCGCGACATCGGCGGTCTCCACCGAGGCGGCGGACTTCACCGCCTTGACGGCCCGCTTCCGCTTCGGCTTCTCCACCACGTCGGCCGCGACCTCGGCCGCGACGTCGGCAACGACCTCGACCGGGGCGTCCACGGACGCCGCCGTCTTGCGCGCACGGGTCCGCTTCGGCTTGACCTCGGCCTCGGCGACCGGGGCGTCCGCGGTGGCGGCGACCGGAGCCACGGCCTTCTTGCGGGTCCGCTTCGGCTTCTCGACGACCTCGGCCTCAGGGGCCTCGGTGACGGCCGGAGCAGTGACCTTCTTGCGCGTGCGCTTGGGCTTCTCCGAGACCGCGACCGCGTGAGCGACCTCGGCCGGAGCCTCGGCG
The DNA here is from genome assembly GCF_040643215.1 of Streptomyces sp. NPDC047315. NCBI lineage: Bacteria > Bacillati > Actinomycetota > Actinomycetes > Kitasatosporales > Streptomycetaceae > Streptomyces > Streptomyces sp. NPDC047315. The sequence continues at coordinate 281,687 of NZ_JBEYTZ010000001.1, read as the reverse complement.
ACGACCGTCACCTCGGGGGCCGCAGCGGTCTCGACCGCCTTGACCGCGCGCTTGCGGGTCCGCTTGGGCTTCTCCGCGACCTCGGCGACCTCGACGATCTCCGCGGCCGTCGCGACCTCGGCCTCCGGCGCCGTGGCCGGCGCGGGAACCTCGGCCTTGACCGTGCGCGTACGGCGACGGCGCGGCGCGGCTTCCACCGGGGCCTCGACCGTCTCGACCGCAGTCTCGACGACGGTCTCGACGACGGACTCCGCTGCCACCGGCGCCACCGCACCGGCCGCGCCGGAGCGCGTACGGCGACGACGCCTCGGCGTGCGCACCGCGGCCGACTCCTCCGGGGCGTCCGCCCCGGCCGCGGTCTCCGGTGCGCCCTGCGCGGCAGCGGCGTCCATGGGCTGGCCGCCCCGGGTGCGCCGGCGACGGCGCGGAGTCCGCGTCCTGGCCGGCCGCTCGGTCACCGCGGCGGGAGCGGCAGCGGCCGACTTGCGTCCGCGACCACCGGTCTCGCCCAGGTCCTCCAGCTCCTCCGCCGCCAGACCGGCGCGGGTGCGCTCGGCCCGCGGCAGGACGCCCTTGGTGCCCGCCGGGATGTCCAGCTCCTCGAAGAGGTGCGGCGAGGTGGAGTACGTCTCCACGGGGTCGTGGAACTTCAGGTCCAGCGCCTTGTTGATCAGCTGCCAGCGCGGGATGTCGTCCCAGTCGACCAGCGTGACCGCCGTACCCGAAGCCCCGGCGCGGCCGGTGCGGCCGATCCGGTGCAGGTACGTCTTCTCGTCCTCGGGCGACTGGTAGTTGATGACGTGGGTGACGCCCTCGACGTCGATGCCGCGCGCGGCGACGTCGGTGCAGACGAGAACGTCCACCTTGCCGTTGCGGAAGGCGCGCAGGGCCTGCTCGCGCGCGCCCTGGCCGAGGTCGCCGTGGACCGCGCCGGAGGCGAAGCCCCGGCGCGCCAGCTGCTCGGCGATGTCCGCCGCGGTCCGCTTCGTACGGCAGAAGATCATCGCCAGCCCGCGGCCCTTGGCCTGGAGGATGCGCGAGACCATCTCGGGCTTGTCCATCGAGTGCGCGCGGTACACGCGCTGCGTGATGTTCGCGACGGTCGCGCCCTCGTCGTCCGGCGCGGTGGCGCGGATGTGCGTGGGCTGCGACATGTAGCGACGGGCGAGCCCGATGACGGCGCCCGGCATCGTCGCGGAGAAGAGCATCGTCTGCCGGCGCACCGGCAGCAGCTGGATGATCTTCTCGACGTCGGGCAGGAAGCCCAGGTCGAGCATCTCGTCGGCCTCGTCGAGGACGAGCGCGCGGACCTTCGACAGGTCGAGCTTCTTCTGACCGGCCAGGTCGAGCAGGCGCCCGGGCGTGCCGACGATCACGTCGACGCCCTTCCTGAGCGCCTCGACCTGCGGCTCGTAGGCCCGGCCGCCGTAGATGGCGAGCACTCGCACGTTCCGCACCTTGCCGGCGGTCAGCAGGTCGTTGGTGACCTGCGTGCACAGCTCGCGGGTGGGGACGACGACGAGCGCCTGCGGAGCGTCGGTCAGCTCAGCGGGCTGCGCCCGGCCGGCCTCGACGTCCGCGGGGACGGTGACGCGCTCCAGCAGCGGCAGGCCGAAGCCGAGCGTCTTGCCCGTGCCGGTCTTGGCCTGGCCGATGACGTCGGTGCCGGAGAGGGCCACCGGGAGCGTCATTTCCTGAATGGGGAAGGGGTTCACGATGCCGACGGCTTCGAGCGCCTCGGCGGTTTCCGCCAGGATTCCGAGATCCCGGAAAGTCGTGTGCTGCGTAGTCAGGATGTTGCCTCTTCTGTGAGACGCGGCGCGAGGCGAGCGACGGGGGTCGTACCGCACCTGGATGTCGCACCAAAGTGCTGGCCGGCCGCGGGTTGGCCGATGGCGCGGGACCACTGCCGTCGCTCGAAGCGCTCGTGCCGCTGAGGGGGCCCCTCATCTGCGGACATACGCGAGATGGCGCACGGTCCGCGGCGAGGGCGGTCGGTTCGGAGCCGATCGTGCCACCGACCGGGCATCCTCATGGGGTCAGAAGGATCACGAGGATCACTTAAGGAAACGAAATCCTTCATCCCTCAGTCAAAACACTGCGATCGCCCGCCGAACGCGTCATGCAGTCAGACACACGACTGTCATAACGCCCAGCAGGCGCATTACCACTGTACCCCGGATTCGTGCATCTGTGTCGGCCGGTGTTCTGCCGATCTTGTGGGAATCGCGGGAATCCGGGTGCGTCAGGGTTCGGGCGCCGGCCCGGGCGAGCCGCGGGCCGGGCTCGCCGGCCCCTTACGACACCGGTGGGGGCGGCTATTGTGCGGTTCATGGAGACGCCTGACCAAGCCCCTGACCACTCCGCCGACGAGGCGAGTGCGGCGGACGCCGCCGCACCCGAGCAGCACACCGGGATCGCCGCCCAGGACTGGGCCACGGCGTCCGCCGACCCCCAGTACCGCGCCGCCGTGGTGGACCTGCTCGGGGCGCTCGCCTACGGCGAGCTGGCCGCCTTCGAGCGGCTCGCCGATGACGCCAAGCTGGCGCCGACGCTCGGGGACAAGGCCGAACTGGCGAAGATGGCGTCCGCGGAGTTCCACCACTTCGAGCGGCTGCGGGACCGGCTGACCGCGATCGAGGAGGAGCCGACGGCGGCGATGGAGCCGTTCGCGAAGGCGCTGGACGACTTCCACCACCAGACGGCACCGTCGGACTGGCTGGAGGGCCTGGTCAAGGCGTACGTGGGCGACTCGATCGCCAGTGACTTCTACCGGGAGGTCGCCGTCCACCTCGACTCGGACACCCGGGCGCTGGTGCTCGCCGTCCTCGACGACACCGGGCACGGCAACTTCGCCGTCGAGAAGGTGCGGGCCGCGATCGAGGCCGACCCGAGGCTGGGAGGCCGGCTCGCGCTGTGGGCGCGACGGCTGATGGGCGAGGCGCTGTCCCAGGCGCAGCGGGTCGTCGCCGAGCGGGACGCGCTCTCCACGATGCTCGTCGGCGGGGTGGCCGACGGCTTCGACCTGGCGGCGGTCGGGGCGATGTTCACCAGGATCACCAAGGCGCACACCAAGCGGATGGCCGCCCTCGGCCTCGCCGCGTAAGCGACCGGCACGACCGGGCGGACCCATCCGGTCCGCCCGGTCGGTGTCCGCTCGGTCAGCGTCCGTGCGGCTGGCGTCCGCCCGACTCGCGTCCGCCCGGTTGGCGCCCTCCCCCTCGTGCGTCATTCGACGATCGGCTCCGCGTGCTGCTCGTGCCGTGCGCGGGCGCGGGTCAGAAGGGGAGCGGTCGGCCGGCCAGCCGGCGCCGGCCCGCTGGGAGCAGCAGCAGCGACAGCGATACGCCCCCGATCAGCACGGCGCCCACCAGCGTCCCCAGCAGATGGCCGGGGCCCAGCGCGGCATGGGTCACGTACGCCCCGAAGAGCGCGCCCAGCGGGCCGGTGAACAGGACCAGACGGCGCGCCGGCAGCCGGTCGGCGAGATGACGTACGGCCGCCCAGGACAGGGCGAGACCGAGCAGGACCGAGCCGATCGCTACCAGCAGCACTGCTGATCACCTCGCGAACGCGGAAGGGGGTGGAACGGTTACAGCCGGTACTACCCCCCGGTTGTCGAAAGCAACCCTCCACCCCGGGTATGCCGCCGGAAAGAATTGATCTGCGATCGGCCCGCCGTCGAGCCGTGATCGACCGGGGCTCGACCTGCGAAGAAGAGCCGGTCGATCTTCGAACGGCCGGGCCCGTGCGCAGGCACGCGAAGGGGTCCCGGTGGATCGTCCACCGGGACCCCTTTCGCACCCGCGTCGAGCGGGCCGCCCGTCTTACAGCGCGCCGAAACCCACACGCCGGCTCGACGACTCGCCGATCTCGACGTACGCGATCCGGTCGGCCGGCACCAGGACCTTGCGGCCCTTCTCGTCCGAGAGGCTCAACAACTGAGACTTGCCGGCCAGCGCCTTGCTCACGGCGTCTTCGACTTCCTCGGCCGACTGCGCGCTCTCCAGGACGATCTCCCGGGGCGAGTGCTGCACGCCGATCTTGACCTCCACGGCTATGTCCCTCCGAACGGTCAGTGCGTTTGCGCGGTCACCGCGCCGTACCAGCACACATTAGCCCGGAGGGGTGCCCGCACAGCCGCGCTCGGGGAACGCCATCAGCGAACACCGGCGAAGACCGACGGTGCACAGGCGCCGACGGATCAGAGCTGATCCGACTGGGGATCGGCGCCGTGCAGCGGGAATCCCGCGATGCCCCGCCAGGCCAGCGACGTCAGCAGCCGTACGGCACGCTCGCGCGGAATGCCGGACTCGCTGGAGAGCCAGTAGCGCGCGACCACCTGGGCGACGCCGCCGAGGCCCACGGCCAGCAGCATCGACTCGTCCTTGGACAGGTCCGTGTCCTCGGCGATCACATCGGAGATCGCCTCCGCGCACTGCAAGGAGACCCGCTCCACGCGCTCCCGCACCGCGGGTTCGTTCGTCAGGTCGGACTCGAAGACCAACCGGAAGGCGCCGCCCTCGTCCTCGACGTACGCGAAGTAGGCGTCCATCGTGGCAGCCACCCGCTGCTTGTTGTCGGACGTCGACGCCAGGGCCGAGCGCACCGCCTGGAGCAGCGCCTCGCAGTGCTGGTCCAGCAGGGCCAGGTACAGGTCCAGCTTGCCGGGGAAGTGCTGGTAGAGCACCGGCTTGCTGACGCCCGCCCGCTCGGCGATGTCGTCCATCGCGGCGGCGTGGTAGCCCTGGGCCACGAAGACCTCCTGGGCGGCGCCCAGGAGTTGGTTCCTGCGGGCTCGGCGTGGCAGGCGCGTGCCCCGCGGGCGCGCTGCCTCTGTCTGCTCGATGGCTGTCACGCCGCCTCCCAAAATCGTTCCGTGCGCGGTCTCCGCCGCGCCCGCCATCGTACTTTTGGGTAACCCGGCCGTGCGCGTCGCGGACGCAGAATTTCACGGACCGGACAGTCGCGGTAGCTCCCTATTCGTGGGCAAAGGGGGGCAGGTCGGGGAGGGCGGCACGGAAGCGGAGCGCCGGCAGCACCGGGTGTTACCGGGCGTCGGCGGGACGTCACCGGTAGTCGTCCTCGTCCAAGGCCACCACGCGCGCCTGTTCGACGGCGTCGGCCTCGTTCGCCTCGTCGTGGTCGATGCGGGGCGGCGGCCCGTCCTCCTCGGGGCGCACGTCCGCGTGCTGCTCGGCGGCGTCCGCTTCCGGGACCTCGTCGTCGATGTTCTCCGTACCGCTCATCTCCGTACGGCCGGCCTCCGGACCGCTGGTCACCGGGCCGTTGGCCCGTGGGTCGGTGGTTTCCGGATCGGTGGGATCGACAGCCATGCGGCACCTTTTCTTCGGTCTGCCCGTCTTCGGGTCTGCCCGGCCCGCCCGCCTGTCACCTCTATTCCTGCTACGGGCTCGTCTGCGCTCCGGGGGAGGCTTTCCGCCGTTTCCGCGACGCACTGGAAGCGCCCTGGAACGGGGCCCTCCCCTTTGAGCGTAGGAGCTTGCGAACCGTGGCGCTATGCGTCCGCGTACCCCGTTGTGACGCCGAACACACGATTCGCGGTGTGATCCTCTCGTAACATTGCCGCATGTCTTCGACCGAGCTGCCCGGCGCCCGTGCCGCCTACGTCGCCGCGGTTCCCGAGGTCGCCGCCGTGCGGGTCGCCGAAGGCGAGGAGCTGCGCTCCGTCACCCTGCCGGGTCTCACCCTCACCGTCCGGTCCCGGCCGCCGGCCCGCACCGGGCTGCCGCCGGCGCTGTACGTGCACGGGCTCGGCGGCTCGTCCCAGAACTGGTCGTCCCTCATGCCGCTGCTCGCGGACGTGGTCGACGGCGAGGCGGTCGACCTGCCCGGCTTCGGCGACTCGCCGCCGCCGGACGACGGCAACTACTCGGTGACCGGTCACGCCAGGGCCGTCATCCGGCACCTCGACGCCTCCGGCCGCGGCCCCGTCCACCTCTTCGGGAACTCCCTCGGCGGCGCCGTCGCCACCCGCGTCGCGGCCGTCCGGCCCGACCTGGTGCGCACCCTCGCCCTCGTCTCGCCGGCCCTCCCCGAGCTGCGCGTCCAGCGCACCGCCGTGCCCACGGCCCTGCTCGCGCTGCCCGGCATGGGCGCCGGCTTCAGCCGGCTGACCTCGGGTTGGAGCGCCGAGCGGCGCACCCGCGCGGTCACGGCGCTCTGTTACGGCGACCCCGGTCGGGTTTCCGACGAGGCGTTCGGGTACGCCGTGGCCGAGATGGAGCGGCGGTTGCAACTGCCGTACTTCTGGGACGCGATGGTCCGCTCGGCGCGCGGTATCGTCGACGCGTACACGCTGGGCGGACAGCACGGGCTGTGGCGGCAGGCGGAGCGGGTGCTCGCACCGACGCTGCTGGTGTACGGCGGGCGTGATCGGCTCGTCTCGTACCGGATGGCCCGCAGGGCGGCGGTGGCCTTCCGGGACTCCCGGTTGCTGACGCTGCCGGACGCCGGCCACGTGGCGATGATGGAATACCCGGAGACGGTCGCCCAGGCGTTCCGGGAATTGATAGACGACTGCGGCAGGAGCTGATCGGGGCCCGTGGGACGACACAGCCGTAAGGGCCCCGGGCCCAAGGGCTCGAACACCGACGGCGGGAGCGGCGCTGCGGCCGGTGCCGCCCGGGTGCAGACCGCCGTCGACGGCGGCGGTGCCGGCGTCGACGCGTACGGCGGCGCTGGCGGGCCGGGGGGCGTTCCGGCGTACGACGCGGGTGGCCACCCGGTGGCCGACCCCTACGGACAGGCTCCCCTGCACGCGCCCGGTCCCGGTGCGTACGACCAGGGCTCCCCGCACCACCACGGCGGGGCGTACGGCTACGGGGCCGAGCACACGGCTTCCGGTTACGGCGTCCCGGCGGCCCGCGGCGGCCACCCCGAGCAGCGCGAGGCGGGCGGCGGCTGGGGCGCCGGCGCCGCGGCGGCTCCCCCGGCGTACGACGTCGGGCAACACAGTCAGCACGGCCAGCAGCACGGCCAGCACGGTCAGCAGCACGGGCAACATGGTCAGCAGCACGTGCCGCAGCACCCGGGGGCCGAGCAGTACGCCCACCCCGAACACGTACACGCACACGGGGCGCACGTGCCTTCGCACGCGCCGCTCGGCGCCGAGCCCGATGCAGGCTCCGCGGGCTCCCGGATACCGGGCCCCCGCCGGGAGTTCGTCGACGCGTTCGACCCCGCGCAGCCGCCGGGCGGCGCCGCCGCGCCCCCCGCGCCGACCGCTCCGGACCCGGACGGGACCGGAGGGCGCGTCGACGACGGGCCGGGCGCGGTGCCCCGCCCCAGGCGCGGCGGCAAGGGCCGCACCCTCACCGGGATCGCCGCGGCGGCCGTGACCACCGTGCTCGCGGTCGTCGTCGCCGGGCAGGTCTCCGCCGAGAACGAACGCCGCAAGGAGGTGCCGGCCACGGGCGACGAGCGCGGCGACGCGGCCGAGTCGGCGTCCCGCTCCGACGACCGGCAGGGCGGTCCGCAGCCGCACGCGAAGGACAGCAAGCCGCAGGCGCCCACGTACGAAGAGCAGATGGCCACCCGGTTCCCCATCGACCCGGACTCGACCGCGGAAGGCACCTTCGAGGTCGTGCCGGGGTTCGACAAGGCGCCCGGCCCGGGCAAGAAGGTCCGCTACCGGGTCGACGTCGAGAAGGGGCTCGACATGGACGGCGCCCTGTTCGCCGTCGCCGTGCAGCGCACCCTGAACGACGAGCGCAGCTGGGCCCGCAAGGGCGCCATGAGCTTCGAGCGGATCTCGTCCGGGGACCCCGACTTCGTCATAACGCTGGCCAGCCCCGGCACCACGGACGTGTGGTGCGCCAAGTCCGGGCTGAACACCTCCATCGACAAGGTCAGCTGCGACTCGGCGTCGACGAGCCGGGTGATGATCAACGCGTTCCGATGGGGGCAGGGCTCCGAGACGTACGGGGCGGACGCGATGTTCGCCTACCGGCAGATGCTCATCAACCACGAGGTCGGCCACCGGCTCGGCCACGGGCACGTCAGCTGTCGCACCGAGGGCTCGCTCGCCCCGGTGATGCAGCAGCAGACGAAGTCGCTGAAGATCGACGGGATCGACTGCAAGCCCAACCCCTGGGTGTACCCGAAGGGATGACGGCGCCCCGACGGCGGGTTCGCTCCGTGCGGACCCGCTTCGGCGACCCCCTTTTTCCGGGTTTCTATCCATTTCGGGCGCTTCGTCGGGCGGGAGGGAATGGCCCCAGCTTGACGATCGGTGACGGAGTGCATCTGTAGCGCGACGGAACGCTATCGCGCTGTGAAAGTTACGTGTATTCACCCCTTCCGGTGGCGCGGCGGACAACCGTCCGTCGTGCCACCGCCCCGGCGGCTTACGGTCGTTCCGCCGCGTGTCGCCGAGTCAACGGTGGCCGCTCGCAAGGGAGATCGGGGGTGTTCACGTGCGGGTCGGACTGCTCACGGAGGGTGGTTATCCGTATGCGTCAGGTGAGTTGTCGGTGTGGTGCGACCGGCTCGTGCGCGGGCTCGTACAGCACGAGTTCCATGTGTACGCGCTGGGTGGCGCGCCCTCGCGGGACGGTCGGCACGACGGGGGCGCCGTTTCGCTGCCGCCGCAGGTGCGGCAGGTCCGCACCGCGCCGCCGCTGACGCCCGGCGACGGCGGGCACCCGCTCCCGCGGCGCGGGCGCCGGCGCTTCGTCGACCACTTCGCGCAGGTCGCCAGCGCGATCTGCACCCCCGGCCCGGCCAGGGCGGACGACTTTGCCGACGGGCTCTACGGCCTCGCCGCGCTCGCCCGCGAGTACGGCGCGCTCGGCGCGGACCTGCGCTCCGAACACGCCGTGCGCATCCTGGAGTCCGCCTGTCGCGCCCCCGGCGCGCACCGCGCGCTGCACGGCGCCACCGTCCTCGACCACCTCACCGTCGCCGATGCGCTGGAGCGCCGACTGCGCCCGCTCTCCCTGGACTGGTACGGGGACGACGCCCTCGGGTCCGTCGACCTCTGCCACGCCGTGTCCGGGGGTGCAGCGGCCGTGCCCGGGCTTTTGGCCAAACGCTTCTTCGGGGTTCCGCTGCTGGTCACGGAGTACGGCGTCCAACTGCGGGCGCACTACCTCCGGGAGGCTGGTCACTTCGGTCACTTCGGCCACTCCGAGCAAGCGGACCGACCCGGGTACGCCGAGCGGGGCGGTCAGGGTGCATGGACCGCACGGTTCGGTCGGGACGGCGTCCCGAGCGCGGCCGGCGCCCTGGGCGGGCCGAGCGCGGGGCGCGGCGGCTCGCGCCGGAGCCCGGGCCAAGGCGCGTACGCCGGGGGGCAACCGACCGAACGGCGCGCCCCCTTGAGCACACCCGTACGCGCCGTGCTCGCCACCTTCCAGCGCCGGCTCGCCACCGAGGTGTACACCCAGGCGTCGATCATCACGCCCGGCAACAACCACGCCCGCCGCTGGCAGGAGAAGTGCGGCGCCGACCGGGCGAAGCTGCGCACGGTCCACCCCGGGCTCGCGGCCGACCCGTTCGCGGCCGTCGGCGAGGCCGAGCACGGCGGCGATCCGTACACCCTCGTCTGGGTGGGGCGGGTCGACCCGGGCAAGGACCTGATCGCCCTGCTGCACGCCTTCGCCGAGGTGCGCAGGGGCGAACCCCTGGCCAGGCTGCGGCTGTTCGCCCCGCCGGCCGAGGGGCCGGCGGCCACCGCGTACCTCGCCCACTGCAAGGCGCTGGCCGCACAGCTCTTCCCGGACGAGGCCGCCGACGCGCACACCGTCGGCGACAACCCGGTCTCCTTCGAGGAGCTCGGCGGCCCGGAGGCGCCCGAGCCCGCGGACGCCTACGCCGCCGGCGGGGTCGTGGTGCTCTCCAGCGTCGTGGAGGGCTTCCCGCACACGCTCGTCGAGGCCATGCTCTGCGGCCGGGCGACCGTCTCCACGGACACCGGCGCCGTCGTCGAGGTGATCGGCGGCACCGGCCTCGTCGTCCCGCCGCGCAACCCCCGGGCCCTCGCCGACGCCTGTCTCGACCTCATCCGCGACCCGGCGCGCGCCGCCCGCCTCGGCGCCGCCGCGCGCGCCCGCGCACTCGAACTCTTCACCGCCGACCAGAACATCGCCGCCTTCCGCTCCCTCTACCTCGAAGTCATCTCCCGCGCCCCGGTCCACCGGGACGCCGTCGACGCGGCCGGCGGGCCCCTGCCCTTCGGCCACCCCGCGGAGGCGCGGGTCCCGGTGGGGTGGCGGGGGTCGGAAGCCGCGGTCCGCGCCGGGTCGACCGCCGAGACCTCCCGGCCCGGTCCGTTCGCACCGGTGGCGGCCAAACCGGTGACGACCAAGGAGGCCCGCACATGACCACGTCACGGATCGCCGACCCGCCGTACGCGGACGAGCCCGGACCGCCGCCGAGCCCCGGGGGCTGGGACGAGCGCTCGGACGCGCTGCTCGGCACGGCATCGGTCGACGGGACCGGGGCGAACGGCGGGGCCGCCGCGGACAACGGCACCGCCGCAGACATCGGCCCGGGCGCGGGCTTCGGCTCCGGGGCGGACGTCGATTCCGGCGCGGGCTTCAGTTCGGGAGGGGGGCCGAGCGCGGGCGGTGCCGGGCGCGCACCGCACCGGGGCCCTCGCGCCGGCGCGAGGGCGGGCGCGGCGAGTTGGGGCCGGTCCGCCACGCCCCCGAGGCAGTCCGCCGGCGCGGGCGCCGCGGCGGGCCGGAGCGCGCCGCGCCGAGGCCCCGTCGACCCCGTGAAGACCTTGCTGCACCGCCACCGCGGGCTGTGCGAACGCGCCGTCGACCCCCTGGAGATCGCCGCCGGGCTCGAAGCGCACGGCGTGACCGACCGGACGGCCGCGCGCTTCCGCCACCGCGACGTGTTCGCGCTCGCCGAGGAGCTGTACGCGCGGGTGCCGCGGGACGACGAGCCGCCGCGACCCTCCGGGCCGGCGCCCGCGCCCCCGCCGGGCGCCCCCTGGGCGCTGCTGCCCGCCGGCCTCGCGGCCCTGACCGGCGCGGGCTGGCGGCTGCTCGACGGCACCCCCCGTACCGTCGTCGCCCTGCTCGGCGCGCTCGCCGTCGCCGCCGCCGTACTCCTCTGTCTGCGGCACGGACCCCTGCGGGCGCGGGGGCGCGCGGCGCGCACCACCGCCGTGTGGGCGCCGCTCCTCCTCGGCTGCGTCGGGTACGGGACCGGGTTGCTCGACGAGTTCGCCGCCGGCGGGCCCTTCGACGTGCCCCCCTTCACGCCCGCGCCGCTGGTGGGCCTCGCGCTCGCGGTCGCGCCCGCAGCCTGGTGCGTCCGGCTGTTCTCCGTGCGTGCACGGCGTCGGCTGGGGGTGAGCAGGGCGCTCGGTGCCTTCGCGTCCGGGGTGCGCCCGCTGCTGTTCGGCGTCGTCGCGCTGTACGCGGCGGCCCTGGCCGCGGCGGTCGCGGTGGCCGCCGTGACGGTCGGCGAAGGAGAGGTCGACGGGGGCGTCCTCGCGGCGACCTGCGCCCTCGGGCTGCTGCTCTTCGTGGCCCGACTGCTGAGCGCGCACGGCTTCGCGCGGGCCGCGGCCGTCGGGCTGGGCGCCGCCTGCGCGGGCCACGCCCTGGGGCCGGTGCTGCTGGCGGTCGGCCGGCTGCCGGGCTGCGATGCCCTGGCCCGGCCGGTGGAGGCGGCGCTGACGGCGTGGGGCGCTGGCACGGCGTCCGCCCTGGTGTGCGGGGTGGCCGCGGCAGGGCTGCTGGTGCGGGCCGCGGGCGCACTGTCCCGGGCCTCCGCCCACGCCTCATGAGCTGCGCCGCGCCCCGGCCGCCGGGCCGGCCGGCGCCGGACCTCTGAGCCGTACCGGATGAGCCGTACCGGAGACGCCGGCCCCACCAGCCGGACCGGACGGGTCGGTCGTGCAGGCACCGCGGGCGCACCACCGGCCGTGCCGTGGCCCCGGCCGTACCCGTCGCACCTCCCGCACAAGCCGTACCACTCGCACCACGCGCACCACCCAGGCGAACCCGCCTACCCGTACCAGTCGTCATCCGCTGAATCAGCCGTCGTCGAGCCCTGGCGACGCCCTAAGGAGAGACCCGACATGATCCGCCAGTCCCCAGCCATGAACCGTCGGTACGAAAGGGTCGCGCGATGAGGGTGCTGCTGCTCGGTGCCAATGGATTCCTCGGCCGCTTCGTCGCGGACCGACTGCTCGCCGACCCCGCCGTCCACCTCACCGCCCTCGGGCGCGGGGACGACGCCGACGTGCGCTTCGACCTCGCCGGCGGAAGCCCCGGCGCGCTCACCCGCTTCCTGACCGCCGTCCACCCCGGCGTCGTCATCAACTGCGCCGGGGCCACCCGCGGCGGCGCCCGCGAGCTGACCCGGCACAACACCGTCGCCGTCGCCACCGTCTGCGAGGCGCTGCGCCGCAGCGGCTGCGGGGCGCGGCTGGTCCAGGTGGGCTGTTCATCGGAGTACGGGCCGTCCCAACAGGGCTCGTCGACGGCGGAGGACGCGGTGCCGCGGCCCGGCGGCCCGTACGGCGTGAGCAAGCTCGCCGCGACCGAACTCGTCCTCGGCTCCGGTCTGGACGCCGTGGTGCTGCGGGTCTTCTCGCCCGTCGGCCCCGGCACCCCGGCCGGCTCCCCGCTCGGACGGCTCGCCGAGGCGATGCGCCGCGCGATGCAGTCCGGCGACGGCGAGCTGAAGCTGAGCGGCCTCGGCGTGCAGCGCGACTTCGTGGACGTACGCGACGTTGCACGGGCCGTGCACGCCGCCTCGCTCTCCGCCGCCCAGGGCATCGTCAACATCGGTACGGGCCGGGCCGTACGGCTCAGAGACGCGGCGGCGGTCCTCGCCAGGGTCGCCGGGTACGCCGGTGCGCTGCACGAGCTGGACGTGCCGCAGGGGCGGCCGGGGGCGCTCGGGGGCGGTCCCATCGGCCACCAGGCCCACCCCGGTCACCTCGGTCATCCTGGTCACTCCGCTCACCCCGGCCACCCGGGGCACGGCCCGGGTCCCGGCCACGGCCCCAGCCATGGCATCGGGCCGCAGCGCACCGAGTCCGTCCTGGAGCAGCTCTCCTCGACCCCCGTCCCGTACCCCGACGGCTGCGGCAGCTGGCAGCAGGCGGACATCCGCACCGCCCGCGACCGCCTCGGCTGGCGTCCCCGGATCAACCTGGAGGAGTCGCTGGCCGACATCTGGATGGAGGCGGCGTGTCGCATCTGACCGCTCGGGCCCTGCGGCGCTTCGTCCCCGCCGCATCCGGACCGGCGCAGGCGCTCTGCGACGGCGCCTGGGGCCGGCTGCGCATCGGCATCCCCGGCTACGCGCACCCGCTCGTCGCGCCCACGGAGTGGGCCGAGCTGACCCGGCCCGGCACCCCGCTGGACTGGGTGGTGCTGAACGTGGCGAACGGACCCGGGGCCCGTCCCGACCCGCACTGCCTGTCCGCCGCGGGTCAGTTGACCAACGCGGGCGTGCGCGTCATAGGCCACCTCGACCTGGCCCGCGGCGCCCGCCCCTTCGCCGAGTTGATCGCCGACGCCCACCACTACCTGGAGTGGTACCGGGTCGGCGGCTTCCTGCTGGACCGCTGCCCGGTCGAGCGCCCGGAGCTGGCGGGCGTGCGCCGGGTGACGGCGACCCTGAGCGCGCTCCTGGAGGGCCGGGGGCCCGGCGGTTCGGACGGGCACCTCGTCCTGGGGCACGGCGGCCATCCGTACCCCGGATACGCGGAGGCCGCGGACCAGTTGGTGACCTTCTCCGGCGCCTGGACTGAGTACCGCTGGTCACAGGTGGCCCAGTGGACGGCCGGGTACCCGCCGGAACGGTTCGTGCACTTCGTCCACGGGGTGCCGCGCACCCACCTGGACGAGGCCGTGCGGATCGCCCGCTGGCAGGGCGCCGGGACGATCTTCTTCACCGACCGCCCGGACCGCGCCCCCGCGGACCACGTCGACGCGGTCGGACCCGGGGAACCGGTCGAGCCCGAGGAGCCGGATCGGGGACGAAAGATGGCATTTGAGGCGCTGCCCGGCTACTGGGACGAAATCGTCTCGCGGATCGGACCGGGTGTCTCGGAATGAGTAGGCGCGTGGCAGTGTTACCAGGGAACAACCGTACTGACTTACCGACGCAACGGAGTCCCCGTGTCGCTGCCACCCCTGGTCGAGCCAGCTGCTGAGCTCACCGTCGACGAGGTCCGCAGGTACTCCCGCCACCTGATCATCCCGGATGTCGGGATGGCGGGGCAGAAGCGGCTGAAGAACGCCAAGGTGCTCTGTGTCGGCGCGGGCGGCCTGGGGTCCCCCGCGCTGATGTACCTCGCCGCCGCCGGAGTCGGCACCCTCGGCATCGTCGAGTTCGACGAGGTCGACGAGTCCAATCTGCAGCGCCAGATCATCCACAGCCAGGCCGACATCGGCCGCTCCAAGGCCGAGTCCGCGAAGGACTCGGTCCTGGGCATCAACCCGTACGTCAACGTCGTCCTGCACGAAGAGCGGCTCGAAGCCGACAACGTGATGGACATCTTCGGCCAGTACGACCTCATCGTCGACGGCACGGACAACTTCGCCACGCGCTACCTGGTCAACGACGCGTGCGTGCTGCTCAACAAGCCGTACGTGTGGGGCTCCATCTACCGCTTCGACGGCCAGGCGTCGGTCTTCTGGTCCGAGCACGGCCCCTGCTACCGCTGCCTGTACCCCGAGCCCCCGCCGCCGGGCATGGTCCCGAGCTGCGCCGAGGGCGGCGTCCTCGGCGTGCTCTGCGCCTCCGTCGGCTCCATCCAGGTCACCGAGGCGATCAAGCTCCTCGCCGGCGTCGGCGAGCCCCTGGTCGGCCGGCTGATGATCTACGACGCCCTGGAGATGCAGTACCGCCAGGTGAAGGTGCGCAAGGACCCGGACTGCGCGGTCTGCGGCGAGAACCCCACCGTCACCGAACTGATCGACTACGAGGCGTTCTGCGGCGTCGTCTCCGAGGAGGCGCAGGAGGCCGCGGCCGGCGCGACGATCACTCCCAAGCAGCTCAAGGAGTGGATCGACGAGGGCGAGAACATCGAGATCATCGACGTCCGCGAGGTCAACGAGTACGAGATCGTCTCCATCCCGGGCGCCAAGCTGATCCCCAAGAACGAGTTCCTGATGGGCACGGCCCTGGAGAGCATGCCGCAGGACAGGAAGATCGTCTTGCACTGCAAGACGGGTGTCCGCAGTGCGGAAGTCCTCGCGGTCCTCAAGTCGGCGGGCTTCGCCGACGCGGTCCACCTGGGCGGCGGCGTCATCGGCTGGGTGAACCAGATCGAGCCCAGCAAGCCCGTGTACTAGGGCCTTTACGGCCCCGGTCGCGCACCGACGTCCTCCCGACGCGGCGCGCGGCCGGGGCCGCGCCGTGCCCAGGCCCTACCCGCAGCTCGTGCCGCTCTTCGGGACCTTGCCGCCGAGCAGATAGGCGTCCACGAGGCGGGTGACGCAGGGGGAGAAGCCGTACGAACCGTGGTTCTGGCCCTTGCTGCTGATCAGCACCCCGACTCCGGTGCCCAGTCCGTCCGCCATCCGCTGCGCGCCCTCGTAGGGCGTGGAGGGGTCGCCGGTGGTGCCGATGACGAGGACGGGCGGCGCCCCCTTCGCCGAGACCTCCGGCTTCTCCCACACACCCTCGACCGGCCACTGCGCGCACCAGCCCGCCACGTCCCACGCCAGGTACGGGCCGAACACCGGGGACACCCGGGTGAAGTCCGCCAGATGGCGGGACTTCACGTCGTCCGCGGTGGGCCTGGCCCGGGCGTCGGCGCACGATATCGCCCGCTGCGAGTGGCTCTTCGTGGAGTAGCGGCCCTCGGCGTCACGGGAGTTGTAACTGTCGGCGAGGCGCAGCAGTTCGGTGCCGTCGCCCCGCTCGGCGGCTGCCAGCCCCTCCGTCAGCAGCGGCCAGCGCTCCTCGCTGTACAGCGAGAAGACGACGGCGGTGAGCGCCAGGGACTCGGTCAGCTCGCGGCCCGGCGTCGCCGGCAGCGGCTTGCCGTCCAGCCGCTTCAGCAGCGCCGCGACCTTGGCCGTGCCGTCCTTGGCGCCGGTGCCGCGGCTCGTGAAGTAGTTGTCCAGGGCGCGTTGGAAGCCGAGTGCCTGGTTCCGCGCGCCGCCGGCGAAGTCCGCGGTGGGGTCCACGACCGCGTCCATGACCAGTCGGCCCACGTTCTTCGGGAAGAGGTGGGCGTACACGCCGCCGAGTTCCGTGCCGTACGAGAAGCCGAAGTAGTGCAGCTTGGCGTCGCCGAGTACGTGTCGGATCAGGTCCATGTCGCGGGCGGTGTTCGCGGTGCTGACGTGGGGGAGGACCTTGCCGGAGCGCTGGGCGCAGCCGGCGCCGAAGGCCGCGGAGTCCGCGAGGAACGCCTTCTCCTCGGCGGCCGTGTCGGGGGTGTTGTCGACCCGGTGGGACGCTTCGGTCTCCCGGTCGTTGCGGCACACCACGCTGGAGCTGCCCGCCACGCCGCGCGGGTCGAAGCTCACCAGGTCGTACCGGTCGTTGAGCTGGGTGAAGTCCTCGGCGAAGCCCGGGAGCACGGCGACGCCGGATGCGCCGGGCCCGCCGAAGTTGAACACGAGGGAGCCGATGCGGCGCTTCTCGTCCTTCGCTTCGGCGCGGATCAGGGCGATGGCCATCGTCTCGCCGTCGGGCTTGGCATAGTCGAGCGGCGCACGGATCGACGCGCACTGCCACCGCCCGCCCGGGGCGTCCGCGCCGGGATCGTCCGCGGGCGCCTTGCACGGGCGCCACACGGGCAACTGCCCGGTGACGGAGGCGGGCAGGGCGCCGGCCGACGGGCTCGCGGCCGGGCTGTCGGGCGGGGCGCTCGACGGCGTCGTGGCCGGGCTCTTCCCTGACTTGCCGCCGCTGCCGTCGCCTTCGCCGTCGTCGGTGCAGCTGACGGCAGTCCCGGCGAGGAGGACGGCCGCTGCGACCAGCGCCCCCGCCCGCCATCTGCTGTGCCCCATGCGAACCCCCCGTGGTCCGTGCCCGGCCGGTGCCGAACGCGTTCCATCGTAGGTGCCCCCACTGACAACGCAGCGGCCGTACGCGTCCTACTGGCACACTGTCCCGGCCGCGGGGACGCGTCCCTCCAGCAAGTACGCGTCGACGGCGCCCTTCACGCACGTGCTGGTCGCGTTGTACGCCCCGTGCCCCTGGCCCCGGTAGGTCACCTCGACGCCGACGCCCGGCCCGAGCGCCTCGACCATCGCCCTGGCGCCCTCGTACGGGGTCGCCGGGTCACCGGTGTTGCCGATGACGACGATCGGCGGGGCGCCCGGTGCGGAGACGTCGGGGGTGTTCCAGGTGCCGCCGACGGGCCAGTTGGTGCAGCTGATCATGCCCCAGCCCAGGTAGTCGCCGAAGACCGGCGACGCCTGGCGGAACGTGGGCAGTTCGTCCTTCGTTTGCGCGACCGAGTAGCGGTCCTTGGAGTCCGCGCAGCTGATGGCGTTGAAGGCCGCGCCCGAGTTGCTGTACTGACCGTTCGCGTTGCGGCCGGTCATCGCGTCGGAGAGGGCGAGCAGCAGGGAGCCGTCGCCGCCGTCCGCCTCGCTGACGCCCGCCTCCAGGTACTCCCAGAACTCCTGCGAGTACAGCGACTGCGCGATGCCGTTCAGCGCCTGCGTCTGGGTCAGCTCCCGACCGCTGCCGGTGGGGATCGGCTTGCGGTCGAGCCGTGCCAGCAGGTCGACGATGCCGGCCTCCACCTCCTGCACGGTGGTGCCGGGGAGCAGGCACTCGTCGCCGCGGTCCACGCAGTCCCGGGCGAAGTTGTCGAGGGCGAGTTGGAAGCCCTTCGCCTGGCCGAGGGAGCTCTGTTCGGAGTCCTTGGTGGGGTCGACGACGGCGTCGAAGACGGCCCGGCCGACGTTCTTGGGGAAGAGGTGGGCGTACACGCCGCCGAGTTCCGTGCCGTACGAGATCCCGAAGTAGTGCAGCTTGGAGTCCCCGAGCACCTGGCGCATCAGGTCCATGTCGCGGGCCGCGTTGAGGGTGCCGACGTGGGGGAGCGCGTCGCCGGAGTTCTTCTCGCAGGCCGCAGCGTAGGACTTCAGGCCCTTCTCGTACGCCGTGATCTCGGCCGCGTCGTCGGGCGTGGCGTCGAGGGCGTAGAAGGCGTCCAGTTGCTTGTCGTCCTCGCACACCACGGCGTCGCTGCGGCCGACCCCGCGCGGGTCGAAGCTCACCAGGTCGTAGCGGGTGTTCAGGGCGACGTAGTCGGTCGCGGCGGCGGGGAGGGTGGCGACGCCGGAGCCGCCGGGCCCGCCGAAGTTGAAGATCAGCGAGCCGATGCGGTCCGCCGCCCGGGTGGCCTTCGCGCGGATCAGTGCCAGCTCGATCGTCTTGCCGTCCGGTTCGGCGTAGTCCAGGGGCGCGTTCATGAAGGAGCACTCCCACTCCGAGCCGCCGGGCAGCGGCACGGGCGCCGGGCCGCCGCCCTCGGCCTCGGAGGGCGCCGGACACGGCTTCCAGGTCAGCTTCTGCCCGGTGAGCTTCTTCCCCAGGGGCGAGGCGCCGGTCTCGGGGGAGACCGTACTGGCCTTCCCGCCGGCCGGATCCTTCCCCTTGCCCTTCTCGCCGCTCTCGGAACAGCCCGCCGCCAGCAGCACGGACAGGGAGGCGACGAGGGCGGCGGCGCGGACGGCGCTGGCGGTGGTGGGCATGCCGCCATCGTGCGCGGTGGCGCTGCCGGGCGCCCCCGCGGCGGTCCATGCGGGTGGTTTCCGGCCGGGATCCCTGAGAGCGAACCCGGGCTAGAGCGAGCCTCTGCGCGTGAGGTGGTTGAAGGCGAACCAACCGGGCAGTACGGGCAGCCAGAGCGTCAGGATCCGGTACAGCAGAACCGCGGCCGTCGCCACGTCCCGCGGCACTCCGGCGGCGATCAGACCGAGGATCAGCGCGCCCTCGACCGTGCCCACGCCGCCGGGCGTCGGCGCGGCCGACCCCAGCGCGTTGCCCGCCAGGAAGACCACCGCGAGGCTCGCGTAGCTCAGCGGCTGGGCGCCGTCGTTGAACGCCCGGATCGAGGCGTCCAGGCACATCACGAAGGCGAAGGTCAGCAGGAGCTGTCCGCCGATGCCCGTCAGCAGTTTGCCGGGGCGCTGGAGCACGTCCAGCATCCGCGGCACGACCCCGGCGAACAGCGACCGCAGCCGCGTCGAGACGAACTTGCGCAGGAACGGGATCGCGGTCACCACCAGCACCAGCACGGCGACCGTCAGCAGACCGGCGATCACCGTCCTGGACGGGCTCAGGGACGGCGTCTTCTCCGTGCCGGTGAGGTATCCGAAGGTCAGCAGGAGCAGGATGTGCGCGCCGAGGCCGAAGAGCTGCGCCGCGCCGACGCTCGCCACCGCGAGGCCGGGCCGTACGCCCGAGCGCTGGAGGAACCGGGTGTTCAGCGCGACGCCGCCGACCGCGGCCGGGGCGACGATCTTGACGAAGGAGCCGGCGACCTGGGCGAGGACCGTCTTGGGGAACGGCACGCGTTCGGGCACGAACCCCAGCAGGCTCATCGCCGCCGCCACGTAGCTGAGCACCGAGAACGCGACCGCGACCGCCACCCACACCCACTGGGTGCTGCCGAAGTCGGCGGCGAGGTTGTTGCCGGCGATCTGCGAGAGCAGGAAGTACGCCGCGATCGCGCCCGCGATCAGGCTCACCAGGGTGCGCGGTCGGATGCGTTCGAGCCGGACCGGCTCCACCGGCGCCTGGGGGCGGATCAGCAGCACCTGGTGGCGGATCTGGGTGAGGAGGTCCTCTTCGCGCGCCTCGTCGAGCGCTTCGTCTATGGCCCGCTTGTTGGCCTGCTTCTCCGCCCGCTCGGACTTGCGCACGGCCTTCTTGCCGGCCGTTGCCGTGCGCTCGTCGGCCGCTTCGGCGCGGGCGCGGCGATCCGCGGCGGACGCCTCCAGGACGGCCTCCCGCTCGCGCTCGGCCCGCTCCCTGGCCAGCTTGCGCAGGGTCGCCCGGGTGGAGCGGCTGAGCGCGATCGGCTGGAGCAGCGGCAGACAGTCCGCCACGGCGTCGGGGCCCAGCACCTCCAGGGCGCCGGAGACCGCGCGTTCGGCGCCGACCCGCAGCCCGATGGTGACCAGCAGTTGGGCGACGTCCATCCGCAGCACCAGGTCGCCCGCGGCGATCTCACCGCCCCTGAGATCGGTGAGGATGACCTTGCCGGAACGATCCACCAAGATGGCGTCCCCGGTCAGCCTGCGGTGCGCGATGCGACGCGACTGCAACGCCTTGACCTGTCGCCAGGCCCCCCGCACCACGTCGTCGGTGATCTCCTCGTCCGCCATGTCGTCCAGGCTGCGCCCGCCCAGGTGCTCGTACACGAGCATCACGGCGTCCGGGCCCAACTCGGAGGTGGCGATCAGTTTGGGGGCGTTCGCGCCGGCCGCGATCGCCGCGTACGCCAGCAGCGCCTCCTGCTCCAGCGCCTGGCGCAGGGACTGGAGAGAGGAGCGGCGCGTGGTGATGGAGCGCAGCGTCAGCCGTCGCCACAGTCGGTAGAAGAAGCCGTGGGCCTGCTGTTCGCGGTCGACGACGGTGACGTCGAGCGGCGGCCCGTCCTCCAGGGTGACCAGATAGCGGCGGCCCCGGTCGCCCTGCTCGGCGCCGCCGCTGCCGGCGGAGCGCAGCGGGGAGGTCTCCGGCACGTCCTCGGCGCGCATCGCGGTGACCGGGCGGAACCCGACGTGGCGCAGGCCCGCCAGCAGGGTCTGCCCGGTGGGGCGCACGTTGGGCGAGCCGACGGCGTACAGCGTGCCGTACGCCACGGTCCAACCCAGCAGCACGGTGAGGATGATCGAGAACGGTGTCGTGTACCCGGCGACCAGCATCGCGAAGGCGTCGAGCAGCAGCACCACCCACAACACGACCCGCCAGCGGGGTCTGCGGGCCATGCCGACGGCCGTCATGTACGCGATGACGGGGGCCAGGTAGCCGTGGACCGGGTCGGTGAGTCCGCCGCTCTGGGACTGGGTGAGGGCGTCCTGGATGCTGGCGGGCGCCACCCGGGCGACCCAGAGGTCGGTGGCGAGGGTGACGCCGTGGGCGAGCACGGCGGCGAGGACGCCGTCGGCGATGCGCAGCCCGTCCCGTTTGATCAGGCGTTCGATCGCGAAGGCGATGGGGACGAGCAGTACGGCGATGGAGGACACCAGGCCGGCCAGCTTGACCAGGAGGTCGGGGGCCTGGCCGGTGCCCTTGTTGATGTCGTTCTCCAGGCCGGTGGTGGTGCCCTGGGCGAACGCGGCGATGGCGAGGACGACGGCGATCGCGAGGATGCCGACGAGGAAGCGCATGAGGTCGGAGGGGCGGTGGACGCGGGCCGCGAGCAGGGGCTCGTCGCCGGACACGCCGTCGACGCCGTCGGTGCAGGCGTCGTCCTTGCCGCGCTTGCCGCCGTCCTTGTCGTCCCCGCGGCCCTTGGCGGCCTTGCCGCCCTCGGAAGCGTCGGAAGCGTCGGAAGCGTCGGAGGAGGCGGGTGAGGCGGGTGAGGCGGGGGCGTCGTGGGCCGCGGAGGCGTCGTGGGCACCGTCGACGTCGGGGGAGCGTTCGCCCGCACCCGTGCGCCGGCCGTTGTCGCCGCTGTCGGCGCCGGCGTCGTCTACGTGCTTCTTGTCCTCGATCGGTCCTACGTCCTTGGTGGGGGGCGCCTTCCTGGACGGGGCGCCGTCGGCGGGTGCGGCGGGGGTGCCGGGACCCGGGTGCTCCCGGTGGCCCGCGCGGTCGGTCCGCTCCGGCCCGGTCCCGGAGGGGTCAGCCGTCGTCCTGGGCTGCACGCCCTCCCCCTTTCGCCGTCTCTTCTGTCTCTTCCTGCACTTCCTGCTGCTCTTGCTGAGCGCGCCTCACCGGTCACCGTCCGCACGATGGTGGCACGACCGGACGGCGGACGAGGGCATCAGGGGGCATCGCGCGGACGTCGCCCGGATGATACTTCGGCTTTTGTCTGCTTTGCCGCTCGTAATGGTCCGGACCATTCTCAAGGGCCGGGCTCCGGCCGCGTCGGCGGCGTCGGCGGCGTCGGCGGCACTGTCGGTGGGGTGGGGCAGGATGGACCGGATGGAAGAGCTTCCGGAGTACGCGGAGCGGGTCCTCGACGTCGCGGAGCTGATCCCGCCCGGCCGCGTGATGACGTACGGCGACATCGCCGAGTGGCTCGGCGAGGGCGGGCCGCGCCAGGTGGGCCGCGTCATGGCGCTGTACGGCGGCGGCGTGCCCTGGTGGCGCGTGGTCCGCTCGGACGGCACGCTGCTGCCCGGCCACGAGCCGGAGGCCCTCGGGAACTACCGCGCGGAGGGCACCCCGCTGCGCGAGGCCCCGGCCGGCGCCGAGGGGCACGTACCGCGGATCAACATGAGGCGGGCCCGCTGGGACGGCGCCGACGGCGGTGGTGACGGCAGCGGTGGTGGCGAGGGCGGCGGCGCGGAGGGCGGTGGCGACGTTGGTGGTGCGGTGGACGACGCCCACACCTGACAGCTTCCGGCACGCGACGGCGGCGCGGGCGAGGCCGAGGCCGTACGGAGTACGGCGGCGGGGGACGGCGGTCCGGGCGCGTGGTGGCGTCGGCACCGGGTGCTCCCGGGCGCCCGGCGGCGGCGAGGTAGCGTCGTGCGGGCGCGCCCCCGGCCGTGCGGGGACGACCCGACGGGACTCCTCCCGTACCCCTTCCCACCCTCCCCTCCGACTCCCCTTCCGTTTCACTTCCAGCTCCATCAGCACCACCACACCCACCAGGACCGGCGATCCACGTGACCTCCTCCACCACAGGGCGCACGCCGCACCCGCGACAGGGACGGCAGGGGAGCTTCCCGCGCCCACAGGGGCACCGGGGGCGGGGCACGAGTGCGTACCGGCTGGTCCGCACCCCGCCCGGTACCGCTGATCCCCTTCTTCTGGACGCCGCGCAGCGCGCCGTGGTTGACCACGGTCACGGCCCGCTGCTCGTCCTCGCCGGCCCCGGCACCGGCAAGACGACCACCCTCGTCGAGGCGGTCTCCGCCCGGCTGGCCAAGGGCGCCGACCCCGAGCGGATCCTGGTGCTCACCTTCAGCCGCAAGGCGGCCGTGGAGCTGCGGGACCGGATGGCGCTGCGACTCGGCGGCGCGCGCGCCCCGCAGGCCACCACGTTCCACTCCTTCTGTTACGCCCTGGTCCGCGCCCACCAGGACGCCGAGCTGTTCGCCGAGCCGCTGCGGCTGCTGTCGGGCCCCGAACAGGACGTCGCCGTGCGCGAGCTGCTCACCGGCCAGCTCGACCTGGAGGCCGACGGGCTCGCCCGCAACCGCTGGCCCGACGAGCTGAGGGCCTGTCTGACCACCCGCGGATTCGCCGACGAGGTGCGGGCCGTGCTCGCCCGCAGCCGGGAGCTGGGTCTCGACCCCGAGTCCCTGGCGCGGTTCGCCGCCCGCACCGGACGGCGCGACTGGCGGGCCGCGGCCTCCTTCCTCGCGGAGTACCTGGACGTCCTCGACATGCAGGGCGTCCTCGACTACGCCGAACTGGTGCACCGGGCGGTCCTCCTCGCGGAGCGCACGGCGCCCGCGCGCGCCTTCCCGCACGACTTCCCCTACGACGCGGTGTTCGTCGACGAGTACCAGGACACCGACCCGTCGCAGGTCCGGCTGCTGCAGGCGCTCGTCGGCGGCGGTCGGACCCTGGTCGCCTTCGGCGACCCCGACCAGTCCATCTACGCCTTCCGGGGTGCCGACGTGAACGGCATCCTCGACTTCCCGACCGCCTTCCCGCGCGCGGACGGCGCCCCGGCGGGCGTCGCCGTCCTCACCGCGTCCCGGCGCAGCGGCGAGACGCTGCTCGAAGCGACCCGGCTGCTCACCCGACGGATGCCGCTGACCCGGCTGCCCGGCGACAAGGTCCGCGCCCACCGGGACCTCGCGGCGACGCGCCGAGGCGGGCGCGTGGAGGCGTACACCTATCCCACGGCCTCCGCCGAGCTGGACAACGTCGCCGACATCCTGCGCCGCGCCCATCTGGAGGACGGCGTTCCGTGGCAGGACATGGCCGTCCTCGTCCGCGCGGGCAACCGCACCATCCCGGCGATCCGACGCGCCCTGACGTCGGCAGGGGTGCCGCTGGAGGTCGACGGCGCGGACGTGCCGCTGCGCCACGAACCCGCGGTCGCGCCGCTGCTGACGGCGCTGCGGGCGATGGCGACGCAGCACGCCGACGACGCCGAAGAGGGTTCCGACTCGGATTCCGACGCGGGTGCCGACGGCGTCCCGGAGGTGGTGGGCGGCTGGCTCGAAACCGAGACCGCGCTGACCCTGCTGAGCTCCCCCCTCGGCGGGATGGACGCCGCCGACCTGCGCAAACTCGGCCGCGCCCTGCGCGACGAGGAACGGGCCGCGGGCAATCGTCTGCCCCCGCCGTCCGACCTCCTGATCGCCCGGGCCGTCGCCGAACCCGAACGACTGGTCGCCCACGACCCCTCGTACGCCCGCCGCGCACAGGAACTCGGCAAGCTGCTGGCCCGGGCCCGCGCCGTCCTCGACGGCGGCGGCACGGCGGAGGAGACCCTGTGGACGCTGTGGAACGGCACGTACTGGCCGCAGCGGCTGGAGAACGCGGCGCTGCGCGGCGGCGCCGCCGGCCGGAACGCGGACCGCGACCTGGACGCCGTGTGCGCGCTGTTCGACACCGCCGCGCGCGCGGAGGAGCGCACCGGCGGGCGCGGCGCGCTCAACTTCATCGAGGAGATCGAGGCCCAGGACATCGCCGCGAGCACCCTCTCCGGCCGCCAGGAGCGCCCCGACGCGGTCCGCCTGATGACCGCGCACCGCTCCAAGGGCCTGGAGTGGCGCCTGGTCGTGGTCGCCGGGGTGCAGGAGGGGCTCTGGCCCGACCTGCGCCGCCGCGGCTCGCTCCTGGAGGCCGACCGCATCGGTCGCGACGGCCTCGCCGAACCGCTCACGCCCGGCGCGCTGCTGGCCGAAGAACGACGGCTCTTCTACGTCGCCGCCACCCGCGCGCGCGAACGTCTCGTCGTCACCGCGGTCCAGGCGCCCGCCGACGACGGCGACCAGCCGTCCCGCTTCCTCGCCGAACTCGGCGTCCCCCCGGTCGCGGTGGCCGGCCGGCCCCGCCGGCCCCTCGCCGTCGCCGCGCTCGTCGCCGAGTTGCGCGCCACCACCGTCGACCCCGCCGCCTCGCCCGGGCTGCGGGACGCCGCCGCCCGACGTCTGGCCAAGCTCGCCGCGCTCCAGGACGACGAGGGTCTGCCGCTCGCTCCCGCGGCGCATCCGCAGCGCTGGTGGGGCCTGCACGAGCCCACCCGGAGCCCCGCCCCGCTGCGGGACCGCGACCGCCCCGTGGCCCTGTCCGGCAGCGCCCTGGACCAGCTCGCCAACACCTGCGCGCTCCAGTGGTTCCTGGGACGCGAGGTACGGGCGGACGAGCCGGCCACCGTGGCACAGGGCTTCGGCAACGTGATCCACGTGCTCGCGGACGAGGTCGCGTCCGGCCGCACCCCGGCCGACCTCGCCGTCCTGATGGAACGCCTCGACTCGGTCTGGAACGCGCTCGCCTTCGACGCGCCCTGGAAGTCGGAGCAGGAGAAGGGCCACGCGCGCGCGGCGATCGAACGCTTCCTGCGCTGGCACGTGATGGACCGCGCGGGGCGCGTCCCCGCGGCGACGGAGCGCGAGTTCGACGTGACCTTGGAGGCGGGGGAGTACGAGGTGCGGATCCGCGGCTCCATGGACCGCGTCGAGCGGGACGCGCAGGGCCGGGCGTACGTCGTCGACTTCAAGACGGGCAAGCAGGCGCCGACGGGCGAGGAGGTCGCGCACCACCCGCAGCTCGCGGTGTACCAGCTCGCGGTGCGCGAGGGCGCGGTCGACGAGGTCTTCGACGGCCGCCGCCCCGAACCCGGCGGCGCCGAACTGGTCCACCTGCGCCAAGCGGCCCCCCGCAAGGAGGGTGGCGACGCGGCTCCGAAGGTCCAGGCGCAGGAGCCGCTGGCGGGCGAGTGGGTGGGCGACCTGCTGGCCACGGCGGCGGGCCGGGTGCTGGACGAACGCTTCACACCCACGACGGGCGCGCACTGTGCGACGTGCACGTTCAAGGCGTCGTGCACGGCGCATCCCGAGGGCCGCCACGTGGTGGAGTGACCTCCTGGCACCCCTGCGGGCTGTGGCGCTCACAAGACCCCGGTGGTTCCCCTCCCCGGACCGGTCCCGCGATTCAGCCGTGGCTGTACTGTCGCGCCCTGCCGACTGGGACCGCCTGTGGCGTCCCCTGCGGGTGCGTCGGTCTCCGCGGGCCGTGGTGGGCTGGTCGCGCAGTTCCCCGCGCTCCTAAAACCCCTGCCCTGAGCCCGCAGTCACATGACGGGGGCAGCGAATCAGGGGCGCGGGGAACTGCGCGAACAGCCACGGACGGCCCGCAGAGACCGACGCACCCGGGGGGAAGCGGCGGGTCTGTCCGGGGGCGCGAGGAACTGCGCGCTCAGCCCACCACCGGGCCGCAGAGAGCAATCGCACCTGCGGAGCAACGGCGGATACGTCCAGCGGCCCCGCAGCCTGTCAGTGGGGCCGCTTAGCCTTTTCCCGTGAACAGGAACCTCCGCGACCCCGAGCAGCTCAAAGAGCTCCTCGGCATTCCCTTCACGCCCGAGCAGATCGACTGCATCACCGCCCCCCTCGCCCCGCAGGTCATCGTCGCCGGTGCCGGGTCGGGGAAGACGACGGTGATGGCCGCCCGGGTCGTCTGGCTCGTCGGCACGGGGCAGGTCGCCCCCGAGCAGGTCCTCGGGCTCACGTTCACCAACAAGGCCGCGGGCGAGCTCGCCGAACGCGTACGGACCGCCCTCGTCCGCGCCGGCGTCACCGACCCCGACGCGATCGACCCGGACGACCCGCCCGGCGAACCCCGCATCTCCACGTACCACGCCTTCGCCGGGCAGCTCCTCACTGACCACGGCCTGCGCATCGGGCTCGAACCCACCGCGCGGCTCCTCGCCGACGCCACGCGCTACCAGCTCGCCGCCCGCGTGCTGCGCGAGGCGCCGGGGCCGTACCCCGCGCTGACCCGTTCGTTCCCCACCCTCGTCAGCGATCTGCTCGCGCTCGACGCCGAGCTGTCGGAGCACCTGGTGGACCCCGAGCGCCTCGCCGCGTACGACGCGGAGCTCGCCGACGACCTGGCCGGCGGCGGCGTACGGCTCAGCAACGCCGAGTTGCGCAAGGTCCCCGAAGCCGTGGCCGCCCGCCGAGAGCTGCTGGAGCTGACCGTCCGCTACCGCCGGGCCAAGCGCTCCCGCGAGCTGCTGGACTTCGGCGACCAGATCGCGCTGTCCGCGCGCCTCGCGCTGACCCGGCCCGAGACGGGCCGGATCCTGCGGGACGAGTTCCGCGTCGTCCTCCTCGACGAGTACCAGGACACGTCCGTCGCACAGCGCCTGCTGCTCTCCGGCCTCTTCGGCCAGAGCCGGGGCGCCGGCCACGCGGTGACCGCCGTCGGCGACCCCTGCCAGGCGATCTACGGCTGGCGCGGCGCGTCCGTGGCCAACCTGGACGACTTCCCCGAGCACTTCCCGCACCGCGACGGCACCCCCGCCGCCCGGTACGCGCTCAGCGAGAACCGCCGCAGCGGCGGCCGGCTGCTGAAGCTCGCGAACGACCTCGCCGCCCCGCTGCGCGCCCGGCACGCGGGCGTGGCCGCGCTGCGGCCCGCCCCCGGGGCGGAAGCCGACGGCTCGGTCCGCGTCGCCCTGCTGTCGACGCACGAGGAGGAGATCGCCTGGCTCGCCGACTCGATCGCCCACCTGGTGCACACCGGCACGCCCCCGGGCGAGATCGCCGTCCTGTGCCGCACGGCCGGCGACTTTCCCGAGATCCAGGGCGCCCTGGTGGCGCGGGAGGTGCCGGTCGAGGTCGTGGGGCTGTCCGGGCTGCTGCACCTGCCGGAGGTGGCCGACCTGGTCGCGGTCTGCGAGGTCCTCCAGGACCCGGGGGCCAACGCCTCGCTCGTACGGCTGCTCACCGGACCGCGCTGGCGGATCGGCGCGCGGGACCTCGCCCTGCTCGGCCGGCGCGCCCGGCTGCTGGTGCACCGCGCACGGTCCGCCGACCCCGCCGACCCCGCCGCCGCGGACGAACGGCTCGCCGCGGCCGTCGAGGGCACCGACCCGGCCGAGGTGGTCTCCCTCGCCGATGCGTTGGACACCTTCCTCGACCCGTACAAAGAGGCCGACGCCGGGCCCGGCACCGAGGACGGGCTGCCCTTCTCGGCCGAGGCCCGCGTGCGCTTCGCCCACCTCGCCGCGGAGCTGCGGGAGCTGCGCCGGTCCCTCGCCGACCCGCTGATGGACGTGCTGCACCGGGTCCTCGGCACCACCGGCCTCGACGTCGAGCTGTCAGCGTCCCCGCACGCGCTCGCCGCCCGCCGCCGCGAGACCCTGGCGAACTTCCTCGACGTCGCCGCCGGCTTCGCCGCGCTGGACGGCGAGGCCTCACTGCTCGCCTTCCTCGGCTTCCTGCGCACCGCAGCCCAGTACGAGAAGGGCCTGGACAACGCCCTGCCGGGCGGCGAGAACACCGTCAAGATCCTCACCGCCCACAAGTCCAAGGGGCTGGAGTGGGACGTCGTCGCCGTCCCCGGCCTGGTCGCCGGGCAGTTCCCGAGCGACCGCGGGCGGGAGGCGTGGACGTCCCACCCCCAGGTGCTGCCGCACGCGCTGCGCGGCGACGCCGCGACCCTCCCGGACGTGGCGGCCTGGGACGCCAAGGGGCTGAAGTCCTTCAAGGAGTCCATGAAGGACCACCAGCACACCGAGGAACTGCGCCTCGGGTACGTGACCTTCACCCGCCCCCGCTCCCTCCTGCTCGGCTCGGCCCATTGGTGGGGGCCGACGCAGAAGCGCCGGCGCGGGCCGTCCGCGTTCCTCCAGGCGCTGTACGAGCACTGCGCCGCGGGACACGGCGAGATCGAGGCGTGGGCCGACGAGCCCGAGAAGGACGCGGAGAACCCCTCCCTGAAGGACACCGGGCCGGACCGGGCCTGGCCGCTGCCCCTGGACCCGGTCTCCTTCGACCGCCGCAAGAAGGCGGCGGAGACCGTCCTGGCGTATCTACGGGAACCCGCGCGGGAGCAGGAGCAGGACCACGGGTGGCCCCCGGCATCGGAAGACGAACTGTTCCCGGAGGGCCTTGACGACCTGGAGGAGCCGGCGGAACTAGAGGAGCCGGAGTTCGAACCGTACGACGCCCCCGCCCCGGCCCCCGTACCCCACCAGGCGGACCCGCTCCCGTACGAGCACGGCGACGACCCCTCAGGTCCCGGGGAACTCACCCCCGAAGAGGCGCGCGCCATCGCCTCCTGGGACCGCGACCTCGACGCGCTCGCCGGTGAGCTGCGCCGCACCCGCGCCGCCGTGCGCGAGGTCCCCCTGCCGGCCTCGCTCACCGCGTCCCAACTGGTGCGCCTCGCCGCCGACGCCGACGGCTTCGCCCAAGAGCTGGCGCGCCCCATGCCGCGCCCGCCGCAGCCCGCCGCCCGCCGCGGCACCCGCTTCCACGCCTGGGTGGAGTCCCGCTTCGAGGCGCTGCCGCTGCCCCTGCTCGACCCGGAGGAGCTGCCCGGCGACGACCGCGGTCCGGACGCCGTCGAGATCGACGACGAGCGGGATCTGGCCGAGCTGAAGGAGGCGTTCGAGCACACCCCGTACGCCCGCCGCACCCCGTACCGCGTCGAGTCCCCGTTCCAGATAACCCTCGGCGGCCGGGTCGTCCGGGGCCGCATCGACGCCGTGTACCGCACCCCGCCCGGCCCCGACGGTCCGGCCGGCGGCTACGAGATCGTCGACTGGAAGACCGGCCGGACCATGGCCGCCGACCCGCTCCAGCTCGCGATCTACCGGCTCGCCTGGGCGGAGCAGCACGGTCTCGCGCCCGAGGACGTCGGCGCGGCGTTCGTCTTCGTCCGCAGCGGAGAGGTCGTCCGGCCGGCCTCGCTGCCCGGCCGTGCGGAACTGGAACGCATCCTCTTGGGCGGGCCGCCCAAGCCTGAGCCCGGGGCAGCCGAAGGGCAAGCGGAGACGGAGCCGGATCCGGCCGCCGGGCGGTGACCGAGGTGCGGACGGCTGCGGGAGGGGGCGGGGAGGCCCGTTAGGCTCATACGCATGAGCGAGACCCCGGACAGCGCCGTCCGTACGTACGTCCAGCAGCACCGCGACGCCTTCCTCGGCGACCTCGCGGAGTGGCTGCGCATCCCCTCCGTGTCGGCCCAGCCCGAGCACGAGGCGGACGTGCGACGCAGCGCCGACTGGCTCGCGGCCAAGCTGACGGAGACCGGGTTCCCGGTCGTCGAGGTGTGGCCGACGGCCGGTGCTCCCGCGGTGTTCGCCGAGTGGCCTTCGGACGATCCGCACGCGCCGACCGTGCTCGTCTACGGACACCACGACGTGCAGCCCGCGGAGCTGGCCGACGGCTGGGACTCGGACCCGTTCGAGCCGCGGTTCGCCGACGGCCGCCTGTACGCCCGGGGCGCCGCCGACGACAAAGGCCAGGTCTTCTTCCACACCCTCGGCGTACGGGCCCATCTCGCGGCGACGGGCCGGACCGCGCCAGCCGTCCATCTGAAGCTGCTGGTCGAGGGCGAGGAGGAGACCGGATCCGCGCACTTCCGCGCCCTGGTCGAGCAGCGCCTGCCGCAGCTCGCGGCGGACGTCGTGGTCATCTCGGACACCGGCATGTGGTCCGAGACCACGCCCACGGTCTGCACCGGCATGCGCGGCCTGGTCGACTGCGAGATCCAGCTGTACGGGCCCGAGCAGGACATCCACTCCGGCGCCTTCGGCGGCGCGGTGCCCAACCCGGCGACCGTCGCCGCCCGGCTCGCCGGCGCACTGCACGACGCCGACGAGCGGGTCGCGATCCCCGGCTTCTACGACGGCGTCACCGCGCTGACCGACGCCGAGCGGGAGCTCTTCGCCGAACTGCCCTTCGACGAGGCGGAGTGGCTGAAGACGGCGCACTCCTCCGGCACGCTCGGCGAGGCCGGCTACTCCACCCTGGAGCGCATCTGGGCCCGGCCGACCGCCGAGGTCAACGGCATCGGCGGGGGCTACCAGGGCACCGGCGGCAAGACGATCATCCCCGCTTCGGCGCTGCTGAAGCTGACGTTCCGGCTGGTCGCGGGGCAGCAGACGGACGCGGTCGAGGTCGCGGTCAGCCGCTGGGTGGCGGAGCGCGTGCCCGACGGCATCCGCTACGACCTCACCTTCGCCGCCGCCACCCGCCCCTGCCTCACCCCGCTGGACCACCCGGCGCTCCAGTCCGTCGTACGGGCCATGGGCCGCGCCTTCGACGGCCAGAAGATCCGCTTCACGCGCACCGGCGGCTCCGGCCCCGCGGCCGACCTCCAGGACGTGCTGGGCGCGCCGGTGCTCTTCCTCGGGATCTCCGTGCCGTCCGACGGCTGGCACGCACCCAACGAGAAGGTGGAGGTGGACCTGCTCCTCAAGGGGGTGGAGACGGCCGCTCACCTGTGGGCGGACCTGGGGCAGGCGCTGCGCTGAGCCCGACCCACACCGAGCCGTACCGAGCCGAGTCGCACCGAGCCGAGCCGATTGGTCGAGCAGCCCGACCGATCGGGCCGCTCGACCGCTGAACCGCTGAACTGGAACCCGTCCGGGGGAGTTGGAAGCACGTGAGCACCGACAGCCAAGTCACCGTAGATCGGCCCATCAGCCTGACCGCCCCTTCCGGGATCGACCGCGAGGCGCACCACCGCCTCGACGAGGCGTGGCTCGCGGCGGCGTGGAGCCACCCGACGACGCGGGTGTTCGTGGTCTCCGGCGGCCGGGCGCTGATCGACGACACCCCCGACGGCCGCACCGAACTGGTCATGACCCCGACCTTCGAGGCGCCCGTCACCGAGACCCACCGCTACTTCCTCGGCACCGACGAGGACGGGGTGCGCTACTTCGCGCTCCAGAAGGACTCGCTGCCGGGCCGCATGGACCAGTCGGCGCGGCCCGCGGGGCTGCGCGAGGCGGGGCTGCTGCTGTCGCCGCGCGACGCAGGCCTGCTGGTGCACGCCGTGGCCCTGGAGAACTGGCAGCGCAACCACCGCTTCTGCTCGCGCTGCGGGGAGCGCACCGTGATCGCGGCGGCCGGCCACATCCGCCGCTGCCCGGCGTGCGGGGCGGAGCACTACCCGCGCACCGACCCGGCCGTGATCATGCTCATCACCGACGCCGAGGACCGCGCCCTGCTCGGCCGGCAGGTGCACTGGCCGGAGGGGCGGTTCTCGACGCTCGCCGGCTTCGTCGAACCGGGCGAGTCGATAGAGCAGGCGGTACGGCGGGAGGCGCACGAGGAGGCGGGGGTGGCGGTCGGCGAGGTCGCGTACGTGGCGAGCCAGCCGTGGCCCTTCCCGTCGAGCCTCATGCTCGGCTTCACGGCCCGGGCCACCTCGTCGGAGATCACCGTCGACGGCGAGGAGCTGCACGAGGCGCGCTGGTTCTCCCGCACGGAGCTGGCCGACGCCTTCGCGTCGGGCGAGGTGCTGCCGCCGTACGGGATCTCCATCGCCGCCCGGCTGATCGAGACGTGGTACGGCCGGCCGCTGCCCAGGCAGGGCGGCGCCGCGGCCTGACGCACGAGGCCCGCCCTCCGACAGGAGGACGGGCCCTCGGTGCGCGGGACCTCCGCCTTACGGGGCCTTCGGTCCCGCCGGGCGCGGCGTCAGGCGCCGAGCGCCTGCTTGACCTGCGCGAGGCTCGGGTTCGTCATGACGACCTCGGCGCCGCCGCCGACGGGCACGACCTGCACGGTGGGCACGGTCTGGTTGCCGCCGTTCACCTTCTCCACGAAGGCGGCGGAGTCCGGGTCGTGCTCGATGTTGACCTCGGTGTACGCGATCCCCTCACGGTCCATCTGGCTCTTCAGCCGACGGCAGTAGCCGCACCAGGTGGTGCTGTACATCGTCACTGTCCCCGACATCGTCTCTGGGCTCCTCTGGCTCGCTGGGGTCTCGCTGGGCCGGCCCCGCACCCCTTCGGGTGCGGTTCCGCACCGCGTAGAACGTACGTGACCTGCTGACGATTCCCGCACCGGCACCGGGGTCCCGTCCGCCCCGGTACGACAATCCGGCGACGGCTGTGGACAACGGCCGCACCCGCCCCGCGGGACCTGGCAGCATGGCGGGGTGACAGCAGCAACGCACTCCTCCCTCTTCCCTCAGGTCCCCGCGTCCGCCGACGCGGTGCTCGACGGGCTCGACCCCGAGCAGCGCGAGGTCGCGACCGCCCTGCACGGCCCGGTGTGCGTGCTGGCCGGCGCCGGCACGGGCAAGACGCGTGCGATCACCCACCGCATCGCCTACGGGGTGCGCGCGGGCATACTCCCGCCCGCCAGCGTGCTCGCCGTCACCTTCACCGCCCGCGCCGCGGGCGAGATGCGCGGGCGGCTGCGCCAGCTCGGCGCCGGCGGCGTCCAGGCGCGCACCTTCCACTCCGCCGCGCTGCGACAGCTCCAGTATTTTTGGCCGAAAGCAATCGGTGGCGAGCTACCTCGACTGCTGGAGCGCAAGATCCAGCTCGTCGCGGAGGCCGCCGCCCGCTGTCGAATCCGGCTCGACCGCAATGAGCTCCGCGATGTGACCAGCGAGATCGAGTGGGCCAAGGTCACCCAGACCGTCCCGGCCGACTATGCGGCTGCCGCCGCCAAGGCGCTGCGTGACATCCCCCGCGACCCATCGGAAATCAGCCAGATCTACGGGCTGTACGAGCAGCTCAAGCGCGATCGCGCGGTGATTGACTTCGAGGACGTGCTGCTCCTGACGGTCGGCATCCTCCAGGACCGCCACGACATCGCCGACCAGATCCGCCGGCAGTACCAGCACTTCGTCGTCGACGAGTACCAGGACGTCAGCCCCCTCCAGCAGCGCCTGCTGGACCTGTGGCTGGGCGACCGGGAGAGCCTGTGCGTCGTCGGCGACGCGAGCCAGACGATCTACTCCTTCACCGGAGCCACCCCCGACCACCTGCTGAACTTCCGCACCCGCCACCCCTCGGCGACGGTCGTCAAGCTGGTCCGGGACTACCGCTCCACCCCCCAGGTCGTCCACCTGGCCAACGGCCTGCTGAGCCAGGCCCGCGGCAGGGCCGCCGAGCACCGCCTGGAGCTGATCTCCCAGCGCGACCCCGGCCCCGAGCCCGGCTACACCGAGTACGCCGACGAGCCCGCCGAAGCGGAGGGCACCGCCCACCGCATCCGCGATCTGATCGCCGCCGGCGTCCCCGCCGGCGAGATCGCGGTCCTCTACCGGATCAACGCCCAGTCGGAGGTCTACGAGCAGGCCCTCGCCGACGCCGGCGTGCCCTACCAGCTCCGCGGCGCCGAGCGCTTCTTCGAGCGCCAGGAGGTCCGGGAGGCCGGCGTCGCCCTGCGCGGCGCCGCCCGCGCCGGCGGCAACGACCCCCTGCTGGACGACGCCGAGGACCTGCCGTCGCAGGTGCGCGCGGTGCTCTCCACCAAGGGGTGGACCGTGGAGCCCCCCGCGGGCTCGGGAGCCGTCCGCGACCGCTGGGAGTCGCTGGCCGCCCTGGTGCGCCTCGCCGAGGACTTCGCCCGGGCCAAGTCGGACGCGACCCTCGCCGACCTCGTCGCCGAGCTGGACGAGCGCGCCGCCGCCCAGCACGCCCCCACGGTCCAGGGCGTCACCCTGGCCTCGCTGCACGCGGCCAAGGGCCTGGAGTGGGACGCGGTCTTCCTCGTCGGGCTCACCGAAGGCATGATGCCGATCACCCACGCCAAGACCGACGAGCAGGTCGAGGAGGAGCGCCGACTGCTCTACGTCGGCGTCACCCGCGCCCGGCTCCACCTCTCGCTGTCCTGGGCGCTGTCCCGGGCCCCGGGCGGCCGGGCCTCCCGCCGCCCCACCCGCTTCCTGAACGGGCTGCGGCCCGGCTCGGCCGCCCCGGGCTCCCGGGGAGCCGGCGGCGCGGGCGGCGTCGAACGTGGCAGCCGCCGCAAGCGCCGCGGCCCCGTGCTGTGCCGGGTCTGCGGCAAGACGCTCACGGACGCCGGCGAGATGAAGCTGATGCGCTGCGAGGACTGCCCCTCCGACATGGACGAGGGGCTGTACGAGCGGCTGCGTGAGTGGCGCTCCGACCAGGCGAAGCAGCTCGGCCAGCCCGCCTACTGCGTCTTCACCGACAAGACGCTGATGGCGATCGCCGAGGCCGTCCCCGAGGACGAGAGCGAGCTGTCCATGATCGCCGGAGTCGGCGCCCGCAAACTGGACCGGTTCGGAGCCGACGTCCTCACCATCTGCGCAGGCCAGGACGTGGAGATCGAGTCCGAGGAACCCTGAGAAAAACTCGTCGGAAAAATAGTTTGCGCATGCCCCGACCGTCCCCATAGGTTCTTAACCACGAGAACAGGCGCTTCTCTGAAGCCCTGTGCTCGTGATGTACTTATCCGAATACGCGTGACCGGCCCCGGCCGGTCCCCGAGACGCCGAGAGGAGGCGAGTCCAGTGATCAGCAACAACACCAGCTTCATCAACTTCCAGTCCGTGGCCGATCGCTCGGCCGTCGTCTCCGCCTGCTCGCTCGGCTTCTCCGCGTCGTTGCTCGCCGCCAATGGCAGCGGCATCGACAAGGGCACCGGTATGCCCGGTGGCCTGGTCGGCGCTCCCGCCACCTCCGTGGCCGGACTCCCCGTCCTGCGCCTGGAGCGCGCCGAACGACCGACGAAGGCACTGGAAGCAGGACTGGCACAGGCCCAGGTCTATGCCTTTGCGGCAGCCAGTGCCGTCACCACCCCGAAGCAGACGCAGCACCACACCAAGTGGGCCTTCCGTGGGCTCGAACCCTGGAGCGATCCAGCCTGACGAGATCAGGCCGGCGCCTTCAGGGCCGCGGAATCCCACTCGGGATCCGCGGCCCTTCTGCTTTCCCGGACCGGGAAGGCAGCCCCAGGGGCCTCGGGACAGCAACACCCGGTACCAGCCCCCCGGATCCGTCGGGGGACCACCAACCGGCCACCAGCCGGACCGACAAGACGAGGAAAGACACAACCGTGCAACTCGAAGCGCACGCCCCGTCCGTACCGCCTGCCCAGACGCTCTCCCCGCCCGCCCACACGGAGGACCCCGCTTTGACCGCGCCGACCGCGCCCACCGCCCTGACCGCACTCGACGACGCCATCGAGAACCTCGATGTCCCCGTCCCGTGCCGCTCCTACGACCCGGAGGTCTTCTTCGCCGAGTCGCCGGCCGACGTCGAGTACGCCAAGTCCCTCTGCCGCACCTGCCCGCTGATGGAGGCGTGCCTCGCCGGCGCCAAGGACCGGCGCGAGCCCTGGGGCGTCTGGGGCGGAGAGCTCTTCGTCCAGGGAGTCGTCGTCGCCCGCAAGCGGCCCCGTGGTCGTCCGCGCAAGAACCCGGTCTCGGCATGAAAGCCAACGGAACCATCGACCGCCCCTACGCGCACGACCCCCTTCAGAAGCAGGACCCCATGGCCCCTTCCACGAACGAGCCCTCGGGCTCCGCGACTCCAGCAGTGACCATCACCGGTGCGACCGCCTCGCGCCAGAACAGGACCCGCGCCATGCAACTCATCCCAGAAGCCCTCGCGCGTGCGCATATGCACGAGCGCCTACGTGAAGCCGAGACGGAACGTCGAGCGGTGCACCTGATCGCCGCCCGACGCATGCAGCGTCGCGCCGAGCGCGTCTCGATGCGTGCCCGTCGCGCGCTCGCCATGGCCGTCATGAACTGACGCACCGTGCGCTGACGCCGACACTCACCCCGCGGGGGCCGGTCCTAACGGATCGGCCCCCGCGGTGCGTTGTCCCCGCCCCGCTCCTCGGTGGGGTTATCGTCACGAGGTGGAACAGCAGCAGAACCCCCTCCCGGACGGGAAGGGCGCCACCGTCGTGTGCGCCCGGTGCGGCAAGAAGGGCAAGGGAGCCCAGCCCACCTGGACCTGTTCGGTGGAGAACCGCACCCGCCGCTACTTCTGCGACGACTGCGCCCGTGCCAACATCAGGGCGATCGAGGGCCGGCTCGACTCCACCTGGTGGTGAGGCACCCCGGCCCCTCCTCCTACGGTGCCGCCGCTGCCTTGACGACCTCCTCGCCGTCAGCTTCTTCCTTGCCCGCCTCGACATCGCCCTCGACGCCCTCGGCGTCGGCGATCTCTTCGAGGTCATCGGCGATGTCGTGTTCGTCGTACTCGGGGAGGAAGCCGGGGAGCCACCCCTCCAGCTCGTCCCGCAGCCGCACGGTCGCGTTCAGCTGACACAGCACGCCTATCGTGCTGAGCGTCACCCGGTGTATCAGCAGATACGACGGCGGGAGGTTCAACTGCTTGCCGAGCTGGTGCGCGGGGGAGCGGATGTCGGCGATCCGGGCCGCCTGCGTACGCATCCAGCTCCGGGTGAAGGTGAACTCGTCCACCTCGGCGGGCTCGATGATCGGCAGCAGATACTCCAGCACCGCATCCGGGTCGAGGTCGATCTCCTCCTTGACGAAGCCCTCCTCGCAGAGCATCGCGTACACCGCCTCGGCTTCGCCCTCCAACGTCATCCGCAGGCAGTCGCCGATCGTCGACGGCAGACCACCGGGCAGCCGGTCGACCGTCCCGAAGTCCAGCACCCCCAGCCGCCAGCTCCCGCCGTCGGCGTCGGGCAGCAGCCGGAAGTTCCCCGGGTGGGGGTCCGCGTGCAGCAGGCCCGTGCGCGCGGGACCCGAGAACAGGAACCGGGCGAGCAGCTGACCCGCGCGGTCCCGCTGCTCCTGCGATCCTCCGGAGATCACCTCGGCGAGCGGTATCCCCTCGATCCACTCCGTCACCAGCACCTGGTCCGACTGGTGCACCACGTCCGGCACCAGCACGTCCGGATCGTCGGCGAACTCCGCCGCGTGCTCCCGCTGGGCCTGGGCCTCCAGGCCGTAGTCCAGCTCCTCCGAGATCCGGTCGCGCAACTCCGAGATCAGCGGCTTGATGTCCATCCCCGGAATCAGCGGCCCCAGCAGCCGGGCGAACCGGCTCAGCTGTGTGAGGTCCGAGAGCAGTGCGTCCCCCGCCCCCGGATACTGCACCTTCACGGCGACCTCGCGGCCGTCGTGCCACACCGCACGGTGCACCTGGCCGATGGAGGCGGCTGCCGACGGCTTGTCCTCGAACTCCTCGAAGAGCTCCCGCCACTCCTCGCCCAGCCGCTCAGCCAACACCGCGTGGACCGTGCGCGTCGGCATCGGGGGAGCGGCGTCCTGCAACTTGGTGAGCGCGGCGCGATAGGGGCCGGCGATGTCCTCGGGGAGGGCGGACTCGAAGACGGACAGGGCCTGCCCGAACTTCATCGCCCCGCCCTTGAGCTCGCCGAGCACCTTGAACAACTGCTCGGCCGTGCGCTGTTGCAGCTCCCGGGTGACGATCTCCGCGGATCTGCCACCGATCCGCTTGCCCAGCCCCCAGGTGGCGCGGCCGGCGAACCCCAATGGCAGGGCGGCCAACTTGGCGGTCCGGGTGACCGCCTTCCGGGGAAGATCAGACATACGCCCCTCCAAATCCCAGACAAGCTGTGCCGCGTGAGCCCAACGGCGTGGCGCCGAAGCGGTTACCCGGCCATTGTCTCGTGTGCCGGCCCGAAGCCGGAGGCGTCCCGCCCCTCACTTTTCCCTGAGGCTTCACACACGCAGTCGACGTGCGGCACGAACTGCTGCGAACGCCAGCCGAGCCGGGGCAG
This sequence comes from Streptomyces sp. NPDC047315, assembly GCF_040643215.1. NCBI lineage: Bacteria > Bacillati > Actinomycetota > Actinomycetes > Kitasatosporales > Streptomycetaceae > Streptomyces > Streptomyces sp. NPDC047315. Next base: position 242,949 of record NZ_JBEYTZ010000001.1, on the reverse strand, counting down.
GGAGGTCTCCCACCGCGCGCCCTTGCTCAGCGGCGACCCGCCGTCGAGGAAGGACAGCGCATGGGCCACCGCCAGCCCCGCCACCACCGCTGACAGCGCGAGGTCGCAGGCGGGCACCGGGGTCCGCCGCCCGCCCGAGCGCCACTGCGCCAACAGCCGCGGCCACCCCGGATCGCTCTCGACCCGCTCCAGCTCCAAGCAGCCGGCGCAGGGAGTTTCCCCGGGCACCACCAGCGGGCCCACCGCCCCTGTGGCCTCGATCACCCCCGCGTACAAATGCGGGACGCCGGTGGAGACCCAGCCCGCGGAGGTCGCCGGATCCGGGGCGTACGCCGCCAGGCCGTCACGGGGGCACACCAGGACCAGATCCAGCGCCGGCTCACCGCCGGCGACGGCGCCGGTACCGCCGCGGGCCGTCGAACGCGGCGGGCGCAGCGGTGCCGAACGCCGCACCAGACCTCGGGCCGCCGCATCGCGCCGCTGGCCGACCGCCCCTTCCGGCAGTCCGCCGGGCGCCACGTCCCACGGCGCGGCGCTGCCGCCGTCCACCACCTCGACGTGGCCCACACCGGCACCGGAGAGCAGCGCCGCCGCCGTCGCGCCGACCCGACCCGCACCCCTGACCTGGATGCGCATCGCCCTGCGGGCCGCCAACCGACGCATCCCGCCGCCCGGCTCGGGGTGCACCAGCGACAGCGAGGCGGCGTCCGCCCGCAGCCGATCGACGGCGCACGGCCGCCGAGCGAGCGCCTTGACCCCGGGGCCGCCGGACGCCGTGTCGTCCAGCAGGCCCGCCTCCGTCAGCCGTTCGACCAGGGCATCGACCCGGTCTTCGGGCAGGCCCATCGCCCGCGCCTCCTCGCGCAGCAGCGGCATGCCGCGAGTCCCGTCCAGCAGTTGGAGGAAGGAGCCGGTGACCGTGTCGACCGGGCCGAGGGACACCGCGTGCGCCGGTGCCACGCCGAACTGGACGGTCTGCCGCTCCCGCCAGGCCCGTCGCAAGGCCGGCTTCACCATCGGGTGCATCTCCACGATCCCAACCCCCGTCACTGTGAAACGTCCCTACGGAATGCGCCCCGTCGAGCGCTTGTGACGACAGAATGCCCAGTTGTGCGACGGTGGGAGGAAAGTTATCCACAGGGGTGCGCATTAGTCGTTCAAATGCTGCCGCCAAGGAGTGGTTCAGCGGAGAACCGTTGCGGAGGCGGTGATTCCCGGGGCTTCAGCGGGTACGGTCGTGGGGTGTCCGTCGATCCTTCCCCGCGCGTCGCTGGGGAGACCCCGCAGCGCGGTGTAGAAGGCCCGCAGGACGGCGCAACGGGTCCGATCGACTCGGCGGGGCAGCCCCAGGTGACCGGCGCCCCGGCCCCGATCCGTCCGCCCGGTCGATCCAACCTGCCCGACCCGCCTGAACCACCCGATCCATCCGACCTGCCCGTTCCCGCGGATCGGCCGGAGCGGACCGCGCCGCCGACCGGGACGCCGCGAGCGGCCAGGGGGTCGAGCACCAGCGCCGTCGAGGTCCGCAGGAGCCCCCGCCGCCGGCGGACCGTCTCCGCCTACCGCGAGGGCGACCGCACCATCGTCCTGATCCCCGCCCGCATGTCGGAGGCGGAGGAGCGCCGCTGGGTCGGCGTGATGCTGGACAAGCTCGCCGCCCAGGAGAGCAAGCGGACCCTCGGCGACGGCGAGCTCGCCGCCCGGGCCCGGCGACTGTCCGCCCAGTACTTCGACGGGCGCGCCCGCCCCGCGTCCGTGCGGTGGGTGACCAACCAGAACACCCGCTGGGGCTCCTGCACCCCGGCCGAGGGCAGCATCCGCCTCTCCCACCGCCTCCAGGGCATGCCCGAGTACGTCGTTGACTACGTCCTCGTCCACGAGCTGGCCCACCTCCTGGTCCCCGGCCACGGCCCCCGCTTCTGGCAGCTGTTGGAGGCGTATCCCCGCACCGAGCGGGCCAGGGGCTATCTGGAAGGCGTCGTCGCCGCCGAGCGGCTGCCTCACCGCCCCGGCGCCGACCAGGAGTGAGGGGACGGCGACCGACCGTCGATCTTCACGTATCGAATTCGTCCCGGCACGCCACAGCCCCTTGGCCGAATCGACGACCAAGCCGTTAGCCTGGCGCGACGCAATGTTCTTATCGGGATGGGGGACGGTCGTTACGCATGGCCAGGGAATTCCAACGGGGCCACAAGGCCAAGATCAGTGATCTGACTTCGGGTACGGATCTGTACGTGGGCGTGCAGATCGCCGCGCCCGGCCTCACCTTCGACATCAGCTGCTTCGGACTCGACGCCGCCGAACGGCTCTCGGACGACCGGTACTTCATCTTCTTCAACCAGCCGAAGTCACCGGAGGAGTCCCTTCAGCTGCTGGGCGCACAATCCGGCGACACCGAGTCGTTCCGGGTGACGCTCGACCGCATCCCGGCGAACATCACCAAGCTCTCCTTCACCGCCACCATCGACGGCGCGGGGCAGATGTCCCAGGTCGGCCCGGGGTACATCCGCATCGTGGCGGGGGGCGAGGAAGTCGCCCGCTACCCGTTCAACGGCTCGGAGTTCACCACCGAGCGCGCCGTGATGCTCGGCGACTTCTACCTGAAGGACGTGTGGCGGTTCGCCGCCGTCGGGCAGGGCTTCGACGGCGGTCTGGAAGCGCTCCTGAAGAACTTCGGCGGCGAGGTCGCCGAGGAGCAGGCCGCGGCGCCCGCGCCCCAGGCAGCGCCGCCGGCCTTCGGCGCCCCCGCCGCCGCTCCGACGGCACCTCAGCCACCGCAGCCGGCCCCCACCTTCGGCTCCCCGACCGTGCCCCCCGCGCCTCCCGCGCCGGTGCCCGCTCCCGTGGCCGCCCCGATGCCGCAGGGCGTCGTGCCGCCGGCTCCGCCCGCGCCGCCGGCGCCGTACGGACAGCCACCGCAGCCCGTGCAACCGCAGTTCGGCCAGGTGCCGGGCCACGTTCCGGGTCAGGCCCCCGGCCAAGTCCCGGGACAGATGCCGGGCATGGCCCCGCCGCCGGGTGCCCCCGCCTCCGCGCCCTTCGTCCAGCAGGCGCCCTTCGCGTACGGCCAGACCGGCGTGCAGGGCGGCGCCCCCCAGCCGGGCGGCGTCCCCCAGGGGATGCCGGCCGCCGGCCCCGGGCTGAACGCCGCGCTCCAGGCGTACCGGGAGACCCCCACCGGCCAGCGCTGGACCCCGCAGAACCCGTATCTGATACGGGCCGACGTCTCCATGGGCGGCACCGGGGTCCTCGCCCGCTCCGGCAGCATGGTGATGTACCAGGGCAAGGTCGACTTCAGTCACAAGAGCGGCGGGTTCGCCAGCCGGATCGTGGGCAACGCGACCGGGCAAGAGATGCAGCTGATGCGCTGCACGGGCCGCGGCCAGGTCTTCCTCGCCGAGAACAACGCCAATCTGCACCCCATCGAGCTCCAGGGCGACGCGATCTGCGTCTCGGCGGAGAACGTCCTCGCCTTCGACGAGTCCCTCCAGTACGAGGTGCGCAGGATCGAGGGCCACGGCATCCCCGGCGGCGTCCTGTTCACGCTGCAGTTCCAGGGGACCGGGACCGTCGTCGTCAAGACGCACGGCACCCCCGTCGTCCTCCCCGTCACCCCGACCACCTTCGCCGACGCCAACGCCATCGTGGCCTGGTCGGCGGCGTCCCAGGTGATCCTCGCCAGCCAGGTGCGGCTGCGCCGCAACTCGTACCCGGGGCACAGCGGGGAGACGGTCAACCTCCAGTTCCGGGGTGCGCCCGGCAACTTCATCGTCGTCCAGCCCTACGAGGTCTGAGGGAGCCCGAAGACATGAACCAGCAACTCGCGGGCTTCGCCCCGACCCCCGTCGCGGCCCGGATGGAGAACCACGGCCGCACCATGCTCAAGGTCGCCATGGCCACCGGCCAGGACCTGTTCGCCCGCACCGGCTCGATGGTCGCCTACGAGGGCTTCGTCCAGTACGAGGCCAACCCGCCGGCCGCCCGGCAGGCCGTGGCGCAGTGGGCCACCGGCGAGGGCGCGCCCATCATGCGCTGTCACGGCGACGGCATGCTCTACCTCGCCGACTACGGCGCCGACGTCGTCGTCATCTATCTGAACAACGACTCGCTCTCGGTCAACGGCAGCAACGTGCTCGCCTTCGACGCCCACCTCCAGTGGAGCGTGGAGAAGGTCAAGGGCATGGCCAAGCTCGCCGGCACCGGTCTGTGGAACGTGGAGATCGCGGGCACCGGCTGGGTGGCGCTGACCTCGCGCGGCACCCCGATCGTCGTGGACTGCGGCCGGGGACAGGACGAGACCTTCGTCGACCCGGACGCACTCGTGGCCTGGTCGCCGAACCTGAAGGTGAAGGCCAAGCGCAGCCTCAAGGCGAGCGCGCTCATCGGGCGCGGCACCGGCGAGGCGTACCAGATGGCCTTCTCCGGGGAGGGCATCGTCGTCGTCCAGCCGAGCGAGGACAACACCGACCGGTTGCGGATCCGGGGCTGAGGGGGAGCGAAGAACAGCCATGCAGAGCCCACTTTTCACCTACGGCGAGCAGCAGACCCAAGAGCGCTTCGCCATTCAGAGCCCGCAGTTGTTGCGGGTCGCCCTCAACGGCAGCGACGACGTCCTGGCCCGCAAGGGCGCCATGGTCGCCTACCAGGGGATGGTCGACTTCGACGGCGAGTACCAGTCGTCGAGCCAGCGGCGTTCGCGCGCCCGGACCGGCGAAGGACTGGACCTGATGCGCTGCTCCGGCCAGGGCACGGTCTTCCTGGCCAACCTCGCGCAGCACATCCACCTCGTGGACGTCGACCGCGAGGGCATGACGGTCGACAGCTCCTACGTGCTCGCGCTGGACTCGCAGCTGAACACCGAAGTGCTGGCCGTCGACAGCGAGTACGGCATCTCGGGGTCCGGGAAGTACCAGCTCAACATCACCGGTCAGGGCAAGGTCGCGCTGATGACCTCGGGCCAGCCGCTGATGCTGACCGTCACGCCGGAGTCGTACGTCAACGTGGACTCGGACGCCATCGTGGCCTGGTCGACCGGGCTGCGGGTGCAGATGCAGGCGCCCACCACCTCCACGAGCGTCCGCACCCGGCGCGGCAGCACCGGTGAGGGCTGGGAGCTGAGCTTCCTCGGCCACGGATTCGTCCTGGTGCAGCCGAGCGAGGTCATGCCGCCGCAGAACGCGTCCATCGGCAGCGGACTGCGCGGCCAGTTCGGCGCGGACGGCCAGAACCGGAACAACTCCTGGAACTGAGCCGACTGAACCGGACCTGAACCAACCAATGTGTAAGGGGCGCCCTCCAATGGAGGGCGCCCCTTACACATACGGATTGCGCATGCGGAACGTTACGTCAGCGCCGTCGCTCCAGCGCCGCTCGGGTCCGCTCGACCAGCCGCACGACGGAGCCGTCCGCGACGTCCGGCACCTCGTCGTACCCGAACCAGCGCAGGTCCAAGGACTCGTCGCTGATCGCGGCGAGGGCGCCGGCCGGGGCGAGCGCCGCGTACTGCACGTCCAGGTGCCAGTGGCACGGGGCCGGGATCGCATGCCGGTCCAGGCTGATCGGGGTGGCGGCGTCGGAGCCCACGCCCAGCAGCGTCAGCCCCTCGATGCCCGACTCCTCCGTGGCCTCCCGCAGCGCCGCGGCAGCCAGCGTCGAGTCTTCGGGCTCGCAGTGGCCACCCATCTGGAGCCACATGCCGAGCTTCTTGTGGAGCGTCAGCAGCACCCGCTCGCGCGCCAGGTCCACGACCAGGGCACTGGCCGTGACATGACCGGCCCCGCACGCCTTCCACATGCCGTCCGGGTGGGCCGTCAGGTGGTCCAGATACTGCTGGCGCAGCGCCGCCTGGGCCGTGTCCCCCTCGCCCTCGCCCTCGTAACCCTTCAGTACGAGGACGGCGTCATCGTGCAGGCTCATCGATCGGAGCCGCCCTGACCGGCCGGACCGTCCTGGCCGCCCTCGTCGTCCTTCTTCTCCTCGGCCTTGTCCTCGGCGCTGTCCTCGGCCTTGCCCTTGGAGTCCTGGGCGCCCTGGGCGCCGGTGCCACCGGACGCCGCCTCGCCGAGCATCTTGTCCAGCTCGGAGAAGTCCAACTGCTCGCGGTGGACGAAACCGTCCGGATCGTCCAGGTCCGAGGCCGTCGGCAGCATGTCCGGGTGCTCCCACAGGGCGTCACGGCCGTCCACACCGCGGGCGTCCGTGAGCGAGGCCCACAGCCGGGAGGCGTCCCGCAGCCGCCGCGGACGCAGCTGGAGGCCGATCAGCGTGGCGAACGTCTGCTCGGCGGGCCCACCGGACGCACGCCGGCGCCGCAGCGTCTCCCGCAGCGCCCCCGCGGACGTCAGCCGGCTCGCAGCGGCCTCGTGCACCACTGCGTCCACCCAGCCCTCCACGAGGGCCAGGGCCGTCTCCAGACGGGCCAGGGCGGCCTTCTGCTGCGGGGTGTCCTCCGGTTGGAACATGCCCTGCTGGAGCGCTTCCTGGAGCTGCTCCGGATTCGCCGGGTCGAACTGCCCGACGACGTCCTCCAGCTTGCTGGTGTCGACCTTGATGCCGCGGGCGTACCCCTCGACGGCACCGAAGAGGTGCGAGCGCAGCCACGGGACGTGGGCGAAGAGGCGCTGGTGGGCCGCCTCCCGCAGGGCGAGGTACAGGCGCACCTCCTCCTTGGGGACGCCGAGGTCCTTGCCCAGCGCCGCCACGTTCAGCGGGAGGAGCGCCGCCTTGCCCGCGGGGCCCAGCGGCAGCCCGATGTCCGTCGAGCCGACGACCTCACCGGCGAGCACGCCCATGGCCTGGCCGATCTGCTGGCCGAACATGGCGCCGCCCATGGAGCGCATCATGCCGATCAGCGGGCCCGCCATGGCCTGCATCTCCTCCGGGAGCACCCCGCCCATGGCGGTCCCCACGCGCTCCGCGACCGGGTCGACCAACTGCTTCCACGCCGGCAGCGTCGCCTCGACCCACTCGGCGCGGCTCCACGCCACGGCGGTGTTCGCACCGGAGGGCAGGGACGTCACGCCGTCCAGCCACAGATCGGCCAGGCGCAGGGCCTCCTCGACCGCCGTGCGGTCGGTGGCGCTCACGGACTCGTCCTTGACGCCGTCGGACGTGCCCTGGGAGACCGTCTGGCGGGCGATCTGCTTGGCCATGTCCCAATTCACCGGGCCGCCCTCATAGCTCAGCATCTGGCCGAGCTGCTGGAAGGCGGCGCCCAGGTCATTGGGGTTCAACGACCCGAACATGGCCGCGAACGGATTGTCCCCGCCGCCGGGCCCCGTGCCGAATCCGAAGGGATTCTGGGGCGAGGAACCGCCGGCGCCGCTGCCACCGGAAGCGGGATCCTTCTTCTTGCCCTCGTCGCCGGGCTCCGGCTCCTCCGGCGGAAGGCCGAATCCGAATGGGGTGTCACTCACGGGTTTCCTCGGCTCCTAGGGCCGCCGGCTCCGGGCCGACGGCGAAATGCCCTCCACAACACCACCCAGCGTAGACATCCCGGCCCGCATATGGGCTCGGTGCTCCGTCGGCTCGCGGCCTGCGGCAGGATGGACGCCACCTGGTCCGTACGCGTCATTCGAGTACGTACTAAAGACAACCGCTGGAGACGCCTGGTGAGTTCCCCAGATCCGCAGGTTCGCGGAGCGCGAAACCGCTCAACCCCGACCCCCGGCGACGGACCCGCGGGACGCGGACCCGTCGTCGCGGTCACCGGTGCCGCCACCGGCACCGGCGAACTGCTGACCCGGCGGCTCGTCGCGTCCGACGAGGTCAAGCGGGTGATCGCTGTCGACGAACGACTGGGCGACGTCCCCGAGGCGCAGTGGCACATCCTCGACGTTCGCGATCCGGCCATCGCCGAGAAGCTGCGCGGCGTCGACGTGGTCGTGCACCTCGCCCTCGACCTCGACCTGGAGACGGACGACGCCGCCCGGACCGCGTACAACGTACGCGGCACCCAGACCGTGCTGACGGCCGCTGCCGCCGCCGGGGTGCGCCGGGTCGTGCTGTGCACCTCCGCCATGGTGTACGGCGCGCTGCCGGACAACGACATCCCGCTCTCCGAGGACGCCGAGCTCCGGGCCACGGCCGAGGCCACCGCCCTCGGCGACCTGCTGGAGATCGAACGTCTGGGCCGCCGCGCGCCGCGCGCCCACCCCGGCCTCAACGTGACCGTGGTGCGCCCCACCGTCCTGGTCGGCGGCACGGACACCGCGCTCACCCGCTACTTCGAGTCGCCGCGCCTCCTGGTGGTCGCAGGATCCCGGCCCACCTGGCAGTTCTGCCACGTCGAGGACCTGGTCAGCGCGCTGGAGTACGCCGCCCTGGAGAAGGTGGAGGGCGAGTTGGCCGTCGGTTGCGACGGCTGGCTGGAGCAGGAGGAGGTCGAGGAGCTCAGCGGCATCCGGCGCATGGAGCTGCCGTCCGCAGTCGCCCTGGGCGCCGCCGCGCGACTGCACCGGATCGGCGTCACGCCCTCGCCGGCCGGGGACCTCGCGTACACCATGCACCCCTGGGTGGTCAGCGTCAGCCGGCTGCACGACGCGGGCTGGCGCCCGCAGTGGACCAACGAGGAGGTGCTGGCCGCCCTCCTGGAGGAGGTGGAGGGCCGGCACACGGTGGCGGGCCGACGGCTGGGCCGCAAGGACGCCGCCGCGGCGGGCGCCGCGGGGGCGACCGTCGCCCTCCTGGGCACCGCGGCCCTGGTGCGCCGCGCCCGCAAGGCGCGCCGGCGGCTGTGAACGAGGCGACGTGACTCGACTCGGCGCGGCGGCCCCGGAGGAAGCTCCCACCCCGCGCCCACCGGGTCCGTGGCGACGGCCGTTTCCCGTTGTCAGTGGCGTGCGGCACGATGAGACCATGACCAGCACCCACGATCACCCGGGGGAGCGGGCGGCCGGCGATCCCCTGCGCCTCCTCGCCGTCCGCGCCACGCCGCTCTCGGTGGACGAGGTCTTCCGCGCGGTCGGCGACGACGCGGCGGGCGGCACCGCCCTCTTCGTCGGCACCGTGCGCAACCACGACGGCGGAGCGGACGTCGCCGCCCTCGGGTACTCGGCGCACCCCAGCGCAGAGGAGGAGCTGCGCCGCGTCGCGGAGAAGGTCGCGGCGGACTTCCCCGTACGGGCCATGGCCGCGGTCCACCGGGTGGGCGAGCTGGCCGTGGGCGACCTGGCCGTGATCGTGGCGGTGTCGTGTCCGCACCGGGCGGAGGCGTTCGACGCCTGCCGCAGGCTGATCGACGACCTCAAGCGCGAGGTTCCCATCTGGAAGCACCAGACGTTCTCGGACGGCACCGAGGAGTGGGTGGGCGTCTGAGGGGCCCGTGCCGGCCCCGCGCCGGCCGTGAGTAGACCCGGCCGTGAGCAGACCCGGCGGAGAGCGGACCTCGGCGAGTAGCGGAACCGGCGAGGCGTACCGCGCGACACTCCGACGGCGCGGCGATCCCGCCGCGATGCGTCACCGCGCCGAAGCCCAACGGGGCCCCGTGCGGGCCGAGTCGGGTCACGTCCCGGCATCGGTCCGGCCCCGATCGGCCCAAGGCGCCCGATTTGCGTAACCAGGTCCCTGCGCCGAGCGTTGGAGCAGTGGATGATTAATCTGTTGATCACTCAGCCGGGCTCGGTCCGGTTGCGTTTCTTTTCTGGGGTAGGGAGGTCGCGATGGCAGCGCTCGCCTGGTTGCTGATTCCATTGTTCGCCGTCGTCGGAGCCGCGATATGGGGAGGCTGGGCCTCGCGCAGTCGAACGGCCGGGGACGTGGCGGAACTCGCCGGCTACGCGCGGTTCCGGGACGCCATGGAGAAGGCCGGCGCAGGCGCCGGCAGCGGCTCCGGCCAGTAGGTCGTACGCCGCGGGGGAGCGGGGGCCGGGAGGCCCTCCGCAGGGGCCGGCGGGGCGGATCACCACCCGGCCGGACCACCGCGGCACGCCCCGCTCCACCGCGGGCGCGCGCCGACCGATCCGATTTCGTCGACTTCCCCAGGGCCGCCCCCGGACGGACCGGCCCGGACGGTGCGCTGACGGCCTCGTCCCGTACTGTCGTTCCATGCCACGCCGCACTACGACGATGCTCACCGCCACGCTGATCTTCGTCGCGCTGCTGTTCGCGGGGATCCTCATCCCGGTGAAGTACTCGGAGATGTCTCCCGGGCCCACGGTGAACACCCTCGGCGACGCGGGCGGGGAACCGGTTCTGCGGATCACCGGGCGCAAGACGTACCCCGCCTCCGGCAACCTCAACATGACGACGGTCCGGGTCACCGGCGCCGACTACCGGATGAACCTCGTCGAGGCGCTGTACGGCTGGCTGGCCCACGACAACGTGGTCGTACCGCACGACACGCTCTACCCGGACGGCCAGACCGAGGAGCAGTCCACGCAGGAGAACGCCGAGGAGTTCAGCCAGTCCCAGGAGAGCGCGAAGGTCGCCGCCCTGAAGGAGCTGGACATCCCGGTGCAGTCCCGGGTCGTGGTGGCCACGGTGCTCAAGGACTCGCCGGCGCAGGACGCGCTGCATGCCGGCGACGTCATCAAGGCCGTCGACGGCACGGCCGTCAAGCAGCCCGGCGACGTCGCGAAGCTCGTCACCAAGCACAAGCCCGGTGAGGACGTCGTCTTCACCATCGTCCCGGCGAAGGAAGCGGCGGCGGCCGAGAAGGCCGGCCGGGAGCCGGACTCCACCGAGCAGGTCACCATCACCACCGCGAAGGCGGAGTCGGGGGACCGGGCCGTCGTCGGCATCCAGGCCGGGACGGACCACACCTTCCCCTTCACCATCGACATCAACCTCGCCGACGTGGGCGGCCCCAGCGCCGGCCTGATGTTCGCGCTGGGCATCGTCGACAAGCTCACCCCCGGCGACATGACGGGCGGCAAGTTCGTGGCCGGCACCGGCACGATCGACGACGAGGGCAAGGTCGGCCCCATCGGCGGCATCGCGATGAAGCTGGTCGGAGCGCGGAACGCGGGCGCCCAGTACTTCCTGACGCCCGCGGACAACTGCGCCACCGCGGCCTCCGACATCCCCAGTGGACTGAAGCTGGTGAAGGTCGACACGATCGCCGACGCCACCGACTCCCTGGCGAAGATCAAGGCGGGCGACACCGCGGACCTGCCCACCTGCGCCAAGGGCTGACCCCGGGCCCGCCGCCCGAGGTGCCTGAGCTGCCCGAGGCGCCCGGGGGACTGCGCTTCAGGGATGCGCTCTCACGCCTCGAAGGTCGCCGCCAGCGCTTCGGCGAGCCCCGGCACCAGGTCCGAACCGGTCAGGACGTCCGTCGCCGAGTCCTTCTCGCGCAGCCGCAGCGCGGACTCGCGCGCACCGTCGCGCAGCACCGCCACCGTCATCCGTACCTCCTGCCGGTCGGGGTGCTTGGCCACCCAGCGGGCCAGCGCCGCCTGATTGAGGTCCTGCGGCACGGACGCCTCCGCCGACGGCGGCAGCATCTGGCGCTCCACGGTGAGCGCGCACCCGGCCACCGCGTCCGGCCACGCGATCGTGGCGAGGAACTCGTCGAGCGGAGCGCCGGCCGGGATCTCGTCCTGCTCGATCGGCGTCAGCGGCGCCGCCTCCTCGTCGCCGTCCAGGCCCAGCTGCTGCGCGAGGGCGGGCTCCTGGGTGCGCAGCCGCGCGGTGTCGACGAGGGCGAAGAGCCGGGCGGGCTGGTCCCAGCCGAGCCTGGCCGCGTACTCGTCGATCTCCAGCACGGCCCTGGTCAGCGGAGAAGCGGCGATCGGGCCGCCCGCCCCCGGACCGGACGGGCCGGTGGGCCGGGAGGACGCGGCGGAGGCGGAGGGGGACGTGGGGGATTCGTTCGGCATGGCCTCATCCTGCCTCCTTTCCCCCCGGTGGCGAGAATCGGCCACGCTCGGGGCGAACTGGACCCCCGGTACGGGAACTAGGTAAAGCCTCAGTAAGTTGCAGTAATGGGCTCTACGATCGCGGGGCCCGCTTGACCCGTACCGTCCGGCAGCGCGCCGGGCGGTCATACGACCGCGAACTTCGAGGTGCGCACGTTGGCTTTCCAGATGCCGGACCGCGGCGGAGGCCCCCCGACCGGGCCACGGATCAGAGTGGGCCGGCCCTCCCGGCGCATCCGCACCCTGCTCATGACACTCGGCGTGCTGGCGGTGCTGGCCATGGCGTTCGTCATGTTCGCCGGGTTCTGGACGGACTGGTTGTGGTACCGCTCCGTCAATTACTCGTCGGTGTTCACCACCACCCTGTGGACCAAGATCGGCCTGTTCGCCGTCTTCGGCCTGCTGATGGCGATCGCGGTCGGCCTCAACATCTGGCTCGCGCACCGGCTGCGCCCGCCGCTGAGCGCGATGTCGCTGGAGCAGCAGAGCCTCGACCGGTACCGCATGGGCATCGCCCCGTACAAGAAGTGGGTGCTGCTCGCGATCACCGCCCTCGTCGGGCTGATCGCCGGCGCCTCCGCCACCGGCCAGTGGAAGACCTGGCTCCAGTGGGTCAACGGAGTGTCGTTCGGGCAGAAGGACCCGCAGTTCGACATGGACGTGTCGTTCTACGCGTTCGACCTGCCCTGGTACCGCTTCATGCTGGGCTTCGGCTTCGCGGCCGTCGTGCTCTCCCTGATCGCCGCCGCGCTGACGCACTACCTCTACGGCGGGCTGCGGATCACCAGCCCCGGCGCGCGCGCCACCGCCGCGGCCACCGGGCACCTGTCGGTGCTGCTCGGCCTCTTCGTCTCGCTGAAGGCCGTGGCGTACTGGCTCGACCGCTACGGCCTGGCCGTGAAGTCCAGTGACATCAAGTCCACGGACAACTGGACGGGCCTGCGCTACGTCGACGCCAACGCCTACCTCCCGGCGAAGACGATCCTCTTTTGCATCGCCGTCATCTGTGCCGTGCTCTTCTTCGCGACGCTGTGGCGGCGCACCTGGCAGCTGCCGGTCATCGGCTTCGGCCTGATGGTCCTCTCCGCGATCCTGATCGGTGGGCTGTACCCGGCCATCGTGCAGAAGTTCCAGGTCCAGCCGAACGAGCTGGCCAAGGAGAGCCCGTACATCCAGAAGAACATCGATGCCACGCGCGAGGCGTACGGGATCGACCAGGCGAAGCAACAGGACTACGACGGCAAGGTCGATCCGAACCGCAAGGCGCAGCAGCGGGCCGCGGCGAACTCCGCCGCCAGCTACCGCGTCGTGGACTCCAACGTGGTCTCGCCCGCCTTCCAGCAGCTCCAGCAGCAGCGCGAGTACTACCAGTTCCCGACGACGCTGGACGTCGACCGCTACCCGGGCCCGGACGGCAAGCCGCAGGACACCGTCATCGGTCTGCGCGAGCTCGACCTCAACGCCATTCCGAAGGAAAAGCGGAACTGGATCAACGACCACTTCAACTACACCCACGGCTACGGTGCGATCGCGGCCAAGGGCACCAGCGTGGTCACCGATCCCAACAAGGGCACGGTGGGGTCGCCGGACTTCACCGAGGCCGGGCTGCCGACCACCGGCCAGCTGCCCAAGCACGAGCAGCGGATCTACTACGGCGAGAAGACCGCGCAGTACTCGATCGTCGGCGGCCCCCAGCGGGAGCTGGACTACGAGCCGACCGGCGGTGACACGCAGTACACCAGCTACAAGGGCAAGAGCGGCGTGAGCCTCTCCAACACCCTGAACCGCGCGGCGTACGCGGTGTCCTTCAGCGAGCCCCGGATCCTCTACTCGGGCGCCATCGGCGAGGGCTCGAAGATCCTCTACAACCGCACGCCCAAGGAGCGGGTGGAGGCGGTCGCCCCCTGGCTGACGATCGACGGAGACGCCTATCCGGCGGTCGTCGACGGTCGGATCCAGTGGATCGTCGACGCGTACACCACGACGAACGGCTACCCCTACGCCTCCCGGACGACCCTCGGCGACACCACCGCCGACTCGCTGACCACCAGCCAACGCGCGGTCGTGGCCCAGCAGAACCAGGTCAACTACATCCGGAACTCCGTCAAGGCCACCGTTGACGCCTACGACGGCTCGGTGAAGCTGTACCAGTGGGACACCAAGGATCCGGTGCTCAAGACCTGGATGAAGGCGTTCCCCGGCACGGTGAAGCCCAAGGGCGACATCAGCCCGGAGCTGAAGTCCCACCTGCGCTACCCGCAGGACATGTTCAAGGTGCAGCGCGAGCTGCTGACCCGGTACCACGTCACCGAGCCCGACCAGTTCTACAGCGGCTCGGACGCCTGGCAGGTGCCGGACGACCCGACGAACAAGAAGGACACCAGCGCGGTCCCGCCGTACTACCTCAGCCTGAAGATGCCGGGCGACAAGGAACAGAAGTTCTCGCTGACGACGACGTTCACGCCGTCCGGCCGCCCGAACCTCAGCGCGTACATGGCGGTGGACGCGGACGCCAACAGTCCCGACTACGGCTCCATCAGACTCCTGAGAGTCACCGGGACGGTCCAGGGTCCCTCGCAGGTGCAGAGCGAGTTGAACGGCGTGCCCGAAGTCGCCACCTTCGTCCGTGACCTCAGAGGCACCGACTCGGACATCGAGTACGGAAACCTGCTGACGATCCCGTTGGACGGCGGATTCCTGTACGTCGAGCCGGTGTACGCACGCGGTGGCAGCGCCAACTATCCGCTGTTGAAGAAGGTGGCCGTCGCCTACGGCGGTGGCAAACCGGTCTTCAAGGACAGCCTGACCGAGTCGCTGGACGCGGCCTTCGGACAGCAGACGGCCGAGGAGCCACCACCGGGCGAGGACACGACCAAGCCGCCGACCACGCCGCCGACGACGCCGCCCGGGGCGAGCGACCCGGCGACGAAGAAGGCGATCGAGGAAGTGCTGAAGGCGTACGACGAGGTGAACTCCGTCCTGAAGAAGGACCCGACGGACCGTGAGGCCGTCGGTCGGGCGGAGGACCAACTCGACGCGGCGCTGGAGCGGCTGGCCGCGGCCCAACGGGGCGCGGCGGCACCGCCGGCCTCGACGCCGTCGGACGGCAAGTCTCCGGACGGGAAGTCGCCACCGCCGACCAAGGCGTCATAGCGACGCCGATGCCGTGAGCAGGCGCCACCCCGCGTCGTGATAGTGTCAGAACACAACGACGCGGGGTGGAGCAGCTCGGTAGCTCGCTGGGCTCATAACCCAGAGGTCGCAGGTTCAAATCCTGTCCCCGCTACTGAATCGAAGAGGGCCCGGATCCTTTGAGGATCCGGGCCCTCTTCGTGCGTATGTGCACTCGAACGGGAGGGTGCGGGGGTCGGAAGCGGAGAACTCGACACCGAGAACTGCGCGCGCCGACGGGCAAGTTGGGCCCGAGAGTGTTTGACTTATCTCTCTGTGGGCATGTCGACAAAACGCTGAAGTGACCTCACTGGCTGCGATATACCAGATGTACGCGGGTTGCGGGTGGTGCGACGATGGAATTTATGGGGGACAGGGCAACTCTGTTGGAGACAGGGCGGTTTGTGCAGCGTCATGCTGGAACCGCAGCAGATGCACCGCATGTGACGACGAACACTGGTGCTCCTGATGCTGGCGGTGCCAGTGTTGACGCTGTGGAGACCGCCGGTACGGAAGCGCGGCACCGCCGTGCGGCAGACGGCGGCGACACCGCTTCCATGAGCGTGCTCGGTGCGCTGCTGCTGCGCCGCGGCGACCTCGACGACGCCGAGCCGTATCTGCGGTCCGCGACGGCCGCGGGCGATCGGGCCGCCGCGAACAACCTCGGTGTCCTGCTGCACCAGCGGGGCTATCCGGAGGAGGCGGCCGGCTGGTGGCGGGTCGCCGCCGTCGCCGGGTCCGCCGCCGCGGCGCACGCACTCGGGCGGCACTTCCGCGAGCGCGGCGACGAGCCCGCCGCCGAGTACTGGCTGCGCCAGTCCGCCGAGCAGGGGCACGCCCTGGGCGCGTACGCCCTCGCCGACCTCCTGGAGCACCGCGGTGACGTGGGGACCGAGCGCTGGCTGCGCGCCGCCGCCGAGCGGGGGCACCGGGAGGCTTCGTACCGTCTCGCCCGGATCCTGGAGCAGCGGGCGGCCGAGGAAGTCCGGCCCGGCGCTCTCGGCCGCACCGAGCCCGCGTCCCGCGCCGCGCTCGGTGTTCGCACCGAGTCGGGGATACGCACCGAGTTCGGCTTCCGTGCCGAGACCGGCTTCCGCGGCGAGCCCGGATCCCGTACCGACATCCCGGTCCACGCGCCCGCTCCCGTGGCGGTCGAGGGCGACAAGGACCGTACGGACGCGAACACGGACACGTCCACCCGGAACCGGCCCAAGGGACCGCTCTCCCCGCTCGACGAGGCCGCGCAGTGGTACCGGCAGGCCGCGGCGCGCGGCCACCGGCGCGCCGCGCTGCACCTCGGCGCCATCCTGGAGAAGCGCGGGGAGTTGAAGGAGGCCGGTCGCTGGTACCTCACCTCCGCCAAGGACGGCGAGGCCCGGGCCGCCTGCGCCCTCGGCTTCCTGCTGCGCGACGCGGGCGACGAGGAGAGCGCCGCGATCTGGTGGCTGCGCGCCGCGCAGGAAGGCGACGGGAACGCCGCCAATGCGCTCGGCGCGCTGCACGCCGCCCGCGGCGAGCCCCAGACCGCCGAGCGCTGGTACCGCGCCGCCATGACCGCGGGCGACGTCAACGGCGCGTACAACCTCGGTCTGCTCTGCGCGGCCCAGGGCCGCATAGCGCAGGCCGAGCAGTGGTACCGCCAGGCCGCCTACGCCGGCCACCGCGAGGCGGCGAACGCGATCGCCGTGCTGCTGCTGCAGGCGGGCGACGCGCTCGGCGCCGAGCCCTGGTTCTCCAAGGCGGCGGAGGCCGGCAGCGTGGACGCGGCGTTCAACCTCGGCATCCTCTACGTCGGCCGGGACGACGACCGCACCGCGCTGGTCTGGTACGAGCGCGCCGCGGCGGCCGGGCACACCGAGGCCGCGCTCCAGGTCGGCATAGCGCGGCTGCGCGACGGCGACGAGCGGACCGCCGAGCGCCATCTGCGGTGCGCCGCCGGCGGCGGGAGCGCGGAGGCGGCGTTCCGCCTCGCCACGCTCCTGGACGCGCGCCAGCCGCCGCAGAGCCGGCCCGTGCTGGGCGAGGCGGCGGTGGGCGAGAAGACCGAGTGCGAGGAGTGGTACGAGCGCGCCGCCGAGCAGGGGCACCGCCGGGCGCAGGTGCGGGTCGGCATGCTCGCCGCCGGGCGGGGCGATCTGACCGAGGCCGCGCGGTGGTACCGCGAGGCCGCCGAGGCGGGCAGCCGCAACGGCGCGTTCAACCTCGGGCTGTTGCTCGCCCGCGAGGGGAACGAGCGGGAGGCCGCCCTGTGGTGGACCCGGGCCGCCCGCGCGGGCCACGGCCGTGCCGCGCTGCGCCTGGCGCTGCTGGCCGCCCGCCGCGGCGAGCTGGCCGAGGGCAAGCGCTGGTGCGCCCGGGCGGTGGAGCTGGGCCCTGCGGAGGTCGCGGAGCGGGCGGCCCGCCTCCGGGAGGCGCTGCACCAGGAGCTCACCGCGTAGCTCCGCCGTGAGCGGGGCGTGCCGTGTCCGGCCGGTCGGGCCGATCGAAGCGATTTGCACTGGCCGGTCGGATCCACGTAGTGTGGTGTTCACCGACGCGGGGTGGAGCAGCTCGGTAGCTCGCTGGGCTCATAACCCAGAGGTCGCAGGTTCAAATCCTGTCCCCGCTACTGAAGACTCAGGCCCGGTACTCCAACGAGTACCGGGCCTGAGTCATGTGTGCGTGCGGGCACACGTCAGCGCCGCGCCGCGGGTGCGGCGCGGAGGGTGTTTCCGTCGGGGGCGCTACGCGCAGTTCGGACAGACGCCGCGGTACGTGACCTCGACGTCCGAGACCGTGAAGCCGAAGCGCTCCGACTCGGGCAGGTCCGCCAGCGGATTGCCGGCCGGGCGCACGTCGCGGATCGCGCCGCAGCGGGCGCAGACCAGGTGGTGGTGCGGGCGGTGGGCGTTCGGGTCGTACCGCTTGGCGCGGCGGTCCGTGGCCACTTCCAGGACTTCGCCCAGCGAGACCAGCTCACCGAGAGTGTTGTAGACCGTCGCGCGGGAGATCTCCGGCAGCTTCTCCGTCGCCCGTGCGTGCACCTCGTCGGCCGTCAGGTGGACGTGGTCGCCGTCGAGGACCTCCGCGACGACGCGCCGCTGCGCGGTCATGCGCCAGCCGCGTCCGCGGAGTCGTTCCAACAGGTCACTCATAAGGACCAGCCTAACAGTGGTGGGAACAAGTCCCGAACGGGTGTGACTTTGGAAGCTCACTTGACTTAGACAAAGTCCATCGTAGGATCGAGACCGGCGAACGCCAAGGGACAGGTACACACGCGGATGACGCAGGAGGCGCACGTGACGACGCAGGGACCGCTTACCACGGAGGCCGGGGCGCCGGTCGCCGACAATCAGAACAGCGAGACCGCGGGCGTCGGCGGGCCTGTTCTCGTCCAGGACCAGCTGCTGCTGGAGAAGCTGGCGCACTTCAACCGCGAGCGCATCCCGGAGCGCGTCGTCCACGCGCGCGGCGCGGGGGCCTACGGCACCTTCACGCTCACGAGGGACGTCTCGCAGTGGACGCGCGCCAAGTTCCTCTCCGAGGTCGGCAAGGAGACGGAGACGTTCCTCCGCTTCTCGACGGTCGCGGGCAACCTCGGTGCGGCGGACGCGGTGCGCGACCCGCGCGGCTTCGCGCTGAAGTTCTACACCGAAGAGGGCAACTACGACCTCGTCGGGAACAACACCCCGATCTTCTTCATCAAGGACGCCATCAAGTTCCCGGACTTCATCCACACCCAGAAGCGGGACCCGTACACCGGCTCGCAGGAGGCGGACAACGTCTGGGACTTCTGGGGCCTGTCGCCCGAGTCGACGCACCAGGTGACCTGGCTGCACGGCGACCGCGGCATCCCCGCCTCGTACCGCCACATGAACGGCTACGGCTCGCACACCTACCAGTGGACGAACGAGGCCGGCGAGGTCTTCTGGGTCAAGTACCACTTCAAGACCGACCAGGGCATCAAGACGCTCACCGCGGCCGAGGCCAACAAGCTCGCCGGTGAGGACCCGGACAGCCACCAGCGCGACCTGCGCGAGGCGATCGAGCGCGGCGAGTTCCCGTCGTGGACCGTGCAGGTGCAGGTCATGCCCGCGGACGAGGCGGCGAACTACCGCTTCAACCCGTTCGACCTGACCAAGGTCTGGCCGCACGAGGACTACCCGCCGATCGAGATCGGCAAGCTGGAGCTCAACCGGAACCCGGAGAACATCTTCGCCGAGGTCGAGCAGTCCATCTTCAGCCCCGCGCACTTCGTGCCGGGCATCGGCCCGTCCCCGGACAAGATGCTCCAGGGTCGCCTCTTCGCGTACGGCGACGCCCACCGCTACCGCGTCGGCATCAACGCCGACCACCTGCCGGTGAACCGTCCGCACGCCACCGAGGCGCGCACCAACAGCCGGGACGGCTTCCTCTACGACGGCCGGCACAAGGGAGCGAAGAACTACGAGCCGAACAGCTTCGGCGGCCCGTTCCAGACCGACCGTCCGCTGTGGGCGGCCACCCAGGTCGCCGGCGCGACGGGGACCCACGAGGCGCCGAGCCACGCCGAGGACAACGACTTCGTCCAGGCGGGCAACCTCTACCGGCTGATGTCGGAGGACGAGAAGGCCCGGCTGATCGAGAACCTGGCCGGCGGGATCGCCGGGGTGTCGCGCGACGACATCGCCGAGCGCGCGATCAACAACTTCCGCCAGGCGGACGGTGACTTCGGCAAGCGGCTGGAGGCCGCGGTCCAGGCCCTGCGCGGCTGACGGGCGCTTGTCGTAGGAGGGGAGGGCCGGGGCCCGTCGGATCGCGACGGGGCCCGGCCCTCCCGCATGCGCCGCTACTTCGAAGGCACTCCCTACGGCCGGGCTCAGCCCACCAGGGTGGTGTGGTGGCGACGGGTCGGGGCCCAGCAGCGGACGATGTCGCGCACGGAGACGACGCCGACGGGCCCTTCGTCGTCCAGCACGATCAGGTGTCGGAAGCCGCCGTGGGACATGGCCTCCGCGGCTTCCTCCAGGGTCCAGGAGGGCGCCGCGAAGACGACGTCGGTGGTGGTGTGGGCGCCCGCGGTCTCCAGGTCCGGGTTCTCCCCGGTGCCGACCGAGGTGAGGATGTCGCGCTCGGTGATGATGCCCATGCCCTCGGCGTCGGTGTCGAGGACGACGGCCGCGCCGACCCGGCGCGCGGCCATCAGGCGGGCGGCCTGACGGAGGGTGTGAGCTGGCCCGATGGTGAGGACCACCGTGCTCATGGCGTCACGGACGAGCATGGATGGAGCCACCTCCTAGGGGGATCGGTCCCCTAGAGAACCGATTCACAAGTTCACAAGTGGGGTGACTTTCAGAGTCGCAGGTCAGGAAGGCGGCAGCAAGGGGGTGGGCCCGGCCTTTCCGACCGGGCCCACGACACGTCCGGGGCGTTTGTCAGGCGCCGCCGCTGCCCACGTACCGCAGCAGGTCGCCGTGGAGCAGGCCGTTCGACGCCGCGGCGTTGCCGCCGTGCGGGCCGGGGCGGCCGTCGAGGTCGGTGAACGTGCCGCCGGCCTCCTGCACGACGATCACGTTCGCCGCCATGTCCCACAGCGACAACTCCGGCTCCGCGCAGATGTCCACCGAGCCCTCGGCGACCATCATGTACGGCCAGAAGTCGCCGTACCCGCGGGTCCGCCAGCAGGTGCGGGTCAGGTCGAGGAAGCCGTCCAGCCGCCCCCGCTCCTCCCAGCCGGCGAGCGAGGAGTACGCGAACGAGGCGTCCTCGATCCGGCCCACCCGGGACACCCGGATCCGGGACGCCGAGGTCAGGGAGCGGCCCGTGTACGCGCCGGCGCCCCGCGCGGCCCACCAGCGCCGCCCCAGCGCGGGCGCGGAGACCACCCCGACGACCGGCTCGTACCCGTCGTCGCCCTGCACCATGAGGGAGATCAGCGTCGCCCACACGGGCACGCCGCGGACGTAGTTCTTCGTGCCGTCGATCGGGTCGACGACCCAGCGGCGCGGGCCGGTGCCCTCGGTGCCGTACTCCTCGCCGACGACGGCGTCCCTCGGCCGGGCCCGCTGGAGGTGGCCGCGGATCAGCTCCTCGGCCGCGCGGTCGGCCTCGCTCACCGGGGTCATGTCCGGCTTGGTCTCGACCTTGAGGTCGATCGCTTTGAAGCGGTCCATGGTGGCGGCGTCGGCCGCGTCCGCGAGCACGTGGGCGAGGCGCAGGTCATCGTGGTAATCGGCCATGATCCTCACTCTATCGACCCCTTGCGGCCCCGCGCCGGCGCTCGTCGCGGGGGTCGCGCGGAGGCCGCCCGGGGTCGCTCCCGCAGGCCCCCCTCCGCCCCCGCCGCGGCCCTTGACACCCACCGACGGCCCGTCAACTCTGGGCGCAGTGCCCTGCGGTCTGGAGGTGCCGGTGCCCACAGCGCGAGAGTCCCTGCTGAGTGCCGCACTGCTGGCGCTCGACGAACGGCCCTGGTCGGCGGTGCGGATGGTGGACGTCGCGGCAGCCGCGGGGGTGTCCCGGCAGACGCTGTACAACGAGTTCGGCGGCAAGGACGGCCTGGCGCGTGCGCTGGTGCGGCGGGAGGCCGACGCGTACTTCCACGGGGTGGACCGCCTGCTGCACGACCGGCCCGGATGCGGCCTCCCGGGCACCGCCGCCCTCGACGGAGCCAACGGCGGCGGTGTGGTCGACCGGCTGGTCGCCGTCGCGGAGTGGACGGTCGCCCAGGCGCGTTCCAGACCCCTGCTGCACGCGCTGCTCACGGGCTGCTGGGGCGAACGGCTGCCGGTCCCCAGACCCGTCGGCCCCGGTGCGCCGCCGGGCGGGGCTCCCGCGCAGCGCCGTGCCGACGCGGGCCCGCCCGACCCCGCGGACCTGGCCGCGGCGATACGGGACCGGTCGCTGGCGGTGCTGTCCAAGGTGCGGGGCGGGGGCTGGGACGCCGGCGGGAGCGGTCGTACGCCGGAGGAGGTCGCGGTGCTCGCGTACCGCTGCGAGGTCGCGGTCCGGCTGGCGCTGTCGTACGTGATGGCCCCGGACGGCGACGGCGTCGGCTCGATCGTGCGCACCGCGGTGGGGCGCCCCTTCTGAGCGCGGGGCGCCCAGGGTCAGTGCGTGGAACCGGAGAGTTGGAGGCCGATGACGCCCACGATCACCAGCGTGATGGAGACGATCTTCAGGGTGGAGACCAGGTCGCCGAGGAAGATCATGCCGTAGATCGCCGTGCCGGCCGCGCCGATGCCGGTCCACACCGCGTACGCCGGACCCACGTCCAGCCGCTTCAGCGCCAGCGTCAACAGGCCGAAGCTGCCGAGGGCGAAGGCGGCGAAGGCGACGGTGGGCCACAGTCGGGTGAATCCGTGGGAGAGCTTCAGACAGACCGCGAAGCCGGTTTCGAGAATCCCGGCGACCACCACCAGCAGCCACGCCATGGACAGTGCCTCCCCAACAGTCTGTGACTGCTTCGTCGGACTTTGATGCGATTATGCACTTACCAACATCAGTAGCCCGCAAACCTGTCCGAAGCGCTGCACTGTGCGTCGCAACCGCCCCACGCGCCCCGGCGAACCGGGTGTGACCAGCGGTGTCAGTCGCCTTCGCGGCGCTCGCGGGTGGCGAGAAGTCGCCGCAGCGAGACGAGGCGCGCCGGGTCGGCGTGGCCTTCGGCCACCCAGGCGTCGAGCGCGCAGTCGGGCTCGTCGTGACTGCATGCGCGCGGACAGTTCTCCGTGCCCGGCTCCAGGTCGGGGAAGGCGTGGATGACGCGCGCCGGGTCGACGTGGTGCAGGCCGAAGGACCGCACGCCCGGGGTGTCGATCACCCAGCCGCCGTCGTCGCCGGTGAGCGGCAGCGCCAGCGCCGACGTGGTGGTGTGCCGGCCGCGCCCGGTGACGGCGTTGACGTGGCCCGTACTGCGCCGGCGGTCCTTCGGCACCAGCGCGTTGACCAGCGTCGTCTTGCCGACCCCGGAGTGGCCGACGAAGGCGGTGGTGCGGCCCGTCAGGTGCTGGAGCACCCGGTCCGCCGCGACCCCGTCCTCGAACTCCTCGCGGGTGGTGACGACGTACGGGACGCCGAGCGCGCCGTACATCGCCAGCAGGTCGTCCGGGGGCGCCAGGTCCGACTTCGTCAGCACCAGCAGCGGGTCCAGCCCGCCGTCGAACGCGGCGACCAGGCAGCGGTCGATCAGCCGCGGCCGGGGCTCGGGGTCGGCGAGCGCGGTGACGACGGCGAGCTGGTCGGCGTTGGCGACGACCACCCGCTCGTACGGGTCGTCGTCGTCCGCGGTGCGGCGCAGCACGGAGGTGCGGGGCTCGATGCGGACGATCCGCGCCAGGGTGTCCTTGGCGCCGGACAGGTCCCCGACGAGGGCGACCCGGTCCCCGACCACGGCCGCCTTGCGGCCCAGCTCGCGGGCCTTCATGGCGACCACGATCCGGTCGTCGACGAGGCAGGTGAGCCGGCCGCGGTCGACCGTGAGGACCATCCCCTCGGAGGCGTCCTCGTGCTTGGGCCGGATGTTCGTCCGCGGTCGGTTGCCCTTGCGGTTGGGACGGACGCGGACGTCGTCCTCGTCGGGGTTCTTGCCGTAGCGCCGCATGACCTCAGATCCCGTTCAGCTTTCCGCCCCCGCCGTCCCGGGCACGCCGAGCATGGCCGACCACATCGCCGGGAAGTCGGGCAGGGTCTTCGCGGTCGTCGACACGTTCTCGATCTCCACGCCCTCGACGGCGAGCCCGATGATCGAGCCGGCGGTCGCCATGCGGTGGTCGTCGTAGGTGTGGAAGACGCCGCCGTGCAGGGGGCGCGGGCGGATGTGGAGGCCGTCCTCGGTCTCCGTCACGTCGCCGCCGAGACCGTTGATCTCCTTGGTCAGCGCGGCCAGCCGGTCCGTCTCGTGCAGCCGCAGGTGCGCCACGCCGCGCAGCGTGGAGGGCGAGTCGGCGAGGGCGGCGACCGCCGCGATGCCGGGGGTGAGCTCGCCGACCTCGCTCAGGTCCACGTCGATGCCGTGCACCCGGCCGCTGCCGGTGAAGGTCAGGCCCAGGTCGGTGAGCTCGCAGGCGCCACCCATCTCGGTGAAGATCCGGCGCAGCGCGTCACCGGGCTGGGTGGTGCGCTCGGGCCAGTCGGGGACGGTGACCCGGCCGCCGGTGATCAGGGCCGCGGCCAGGAACGGCTGGGCGTTCGACAGGTCGGGCTCGATGGTCAGGTCGCGGCCGAGCAGCGCGGAGGGGGAGACCCGCCAGACGTTGGGCTCGCCGCCGGTCTCCGGCTCGTCGACCTGCGCGCCGACCGCGCGCAGCATGTCGACCGTCATGCGGATGTGCGGCATCGAGGGCAGCCGGGCGCCCACGTGCCGGACCTCGACGCCCTGGTTGAAGCGAGGGGCGGAGAGCAGCAGGGCGGAGACGAACTGGGACGACGAGGACGCGTCGATCTCCACGGAGCCGCCGTCGAGGGCGCCGCCGCCGTGCACGGTGAGCGGGAGCGCGCCGCGGCCGTCGTCGTCGATCCGGGCGCCCAGGGTGCGCAGCGCGTCGATCACGCCGTGCAGCGGACGTTCATACGATCGGGGGTCGCCGTCGAAGCGGACGGGGCCGTCCGCGAGGGTGGCGACGGGCGGCAGGAAGCGCATCACGGTGCCGGCGTTGCCGACGTCGACCGTGGCGGGGCCGTGCAGCCCGGCGGGGATGACGCGCCAGCTCTCGCCCTCGCCGTCGGGGCCGACGCCCTCTTCGATGCCGACGCCGAGCGCCCGCAAGCCCTCGGCCATCAGAAGGCTGTCGCGGGAGCGCAGCGGGCGGCGCAGCCACCCGGGCTCGGCGGCCAGCGAGGCCAGCACCAGGGCCCGGTTGGTGACCGACTTGGAGCCGGGCACGGTCACGGTCGCGTCGACGGCGCCGCTCGCGTACGGAGCGGGCCAGAGGGCGGGGGCGGGGTGCACGGAGGCTTCGGTCATGGCCAATACTTTAGTGGCTCGCCCCGGGCCTCGATCTTGATCAAATGCGGGGAAACAGGGGTGTAACCGGCATGTGATAACGAAGTGCCTGAACGCTCGTCACGATGCGTGATCGTCCCGCGGCGGCCGGTTCCGTACGTCAGTTCCGACGCCAGTTCCGTGCGTCGGTTCCGTACGTCGGGGCGGCGGCGTCGATCAGAGTTCGAGCAGCCAGCGTCCGCCGCCGATCAGCGAGCAGAGCGACACCGCGTGGAAGAGCAGCAGCCACAGCGCGGCCGGGACGTTGGTGAGCCGGGAGAGCTGGTCCGCGTCCGAGTCCGGAGCCTCGCCGTAGCGCCGCTTGGCCTGGAGTTCGAAGGCCGGGCGCACCCCGCCGAGCAGCAGGAACCACACGGCCGCGTACGCGAACCCGGCCTGCACCTCCGGGCCGGCCAGCCAGGAGACCAGGACGAAGAGCGCACCGGTGAGGATCACGGTAAGAGCCCCGTACGCGTTCCGGATCATCACCAGCATCCCGAGCAGCAGGGCGGTGGCCAGCCATAGCAGCAGGGTGATGTGGCCGGCGGTGAGCAGCCAGGCTCCGCCCAGGCCCAGCAGGGGCGGTGCGGTGTACCCGGCCGCGGCGGTGAGGACCATGCCGAGCCCGGTGGGCCGGCCGCGGCTGACGGTCAGGCCACTGGTGTCGGAGTGCAGCCGGATGCCCTCCAGGGTGCGGCCGGTGAGCAGGGCCACGAGTCCGTGGCCGCCCTCGTGGGCGATGGTGACGGCGTTCCGCGACAGCCGCCATATGGGGTTCGGTACGACGGCGATCAGCGCGAGCGTCCCGGCGACCACCACCACCCATTGCTCGGGCGCCGGCTGGGTGCCGACCAGTCGGTCCCAGAGGTCGCCGAAGGAGGTGCTGCCGAGCTCGGAAGTGGCCGTGGGCGTTGCGCTGGATGCGGCGCTGGACGCGGCGGAAAAAGCGGAATGAGTCCTATCCATTTGTGGGGCGGCTCCTTGCTCGGCGGGCGGGAGTGGCAGTGTGGCACTTATGTGTGGACGTTATGCGGCGAGCCGACAGCCCGAGGACCTGGTCAAAATCTTCGACGTCCAGAAGTGGGAGCCGGAGGAGACCCTGGCCCCGGACTACAACGTGGCCCCCACCAAGCAGGTCTACGCGATACTCGAACGCCCCATCAAAGACGCGGACGACCCCCGTCCGGTTCGTCAGCTGCGGGCGCTGAAGTGGGGGCTGGTCCCCTCCTGGGCCAAGTCGCCGGAGGGCGCGGCCCGGATGATCAACGCGCGCGCGGAGACGGTCCACGAGAAGCCGTCCTTCCGGCGCCCCTTCGCCGCCCGCCGCTGCATCCTCCCCGCCGACGGCTACTTCGAGTGGGTCACCGCCGCGGACGAGCGGAAGCTGGAGGAGCAGGGCCGGAAGAAGCGGCCCCGCAAGCAGCCGTACTTCGTCACCCCCGCCGACGGGTCCGTCTTCGCGATGGCCGGCCTGTACGAGTTCTGGCGCGACCGGACCCTGCCCGACGACCACCCGCAGGCGTGGTGGGCGACCTGCACCATCATCACGACGGAGGCCGAGCAGGGCCCCCTGGGCGTCGCACCGGCCGACGGGCCGGGCTCGCTCGCCGAGATCCACCCGCGGATGCCGCTGATGCTCACCCCCGACCGCTGGGACTCCTGGCTCGACCCGTCCCGTACGGACGTCGAGGACCTCACGTCGCTGCTGGCCCCGCCGCCGGAGGGGCTGATGCGGGCGTATCCGGTGACCACCGCCGTCAGCAACGTCCGCAACAACGGCCCCGAGCTGCTGACCGAACTGGCCGCGCCGGAAGAGGGCACGCTCTTCTGAACCCTGCTCCGATCCGTACGGCGGCCCCGGCTGTTTCGACGGTCCCGGCTGTTCCATAGGGCGGCCCCGGCTGTTCCGTACGACGGTCCGAGCCTCCGTACCGCGGTCCCGGCCGTTCGGCAGGATGGCGGCGTGACCACGAACGAGAACGCAACCGCCGCCGCGGACCCGGAGACCGAAGACGTCGCCACCCCGGCCGGCACCGCCCGCATCACCTGGCACCACGCCGAAGCCCCGCGCCTGGTGCTCGCCGTCGGCCACGGCGCCGGCGGCGGCATCGCCGCCCGCGACCTCCAGGCGCTCGCCCGCGCCCTGCCCGCCGACGGGATCACCGTCGCCCTGGTCGAACAGCCCTGGCGAGTGGCCGGCAAGAAGGTCGCCCCCGCGCCCAAGACCCTCGACGAGGGCTGGCGCGGCCTGTGGCCCGCCCTGGCCGCCGCCGGAACACCCGTCGTCGCGGGCGGACGCAGCGCCGGCGCCCGCGTCGCCTGCCGCACCGCCGCCGAACTCGGCGCCCGCGCGGTGCTCGCCCTCAGCTTCCCGCTGCACCCGCCGGGCCGCCCCGAGAAGTCCCGGGCCGACGAACTGCTGGCCACCGGGGTGCCCACGCTCGTCGTCCAGGGCGCGCACGACCCCTTCGGCACCCCCGACGAATTCCCGGCCTTCCCCGCCGCCCCCGCCGGCGGCCACGTCCTCGTCGCCGTCCCCGACGCGGACCACTCCTTCAAGGTCCCCAAGCGCTCCGGGCGCACCGAAGCCGAGACCGTGACCGCCATCACCGACGCCGTGCGCGAGTGGCTGCGGAAACTGCCGTGACCCGGGGGCAGTCGGGGGACGGGGAATGCGCCGGCCGCCGGCTCTGTTGAGGCGAGTACCAAGCACGACGACGCAACACGACGCAAGCAGCCAGCCGGCCACCAAGCAGAGCATGGAGTAGGAGTCCTTCGCATGGGTTCGACCATCTGCCCCCGCCGCCCGCACGCCGCTGACCTGGAGTGGACCGTGCTCTCGGCGGCTGCCGCCGCCCCTGAGCGGGCGAAGGGCGGGGTCGATCACCGAGAGCCCGCCGCCGCAGGTCGACTATTCTCCGATTCGAGCGGGTCCGCACTCGGAGCCGCCACAGGGTTGGAGGAGGTGGGTCCGGTCACTGGGACCGACGCAGGGACCGACGGCGGCCAGGCGGAGCGGGCGCGCACGGAGAAGGGAGCGGGCACCGCGGCGGACGCGGCGCACGCCGACGGGCAGGCGGAGCAGCGGAGCGCGGAGACCCCCGCCGAGCGCAACGCCCGCTTCGAGAGGGACGCCCTCGCCTTCCTCGACCAGATGTACTCCGCGGCGCTGCGCATGACGCGCAACCCGGCCGACGCGGAGGACCTGGTGCAGGAGACGTACGCGAAGGCGTACGGGTCCTTCCACCAGTTCCGCGAGGGCACCAACCTCAAGGCGTGGCTCTACCGGATCCTCACCAACACCTTCATCAACTCCTACCGGAAGAAGCAGCGCGAGCCCCAGCGCAGCGCCGCCGAGGAGATCGAGGACTGGCAGCTGGCGCGCGCCGAGTCGCACATGTCGACCGGTCTGCGCTCCGCCGAGTCGCAGGCGCTCGACCACCTGCCCGACTCGGACGTGAAGGCCGCGCTCCAGGCCATCCCCGAGGAGTTCCGCATCGCGGTCTATCTCGCGGACGTCGAGGGCTTTGCCTACAAGGAGATCGCGGACATCATGGGTACACCCATCGGGACGGTGATGTCCCGCCTGCACCGGGGCCGGCGCCAACTGCGCGGCATGCTGGAGGACTACGCGCGTGAGCGCGGGCTCGTCCCGGCCGGTGCGGGGGAGTCGAACGAAGTGAAAGGTTCGGGCTCATGAGCTGCGGAGAGCCGCACGAGACGGACTGCTCGGAGGTCCTGGACCACCTCTACGAGCTCCTCGACGGCGAGATGCCCGACGGTGACTGCACCAAGTTTGAAGTGCACTTCGAGGAGTGCTCTCCCTGCCTGGAGATGTACGGGCTGGAGAAGGCCGTGAAGAAGCTGGTCAAGCGCTGCTGCGGCTCGGACGACGTCCCCGCCGACCTGCGCTCCAAGGTGCTCGGGCGGATCGATCTGATCCGCGCCGGCCACCCGGTGCCCGACGAGGACGTGACCGTCGCCGGCGCCGAGACCGCCAAGGAGTGAGGCGGTCGGCCCGTCGGCCGACCTCGCCGCCTCCGGATCTCCTGCTCCACCGGCGCGCCGCAATCAATGCGGCGCGCCTTTTCCGTGTCCGCATTCACCCGAATGCGGGAACTATCGGATAAGCCGTCACTCCCCTTTTCGGCGCTCGTTAGCGTGACGCTCGGGTGACGATGAGGGGGTGGCGCGGCGATGAGCTCCGTACCTAAAGGGGCGTACGCCTACGTCCTCTGCGCCGTCCTCGGCACCGTCGCGTGCGCCGCGCCCGCGGTCCTCGGCGACACCACGTCCTGGCTGACCGTAGGACTGCTCGCCGGCCTGTACGCGGCGTGCGAGCTGCCCAACCGCTGCCCCCTCACGGGCTACTCCGTCCCCGTCAGCCCGGGCTCGTTCTTCCCCGTGCTGCTCGCCGCCGCGTTCCTGCTGCCCGCCGAGGCCGCCGCCCTGGTCGCGGTGCCCGGCGCACTGCTCGGCCGCGTCGAGCGGCGCCCCGCCGGCGTGCGCCGCGTGTGGCGCGCCGCCCAACTCGCCCTCGCCACCTGGGCCGCGGCGCGCACGTACGACCTCCTCGGCGTGGACGACACCCCCGGCCCGCCCGACTTCCCCTACGCACTGCTGCCGGCGGCGGCCGGCGCGCTCGCGTTCTGCCTGGTCCTCGGCGCCCTGGAGGGCGGCATCCTCGCCACCGCCGAACGGCTGCCGCTGCGCCGCGCCTGGCACGGCCTGGTCCCCGGCTCCGCCGTGCCGCACCTGGTGCACGGGCTGGCCGGGCTGATGATGGCGGTGCTCTGGCGCAGCCCGTACGGACCGGTGTCCGCGCTCTTCGTCCTGCTGCCGATGTACATCTCCTGCTGGCTCTTCGCCCAGTACCACCGCGAGTCCACCGCACACCAGGCCACCATCCGGGCGCTGGTGCAGGCCGTCGACCTCAAGGACCGCTACACCCGCGGCCACAGCGAGCGGGTCGGCCGCGCCTCCGTGCTGATCGCCCGCGAGCTGCGGATGGACGAGGAGCGGCTGGAGGCGATCCGGTTCGCCGGCATCCTGCACGACGTCGGCAAGCTCGGCGTGCCCACCCGCATCCTGCGCAAGGAGGGGCCGCTGACGCCCGAGGAACGCCGGGTGATCGAACTCCACCCCGAGTACGGGCACGAGATCACCCGCGGCATCGGCTTCCTCGACGAGGCCCGCGCCGCCATCCTCCACCACCACGAACGCCTCGACGGCACCGGCTACCCGGCCGGTCTCGTGGGGCAGCAGATCCCCGAGTTCGCCCGGGTCGTCGCCGTCGCCGACGCCTTCGACGCGATGACCTCCACCCGCTCCTACAGCCGGGCACGGCCGGTGTCGGTCGCCCTCAAGGAGCTGGAGCAGTGCGCCGGCAGCCAGTTCGACCCGCGCATGGTGCAGGCGCTGGTGCGGGCGCTGTCCCGGCACGGCTGGTCGACCGGGGTGACCTCCGACGACGAGACGCCCCCGCCGCCCTCCGCACCCCTGCCGCCCGCGCCCCGCGCCGCCCCGACCCGCGCCCCCGCCCCCGCGCCGGCGCCGCTGCCGCGCGAGCCCGCCGAGCGGAGCGGCGACCAGCCGAGCGGGGGCACCCGGCGATGAGCGACGAGAGCGTCAGTACGGGCGGACGCCTGGGCGCGGTCCGCCTCGCCCGCGTCAGCGAGGTCAACGGCATCCACGTCGCCGCCGCGCTCCTGGCCTGCGCCGGCGTGGGCGCCACCGCCTGGGGCGGCCTGCACGAGCCCGCCATCGCCCTCGCCTTCGGCGTCCTGATCACCATCGGCGAGGTCGCCCGCCGCCCGTGCGCCCCCGGCGAACGGGAGCCCGCGCCGCTCGGCGCCGCCGGCGCCCTCGCGTACGCCCTGCTCGGCGACTGCGGCGGGCGCATGACCACCCACAGCGTCTTCCAGGTCGTCACCGTCGTCCTCGTCGCGACCCTGCTCGGCTCGCTCCCGCACGCCTCCCGCGGCGCCGGGCCCGTCCTCGACCACCTGGCAGGTCGCGTCCTGATCGCCGCCTTCACCGCGCTGTGCTTCCAGCCCGTCTACCACGGCGTGCCCCCCGTCAACTGGACCGAGGGCGCCCTGTACGCCCTCTTCCTGCTCGTCCTGCTGGTGCTCACCGCCCTCGCGGACTCCGTGCTCGCCGCCGCGATCCAGCGCTCGCGCACCGGCTATCCGTACGGCGCCCTGCTGCGCGAGGAGCTGCGCGCACTGCCCGGCATCGGCTCCGCGGTCGGCGCCACCGGCGCGGTGATGGCGCTCGCCGTCACCGTCGCCGGCCTGTGGGCCCTGCCCGTCTTCTGCCTCCCCCTGCTGCTCACCCAGCTCTCGCTGCGCCGGTACGCGGCCGTGAAGGCCACCTACCGGCAGACCATCGCCTCCCTCGCCCGCGCCACCGAGATCGCCGGCTACACCCCGCACGGCCACGCCCGCCGGGTCGCCGACCTGAGCACCGCGGTCGGGCGCGAGCTGGGGCTGAGCGGGCCCGACCTGACCGTGCTGGAGTACGCGGCCCTGATGCACGACATCGGCCAGCTCTCCCTCGTCGACCCGGTCCCCGAAGGGGCCACCGCCCTGCTGTCCGCCGCCGAACAGCGCCGGATCGCCCTGCTCGGCGGCGCGGTCGTGCGCCAGAGCGGGGTGCCCGCCGCGGTCGCCGTCGTGGTGGAGCGACAGGCCGACCCGTACCGCGAGCAGCCGCTCACGGCGCGAATCGTCCGCACCGTCAACGCATACGACGATCTGACCGGGGGAACGGGAAACCACAGCGGGACCGGTCAGGCGGCCAGGGCCCTGGAAGCCCTGGAACGACTGCGGCTGGCCACCGGCCACGACCACCAACCGGAGGTTGTGGAGTCCCTGGCCAGGGTGCTTGCGCGGGACGGGGCGAAAGGGCGGGGCCCGTCCGACAGGTCCTGCGGCCCCCGGCGGTCGGATCCGCGCCGCCCTGGGTAACCCATGGGTAAGGAGCCAGCTCTGAGCGCGGCATGGTTGGATGCGAATGAGGAGAGACGACCAGATGGCGCTCAGCTGCAGCGACCACGTCCGGGGGAACTGACCCGAGCGACCGGCAGGCGGGAATCGTGAGGATCTTCGGGAAGGTACGGCACCGGCCATCCGCCTCGTGGCGGCAGGCCACCGACCGCGCGTTCACGCTGATCGGCGACGGGCGGTACGAGGACGCCGGCGCGCTGCTGACGCGGGCCGCTGACCTGGAGCCCTGGCTCTCCGAGTCCTGGTTCAACCTCGCCCTGCTGCACAAGTTCCGGCACGACTGGGAGCAGGCGCGCGCCGCGGGGCTGCGCGCCGTGGCCCTCCTGGACAAGGAGACCGGCGCCCCCGACTGGTGGAACGTCGGCATCGCCGCCACCGCCCTCCAGGACTGGCCGCTGGCGCGCCGGGCCTGGCAGGCGTACGGCCTGAAGGTGCCCGGCCCCACCACCCGCTCCCGCTCCGCCGCCGGCTCGGCCACGGGCTTCGGGCCGGTCGGCGAGCCCGTCGTCATGGACCTGGGCAGCGCGGCGGTGCGGCTCTCGCCGGAGGGCGAGGCCGAAGTGGTGTGGGGCCGCCGGCTCGACCCCGCCCGGATAGAGGTGCTGTCCATTCCGCTGCCGTCGTCCGGCCGCCGCTGGGGCGAGGTCGTCCTGCACGACGGCGTGCCGAACGGCGAGCGCACCACGACCGCCGGCCCCTCCTACCCCGTCTTCGACGAGATCGAGCTGTGGGCGCCCTCGCCCGTCCCCACCTGGGTCGTCCTGCTGGAGGCCGCGACCGAGGACGACCGGGACGCCCTGGAGCGGCTGGCCTCGGACGCCGGCTTCGCCGCCGAGGACTGGTCCTCGTCCGTACGGCTGCTGTGCCGGGCCTGCTCGGAGAGCCGGATGCCCAGCGCGGAGGGCGAGGGCGAACACCTCGACCCGCACGACCACAGCGAACCGGGCCACCCCGGGCCCCTCGGCCACCGCACCGCGGGCGATCTGTG
This sequence comes from Streptomyces sp. NPDC047315, assembly GCF_040643215.1. Lineage (NCBI taxonomy): Bacteria > Bacillati > Actinomycetota > Actinomycetes > Kitasatosporales > Streptomycetaceae > Streptomyces > Streptomyces sp. NPDC047315. The sequence continues at coordinate 209,982 of NZ_JBEYTZ010000001.1, read as the reverse complement.
GCACCCCGAACGGGAGTGCGGCATCGCGGCCCCGGCCGGGCTGGTGCGGGGGCTGCTGGACGGCTGGGTCGCCGACAGCCCGGACTCCCGGGCCTGGCGGGACCTCGAAGAGGTCTGCTGAGCGACGCCGGGCTCCCCAACCGTGCACACACGGCCGGCGGCGCTTCCGTACCCTGTACGGACGAGGCCGACCTAGCGGGCCGGCCACCGAGGAAGATCACCGGGGTATCGAGGAACCATGGCGTCGCAGCAGGACACGGAGCAGTCGGTCGTCGACGACTTCATCATCGACACGGAGGACTGCGAGGAGCGCGAGCGGGCCCACCGCGAGCGCGGCACCTCCCGTCCCATCACGGTCGTCGGCAACCCCGTCCTCCACCGGGAGTGCCGGGACGTCACCGAGTTCGGCGACGAGCTCGCGGCGCTCGTCGACGACATGTTCGCCAGCCAGCGCGCCGCGGAGGGCGTCGGCCTCGCGGCGAACCAGATCGGCGTGGACCTGAAGGTCTTCGTGTACGACTGCCCCGACGACGAGGGCGTGCGGCACGTCGGCGTCGTCTGCAACCCGGTCCTGGAGGAGCTGCCGGCGGAGCGCAGGGTGCTGGACGAGTCCAACGAGGGCTGTCTGTCGGTCCCGACGGCGTACGCGGCGCTGGCGCGCCCGGACTACGCGGTCGTCAGCGGCCGGGACCTCCAGGGCAACCCGATCCGCGTGCAGGGCACGGGGTACTTCGCCCGCTGCCTCCAGCACGAGACGGACCACCTGTACGGGCGGCTGTACATCGACCGGCTGTCGAAGCGGGACCGCAAGGACGCGCTGAAGCAGATGGCGGAGGGGACGCCGCGGTACGAGACCGTCCCGAACGACTAGGACGCCGCCACGCATCTGAGCACGTATGCGAACGCCCGACCGGGACTGCCCGGTCGGGCGTTCGCACGTGCGTCTGCGTACGGGATCAGAACTCGTCGTCGAAGGAGACCGAGCCCTCCACCGCGACCTGGTACGCCGAGGGGCGGCGCTCGAAGAAGTTCGTCAGCTCCTGGACGCCCTGCAGCTCCATGAAGGAGAACGGGTTCTCCGAGCCGTACACCGGGGCGAAGCCCAGCCGGACCAACCGCTGGTCGGCCACGCACTGGAGGTACTCGCGCATGGACTCGGTGTTCATGCCCGGCAGCCCGTCGCCGCACAGGTCGCGGCCGAACTGCAGCTCCGCGTCCACCGCCTCCTTCAGCATGTCGGTGACCTGCTGCCGGAGTTCGTCGTCGAAGAGCTCCGGCTCCTCCTTGCGGACGGTGTCGACGACCTCGAACGCGAAGTTCATGTGCATGGTCTCGTCGCGGAACACCCAGTTGGTGCCCGTCGCCAGGCCGTGCAGCAGGCCGCGGGAGCGGAACCAGTACACGTACGCGAAGGCGCCATAGAAGAACAGGCCCTCGATGCAGGCCGCGAAGCAGATCAGGTTCAGCAGGAAGCGACGGCGGTCGGCCTTCGTCTCCAGCCGGTCGATCTTCTCGACCTGGTCGATCCACTTGAAGCAGAACTGCGCCTTCTCGCGGATCGAGGGGATGTTCTCGACCGCCGCGAAGGCCGCCGCACGGTCCTCCGGGTCGGGCAGGTAGGTGTCCAGCAGCGTCAGATAGAACTGGACGTGCACGGCCTCCTCGAAGAGCTGACGGCTCAGGTACAGCCGCGCCTCGGGGGAGTTGATGTGCTTGTACAGCGTGAGCACCAGGTTGTTGGCGACGATCGAGTCACCGGTGGCGAAGAACGCGACCAGCCGCCCGATGAGGTGCTGCTCCTTCGGCGTGAGCTTCGCGAGGTCCGCGACGTCCGAGTGGAGGTCGACCTCCTCCACGGTCCAGGTGTTCTTGATCGCGTCCCGGTAGCGCTCGTAGAAGTCGGGGTAGCGCATGGGCCGCAGGGTCAGTTCGAAGCCCGGGTCGAGCAGGTTCTGGGTGCGCTTGGCAGCGGACGTGTCGGACATTACTGGCAGGCCTCGCAGGACTCGGGGTTTTCGAGGGAGCAGGCGACCGCCTCTTCGGCGGTGGTCTGCGCGGGAACGGGTGCGGCGGCGGCCGTGCTGCCGCTCGCGGCGCGGGCGATCCGGGTCGCCGGGCGGGAGCGCAGGTAGTACGTCGTCTTCAGGCCCTGCTTCCAGGCGTACGCGTACATCGAACTGAGCTTGCCGATGGTCGGCGTCTCCAGGAACAGGTTCAGCGACTGCGACTGGTCCAGGAACGGGGTGCGGGCCGCCGCCATGTCGATCAGACCGCGCTGCGGGATCTCCCACGCCGTGCGGTACAGCTCGCGGACCTCGGCCGGCACCCAGGAGAAGCCCTGGACCGAGCCGTTGGCGTCGCGCAGCGCCTCCCGGGTCTGGGCGTCCCACACGCCCAGCTTCTTCAAGTCGGCCACCAGGTACGAGTTCACCTGGAGGAACTCGCCCGACAGGGTCTCGCGCTTGAAGAGGTTCGACACCTGCGGCTCGATGCACTCGTACACGCCGGCGATGGACGCGATCGTCGCCGTCGGGGCGATCGCGAGCAGCAGCGAGTTGCGCATCCCGGAGCGGGCGACGCGCTCGCGCAGCGCGGCCCAGCGGTCGGGCCAGTTGAGCTCGGTGCCGTAGTGGTCGGGGTGCAGCACGCCGCGGGCGGCGCGGGTCTTCTCCCAGGCGGGGAAGGTGCCGTGGCGCTCGGCCAACTCGGCGGACGCCTCGTACGCGGCGAGCATGATCCGCTCGGCGATCCGGGTCGACAGGGCGCGCGCCTCGGGGGAGTCGAAGGGCAGCCGGAGCTGGAAGAAGACGTCCTGGAGGCCCATTGCGCCCAGGCCCACCGGGCGCCACTTGGCATTGGAGCGGCCGGCCTGCTCGGTCGGGTAGAAGTTGATGTCGACGACCCGGTCGAGGAAGGTGACCGCGGTGCGCACGGTGGCGTCCAGCCGCTCCCAGTCGACGTCGCCGTCGGCGACGAACGCACCGAGGTTGACCGAGCCCAGGTTGCAGACCGCGGTCTCGCCGTCGTCGGTGACTTCGAGGATCTCGGTGCACAGGTTCGACGAGTGGACCGTGTGGCCCTTCTCGGCGGTCTGGTTGGCGGTGCGGTTGGCGGCGTCCTTGAACGTCATCCAGCCGTTGCCGGTCTGCGCGAGGGTGCGCATCATCCGGCCGTACAGCTCGCGGGCCGGCATGGTCTTGCGGGCCAGGCCCTTCGCCTCGGCGGCCCGGTAGGCGGCGTCGAACTCCTCGCCCCACAGGTCCACCAGCTCGGGAGTGTCGGCGGGGGAGAACAGCGACCACTCGGCGTCCCGGTCGACCCGGCGCATGAACTCGTCCGGGATCCAGTGCGCGAGGTTGAGGTTGTGGGTGCGCCGGGCGTCCTCGCCGGTGTTGTCGCGCAGCTCCAGGAACTCCTCGATGTCCGCGTGCCAGGTCTCCAGGTACACCGCGGCGGCGCCCTTGCGGCGACCGCCCTGGTTCACCGCGGCGACCGAGGCGTCCAGGGTCTTCAGGAACGGCACGATGCCGTTGGAGTGGCCGTTGGTGCCGCGGATGAGGGAGCCGCGGGCGCGGATGCGGGAGTAGGACAGCCCGATGCCGCCGGCGTGCTTGGAGAGCCGGGCGACCTGGTGGTACCGGTCGTAGATGGAGTCCAACTCGTCCAGCGGGGAGTCCAGCAGGTAGCAGGAGGACATCTGCGGGTGGCGGGTGCCGGAGTTGAAGAGCGTGGGCGACGAGGGCAGGTAGTCGAGCCGGCTCATCAGCCCGTACAGCGAGACGACCTCGTCCAGCGCGCGTACGCCGTCGTCCTCGGCCAGACCGCAGGCCACCCGGAGCATGAAGTGCTGCGGGGTCTCGATCACCTGACGGGTGATGGGGTGGCGCAGCAGGTAGCGGCTGTAGAGGGTGCGCAGCCCGAAGTAGCCGAAGCGGTCGTCGGCGACGGGGTCGATCGCGGCGTCCAGGCGCTCCGCGTGCAGTGCGACGAACGCGGCGGTGCGGTCGGCGATCAGGCCCTCGTCGTGGCCGACCTTGACGGAGTCGGAGAACGAGACGGAGCCCTGGCCGGCGGCCTCGGCGACGATGGTGCGGGCGAGCAGCCGGGCGGCGAGGCGCGAGTAGGCGGGGTCCTCGGAGATGAGGCCCGCGGCGGCGTCGGTGGCGAGCCCGTGGAGTTCGGCCGCGTCCGATCCGGCGTGCCGGCCGCGCAGCGCGGCGGCGGCGACCCTGCCGGGGTCGGTGTCCGGCAGATCGGCCGTGAGGTCGGTCAGGGTCCGCAGGAGCGCGGTCCCCGGGCCGTCCTCGGACACCGCGGCGGCTGGTCCGGGGGGCGTGGACCCGGTGGGCCGGGTCGCCGGGATCGGCTGCCCGGGAAGCTGCTCGGCGGTGCCTGAAGCCGGATCGGCTGGCGCGATGGTCACGTGGTGCTCTCCCTCGCTCGGCTCACGGGCGGCGCGGGAGAGGGCGGGCGTGCCGGAGCGTGCGGCCGGAGCGTTCCGAGGCCGGCAGCACGTACGGCGTCCACCGGCCCAACCGCGAGGCCCGGACGTCTGGGCACCCGGTCGGACGAGCCGGGCGCGCTGTCGGCAGACGGTCGGACTCGCTCGGCGTGACGAAGCATGCCGAAGCACACCGTTGCGGGACAGTTCCGGATTCGCACCGGATTCCTCTGCGGTGACAGCGAGATGAGCATACATGTGGGGGCGGGTGTTGGAGGGAGCCCCCACATGTTGTGTCGCGCCCTCGCGTCCGCGACCCGTCTGCGGCCCGTCTGCGGCCCGTCTGCGGCTTGCGGCGCGGCCTCTTGGGCCCCCCTGACGCACCCGCCGCTTCCCTGCGGGCCGGTTGGTCTCTGCGGTCCGTCCGTGGCGTGCCGCACAGCTTCGCCTCCGAGACTGGCAGACGAGTGACGGGGGTCAGCACAACAGGGGCGCTGGGGGTCCCCCCACGCCCTCTGGGCGTAGGGGGCGGAACTGCGCGAGCAACCACAGGCGACCCGCAGAGACCAACGTGCCCGCAGGGAAACGGCGGATATGTCAGGGGCGCGAGGAACTGCGCGACAAGCCACGAACGGCCCGCAGAGACCAACGTGCCCGCAGGGCTACGGCGGATATGTCAGGGCGCGCGCAGCGCGAAGCCCCCCGGGGGTGACCGGGGGGCTTCGAGATGGGCTCGGCTCAGTCCTGGGGGCGGCGGAGGCGCGCCACGAACTTGTACCGGTCCCCCCGGTACACCGACCGCACCCACTCCACCGGCTCCCCCCGCGCGTCCAGCGAGTGCCGCGAGAGCATCAGCATCGGCAGGCCCACGTCCGTGCCCAGCAGCCCCGCCTCCCTCGGCGTGGCGAGGGACGTCTCGATCGTCTCCTCCGCCTCCGCGAGGTGCACGTCGTACACCTCCGCCAGCGCGGTGTACAGCGAGGTGTACTTCACCAGGCTGCGCCGCAGTGCCGGGAAGCGCTTCGCCGACAGGTGCGTCGTCTCGATCGCCATCGGCTCGCCGCTCGCCAGCCGGAGCCGTTCGATCCGCAGCACCCGGCCGCCGGTGGTGATGTCCAGCAGCCCGGCGAGGGTGTCGTCCGCCGTGACGTAGCCGATGTCCAGCAGCTGGGACGTCGGTTCCAGCCCTTGGGCCTTCATGTCCTCGGTGTACGAGGTCAGTTGCAGCGCCTGGGAGACCTTGGGTTTGGCGACGAACGTGCCCTTGCCCTGGATGCGCTCCAACCGGCCCTCGACGACCAGCTCCTGGAGGGCCTGGCGCACCGTGGTGCGGGAGGTGTCGAACTCGGCGGCGAGCGTGCGTTCCGGGGGCACGGGGGTGCCCGGCGGCATGGTCTCCGTCATGTCGAGCAGGTGTCGCTTCAGGCGGTAGTACTTGGGCACGCGTGCCGTGCGGGTCTGTGTCCCGCCCTCGGTCTCCGTACCCACCCCGTCCGTCGTCATGGCCCGCCTTCCCGACTCCTGCGCTTGCGCTGCTGCCGTCACCGGCTCCTCCGTCTGTCGCGGCTCACATCGTGGCACGGGCCGGTCCCGGGGAGTCACCCTCGTCGTCCCCCGGCTTCCTGCCAGGTCGAGTTCCTGGCGCCGTTCCGGGCGACACCACTGCTTCTTATACACCGTGGGCACTAGGGTTGGTCTAGTCCATGTTCCCGGGTGGAACGCGGGGCGGTGAAGCAGGCGAACCCTGCCCGGATCATGCCCAGATGTCGTTCCGGTAACGGACTGGATAGGCAGGTTTATCGAGCCTTGACAGCCCTAAAGGTCTAGGCCAAGCTCCCGGTACTGGTCTAAACCATTAAAGACCAGGTCCCAGCCCCAGGCAGTAGTACTTCGCGTATGACGTACGTGTGGCTTCGTGGTGGGCGGGGGTGGCAGGCATCCCTTAGGAGGGTGGCGTGAAGCGCAAGCTCATCGCGGCGATCGGCGTCGCGGGCATGTTGGTCAGCATTGCTGCGTGCGGTTCGGACGACAAGGATGACAACGGGTCGGGCGACCCGAACGACTTCAAGGGCAAGACCCTGACGTTCTGGGCCATGGACGGGTCCACGCCGGACCAGTGGCTCAAGGATCTCACGACCGAGTTCGAGCAGAAGACCGGCGCCAAGCTGAAGTTCGAAGAGCAGCAGTGGACCGGCATCCAGCCGAAGCTCACCACCGCGCTCTCCGAGGACAACCCGCCGGACGTCTTCGAGATCGGCAACACCCAGACCTCCGCGTACGCCAAGAGCGGCGGCCTCGCCGACCTCGGTGACCTGAAGGACGAGATCGGCAAGGACTGGGCCGCCAACTTCAACGAGGGCGCACAGTTCGACGGCAAGCAGTACGCGGCGCCGTGGTGGTTCGCCAACCGCGTCGTCATCTACAACAAGTCGGTCTTCGCCGAGGCCGGCGTCACCACGCCGCCGAAGACCCGCGCCGAGTTCTACGCCGCGCTGGACAAGATCAAGGCCAAGGGCAAGGAGCCGATCTACCTGCCCGGCCAGAACTGGTACCACTTCGTCGGCCTCGTCATCGGCCAGGGCGGCGAGCTGGTGAAGAAGGACGGCGACAAGTACGTCTCCAACCTGTCCGACCCGAAGGTCATCGCCGCGGCGGAGGAGTACAAGAAGCTCCAGGCGTACTCCCAGGCCCCCAAGGACAAGGACGAGGCCACCCCGCAGCAGGCCGAGATCTTCGCCAAGGGCAACACCGGCGCCTTCATCGGCATGGGCTGGGAGGCCGGTACGGCCATCAAGGCCGACCCGAAGATCGAGAAGGAGATCGGCTACTTCACCATCCCGGGTGAGACGGTCGACAAGCCCGAGGGCGTCTTCCTCGGCGGCTCCAACCTCGCCGTCGCCGAAGGCAGCAAGAACAAGGCGCTCGCCAAGGAGTTCCTGAAGCTGCTGCTGTCCGACAAGTACATGGGCGGCCTGTCCAAGGCCAGCGGCGTCATCCCGAACAAGGAGTCGCTGAACTCCAACCTGACGGGCAACGCGGTCGCCGAGGCCGCCGCGCCGTCCGCCAAGGTCGGTGGCACCACCCCGCTGATCCCGGAGTGGGCCGCGGTCGAGAACGCGCCGAACCCGATCAAGACCTACCTGACCGCCGTGCTGAACGGTAAGTCGCCGGCGGACGCCGCCAAGCAGGTCGAGGGCGACTTCAACAAGCGCCTGGCTCAGAAGCAGTAATGCTGCTCGCGGCCGGGGCGGGGGCCCGTAGCGCCCCCGCCCCGGCCGCCCACTGCGTTCCCCCCGGCGCCTAGTGAAGAGATGACGAGCATGACCGTGCAGACCGAAAGGCCGCCATCAGGCCCGACGGAGGTATCGAAGGTCTCCGTCGAGGGCAAGGGCAAGCCCTCAGCGTCCCGAGGTGGCGCACTCCTGCCCTATCTGTTGATGCTCCCCGCGATCGGCGTGACGATCGTCGTCCTCGGGTGGCCGCTGTTCAACAACCTGCTGCTGTCGTTCCAGAACCTCAACATGAGACAGCTGATCCAGCGTCTCACCGAGTGGAACGGGATCGACAACTACAAGGAGATCCTCACCGGTTCCGACTTCTGGCGGGTCACCGGCAGATCCCTGGTCTTCACGGGCGCCAACGTCCTGCTGATCATGGTGCTGGGCCTCCTCGTCGGTCTGCTGCTCGCCCGGCTCGGCAAGCGGATGCGGGTCGCCCTGCTGATCGCGCTCGTCCTCGCCTGGGCCATGCCCGTCATCGCCTCCACCACCGTCTACCAGTGGCTCTTCGCCCAGCGCTTCGGCGTCGTCAACTGGGTCCTCGCCAAAATCGGCTTCGACGGCATGGCGGACTACAACTGGTTCAGCAGCCAGTTCTCCACCTTCTTCGTGATCACCCTGCTGATCGTGTGGCAGTCGATCCCCTTCGTGGCGATCAACCTCTACGCGGCCACCACCACGATCCCGAAGGAGCTGTACGAGGCCGCGTCCCTGGACGGCGCCGGCATGTGGCGCAGCTTCACCTCCGTCACCCTGCCGTTCCTCAAGCCCTTCCTCCTCGCGACGACGTTCCTGGAGATCATCTGGGTCTTCAAGGCCCTGCCCCAGGTCCTCGCCATCAACCAGGGCGGCCCCGACCGACTCACCGAGATCCTGCCCGTGTACGCGTACGTCGAGGGCATCGGCAACCAGCACTACGGCATGGGCGCCGCCATTGCGATCCTCACGATCGTGATCCTGCTGTTCATCACGACGTTCCACCTGCGGATCGTTCTCAAGCAAGAGAAGGACGAGCGATGAAGCGTTCCCTGCTGGGCCGCGTGTGGCCCAACGTCACGGCCGTCCTGCTCTGCGTGGGCCTCGTCTTCCCCGTGTACTGGATGTTCGCCACGGCGTTCAAGAAGCCGACGGACATCGTCGCGGACACTCCCGTCTGGATCCCGCTCGACCCGACGATCCAGCACTTCAAGACCGCGATCGAGGCCGACCACTTCTGGACCCTGGTCCGCAACTCCTTCACGGTCACGATCCTCGCGGTGCTCTTCGCGCTGATGATTGCGCTGGCCGCGTCCTTCGCCCTGGCCCGGATGAAGTTCAAGGGTCGCCGCGGATTCATCATCGGCTTCATGATCGCCCAGATGGCGCCCTGGGAAGTCATGGTGATCTCGCTGTACTTCATCACCCGCGACGCCGACATGCTCAACAGCCTGGTGCCGCTGACCATCTTCTACACCGTCTCCATCCTCCCCTTCACCCTCCTCACGCTGCGCGGCTTCGTCGCCGCCGTGCCCAAGGAGCTGGAGGAGTCCGCGATGGTCGACGGCTGCACCCGCGGACAGGCGTTCTTCAAGGTGATCCTGCCGCTGCTGGCGCCCGGTCTGATGGCCACCTCGATGTTCGGCTTCATCACCGCCTGGAACGAGTACGCGATCGTCCTGGTGCTCAACAAGGACGTGGAGTTCCAGACCCTGCCGCTGTGGCTGTCCAGCTTCCAGTCCGTCTTCGGCAGCAACTGGGGCGCCACCATGGCCGCGTCCTCGCTCTTCGCCATCCCGATCCTGATCCTCTTCGTCTTCCTCCAGCGGAAGGCGGTCTCGGGGCTCACCGACGGCGCTGTGAAGGGATAACGCGCGGTGACCACCACGACGAACGACCTCAAGGCCACCGACCAGCTCAGCCGGGACGCGCTCGCCGTCCTCCAGCCCGGTTTCGAGGGCACCACGGCCCCCGACTGGCTGCTGCGACAGATCGCCGACGGACTGGGCGGCGTCGGACTCTTCGGCCGCAACATCACCACCCCCGAGCAGCTCACCGCGCTCAACGCCCAACTGCGGGCCGAGCGCGACGACCTCCTCGTCGCCATCGACGAGGAGAGCGGGGACGTCACCCGGCTGGAGGTGCGGGGCGGCTCGTCCTTCCCGGGGAACTACGCCCTCGGGACGGTCGACGACACCGGGCTGACGCGGGACGTCGCCCGCGAGCTGGGCCACCGGCTCGCCGCCTGCGGCGTCGACTTCAACTGGGCGCCGTCCGCGGACGTCAACGCCAACCCGGACAACCCGGTCATCGGCGTCCGCTCCTTCGGCGCCGACGCGGCGCTCGCCGCCCGGCACACCGTGGCGTACGTCCAGGGCCTGCAGGACTCCGGCGTCGCCGCCTGCGTCAAGCACTTCCCCGGCCACGGCGACACCAACGTCGACTCCCACCTCGCGATGCCCCGCATCGACGTGGGCCTCGACACCCTGCACGCCCGCGACCTGCTGCCGTTCCGCGAGGCGATCGCGGCCGGCACCAAGGCCGTGATGAGCGCGCACATCCTGGTGCCGGTGCTCGACGCCGACCGGCCCGCCACCCTGAGCCCGCGGATCCTCACCGGACTGCTCCGCGAGGAGCTGGGCTTCGACGGCCTGATCGTCACCGACGGCCTGGAGATGCAGGCCATCACCGGGACGTACGGCCTGGAGCGCGGGGCGGTCCTCGCGATCGCCGCGGGCGCCGACGCCATCTGCGTCGGCGGCGGGCTCGCGGACGAGGCGACCGTGGTGGCGCTGCGCAACGCGCTGGTCACTGCGGTACGGGACGGCGACCTGCCCGAGGAACGGCTGGCCGACGCGGCGGCGCGGGTTCGCGCCCTCGCCGACTGGACGCGCCGGGCACGGGAGGCCGTCGCGGGGCCGGGCGCGGAGACGCAGGAGGGGACCGCGCCCGGCATCCGCTCCGACGTCGGCCTGGTCGCCGCGCGTCGCGCCGTCGCCGTCACGGCGGGGGAGCGGCCGTACGAGCCCGTCACCGAGGCGCCGTACGTCGCGTCCTTCGCCGCCGAGGCGAACATCGCCGTCGGCGACGAGACGCCGTGGGGCGTGGTGGGCGAGCTGACCGCGCTGGTCCCGGACACCCGGGGCGACGCGTACACGCTTGAGAACGCAGAGGGCGCAGAGAGCGCTGTCGGCGGCGCGGAGAAGCTGGTCGGGGACGTGCTGGCGGCTGCGGCAGACCGTAGGATCGTCGCAGTAGTACGTGATGTCCACCGCCACCCCTGGATGGCGCAGGCACTGGACGCGCTGGTCGCGGCCCGGCCGGAGACGGTCGTCGTCGAGATGGGCGTCAACAGGTCACGGCCGAGGGGTGCGCTGCACATCGCGACCCATGGCGCGTCCCGCGTCTGCGGACGCGCCGCCGCCGAGGTCATCACCGGCAAGGGAGCGGGTGCCTGACCGAGGCGGACCGAGTGTTGTGCCAGGGCCCCGGGCGGCTCCGGGCGGGGTGACCCCGTCCGGGGGCCCGGGGCCCTGGCACACGGAACGCCTGTTGGAGGCCCCCAGATGCCTGCCCCTTCGTCGCACTCGGCCAGCGAGCGCCCCGGGCGGATCATGTCCGGCGAGATGGCGGAGCAGCCCGCCGTACTGCGGCGCATCCTGGAGCGGGGTGCGCCGCGCATCCGTGAGACGGCGGCGGCGATCGCCGCCCGCGCACCGCGGTTCGTCCTGCTGACCGCGCGCGGCACGTCCGACAACGCGGCGCTGTACGCGAAGTACCTGCTGGAGATCCAACTCGGCCTGCCGTGCGGGCTGACGTCCATGTCCACCACGACGGCGTACGGGGCCAAGCCGGACCTGCGGGACGTCCTGGTCATCACCGTGAGCCAGTCCGGCGGCTCGCCGGACCTGGTGGCGTCCACCCGGGCGGCGCGCGAGGCGGGCGCGGTGACGCTCGCGGTCACCAACAACCCGGACTCGCCGCTGGCCGCGGTCTCCGAGTTCCACATCGACGTCCTCGCCGGCCCCGAGAAGGCGCTGCCGGCCACCAAGACGTACACCGCGTCCCTGCTGGCGCTGTACCTCTTCGTCGAGGGCCTGCGGGGCGGCGACGGCGCGACGGCGGCCAAGGCGCTGCCCGACCTCGCGGCGCAGGTCCTGGACCGCCAGGACGAGGTGCGCCAACTCGCCTCCCGCTACCGCTTCGCCGAACGCATGGTGATCACCTCGCGCGGCTACGGCTACCCCACGGCGAAGGAAGCCGCGCTCAAGCTCATGGAGACGAGCTACATCCCGGCGCTGTCGTACTCCGGCGCGGACCTGCTGCACGGTCCCCTCGCGATGGTCGACAACATCTCGCCCGTCATCGCCGTCGTCACGGACGGCAAGGGCGGCACGGCCCTCCAGCCCGTCCTGGACCGCCTGCGCGGCCGGGGCGCCGACCTGGTGGTGATCGGCCCGGCGGCCCAGGTCGCGAAGGCGTCCGCGGGCTTCGTCCTGCCCACGGACGGCCTCCCGGAGGAGCTCCAGCCGATCGTGGAGATCCTCCCGCTCCAACTCCTGGCGTACGAGGTCACCATCGCCCGCGGCCAGGACCCGGACGCCCCCCGAGCCCTGGCAAAGGTCACCGAGACCCGCTGAGGCGAGCCCGCGGGGCCTTTGCGGCCACTGCTGAGGGAGCTACGGCAACGAGTCCGGCCACGGAAGCTACAGCAACGAGCCGCCGGTCGCGTCCAGCCAGCCCCCGGTGATCCAGCGGGCGGCGTCGGAGGCGAGGAAGGCGACGACGTCCGCGACGTCGTCGGGGCGGCCCACGCGGCCCAGGGCCGCGACCGAGGCCGCCTGTTGCCACGCCTCGTCGCTGGCGCGGATCCTGGGCGCGGTGTGGTCCGTGTCGATGATGCCGGGGGCGACCGAGTTGACCGTGATCCCGCGCGGGCCGAGCAGCTTGGAGAGGTCGCGGGTGAAGACGTCCAGGGCGCCCTTGGTCATCGCGTAGGCGATCAGGGTGGGCTCCACCGCGGTGCGGGCCAGGCCGGAGGACACGTTGATGATGCGCCCGCCGTCGTGCAGCCGGTCCAGACCCTCCCGGACCAGGTGGAACGGCGCCTTCACGTTGACCGCGAAGAGTGCGTCGTACTCCGCCTCCGGCATCTGCTCGAAGGGGCTGGAGATGCCGATGCCGGCGTTGTTGACGAGGATGTCGAGGCCCGCGCCGCCGCTGAGGCGGTCGTACGCCGCCCAGAGCGCGGCGGCGTCCCCGGGGACCCCCAACTCCTGCCCGACGGCGAAGGCGGTGCCGCCCGCCGCCTCGATGGCCGCGACCGTCTCCCGCGCGGCGGCTTCGTTGGTGCCGTAGTGGACGGCGACCCGGGCGCCCTCCTCGGCCAGCCGCACCGCGATGCCGCGCCCGATGCCCCGGCTCGCCCCCGTCACCAGCGCCGTCTTGCCGTCGAGCGTTCCCCTGCCGGACATGCTGCCTCCCCGTGCCTGGATGTCTGGTGCCGCCGCGCAACGGCGACGAGCGTGACCGTACCAGATTGTCTAGCGATCGCTATAGAATATTCGGCATGGCGACGAAACAGCGCGGCCGACCCCGCTCCTTCGACCGGGACACGGCTCTTCAGCAGGCCACCCGGGCTTTTTGGGAGCACGGCTACGAGGCGACCTCCATCGCGGACCTCACGAAGGCCATGGGTATCGGTCCGCCGAGCCTGTACGCCGCCTTCGGCGACAAGCGCGCCCTGTTCGCCGAGGTCGTCGAGGCGTACACGGCCGCCCGACCGGTCGACCTGGACGCCGCCCCGACCGCCCGTGACGCCTTCGCCGAGCTGCTGCGCGCATTGGCCGCCGACTACACCGACCCCGCGCACCCGCCCGGCTGCCTGGTCATCAGCGCCGCGCTCACCTGCGCGGACGGCGAGGTCATGGCGTCCCTGCGGGACCGGCGCAACGCCAATCTCGCGCTCTTCGAGGATCGGGTGCGGACCGACGTGGCGGCCGGGGTGCTGCCGGCGGACACCGACGTGACCGCGCTCGCGCGCTTCGTCGGGGCCGTGCTCCAGGGGATGTCGCTCCAGGCGCGGGACGGGGCGGGCCGCGGCGAGCTGGAGGCCGTGGTGGAGACCGCACTGCGCGCCTGGCCGGTGCCTTCCGCGTAGGTGCTGGCGGTCCCGGAGGGGTACGGAAAAACCCGCGGGCCGCGGCGCCTGGCAGGACCCTCAACCCGCCCGGCACCGCAGCCCGGAGTGCTTCGACCGGGCGAGTGTGCGGGCTCGCGCGGCCGTTGGGGAGGACTCGGCGCAGTCAGGGCAGAGAACGCCGGACCTCACTCCGCCCACCTGTGCGGGGAGGGCGGAAGCTCTTGATGCATTCATTGTGGACTAGACCATTCGCGGATGTCCATGCGTAGGCCCGCACCAGTTTGAAGTCTCATCCGACCTCTCATCCCTAGCTCACCGGCCTCTCATCTCCCCCACCGGCCACGGGTACGCTCGCAGACGTGCCCTCCATGAACGACCTCGTACGCCAGCACACCGCCCTCAGCGACTCGGACCTCGAATGGCTCCACCTGCTGGTCTCGGAGTGGCAGCTGCTCTCCGACCTCTCCTTCGCCGACCTCGTCCTGTGGGTGCCCACCCGGGACGGCGCCCGGTACGTCTCCGTCGCCCAGATGCGGCCCAACACCGGCCCGACCTCCTACCAGGACGACATGGTCGGACACCTGGTGCCCCGGGGCCGCCGCCCGCTGCTGGACGCCGCCCTCGACGAGGGCCGCATCGTGCGCGAGGGCGACCCAGAGTGGCGCGAGGAGGTGCCCGTGCGCGTGGAGTCCATCCCCGTGCGACGCGAGGGCCGGGTGCTCGGCGTGATCGCCCGCAACACCAACCTGCTGACCGTGCGCACGCCCTCCCGGCTGGAGCTGACCTACCTCCAGTCAGCCTCCGACCTCGCGCAGATGATCGCCGCCGGCGCCTTCCCCTTCCAGGGGCAACAAGTCGACATGGACGCATCCCCCCGCGTCGGCGACGGACTGATCAGGCTGGACGCGGAGGGCGTCGTCCAGTACGCCAGCCCCAACGCCCTCTCCGCCTACCACCGCCTCGGCCTCGCCTCCGACCTCGTCGGACACCACCTCGGCCAGGTCACCGCCGAACTCGCCCCCTCCCGCGGCCCGGTGGACGAGGCCATGGTCAAGCTCGCCAGCGGCTACGCGCCCCGGGAGACCGAGGTCGAGGGCAACGGCGGGGTGATCCAGCTGCGCACCATCCCGCTGCACCCCAAGGGCATCCGCATCGGCTCCCTCGTACTGCTCCGGGACGTCACCGAACTGCGCCGGCGCGAACGCGAGTTGATCACCAAGGACGCCACCATCCGGGAGATCCACCACCGGGTGAAGAACAACCTCCAGACGGTCGCGGCCCTGCTGCGTCTCCAGGCGCGCCGGATGGACTCCGTGCGCGGCCGGGAGGCCCTGAACGAGGCCGTGCGCCGGGTCGGTTCCATCGCCATCGTCCATGAGACGCTGTCCCAGAATCTGGACGAGCGGGTCGAGTTCGACGAGATCGCCGACCGGGTCATCGCGATGGTGGCGGAGATCTCACCCGGCAAGGTCGACTGCCGGCGCACCGGCCGGTTCGGCATCCTGGACGCCGAGGTCGCCACCCCGCTGTCGATGGTGCTCACCGAAGTCCTCCAGAACGCCCTGGAGCACGCCTTCCCGGCGGGGGAGCGGGGCTCCGTCGAGGTGTCGGCGGTGCGCGGCGAGACCCGCGTCGACAGCCGACTGCTGATCACCGTGCAGGACGACGGCCGCGGTCTGCCCGAGGGCTTCGACGCCCACCGCGCCGGAAACCTCGGCCTCCAGATCGTCCGGACGCTGGTGGAGGGGGAGTTGGGCGGCACCTTCGACATGCTGCCGGTGCCGGCGCCCGGCCGCGGCACCCGTGTCGTCCTCGACGTACCGGTGCGCGCACAGAAGAAGTGACGGCCCGGCCACGGTGACGGCCCGGCCACCGGGGCGGTGGCCGGGCCGACGCAGCAGCGAGCCCCGGAACGTTTCGAATGCGTTCCGGGGCTCGAATGCTGTGGGTTGTTGCTACTGCGCGCTGCGGTTCGGGGGCGGTGATTGCGTACGCTCCGTACGCGCCGCCCGGTTGCCTCAGGCTCGTCGCGGTGGCGGTCAGGCGCTGGCGTTGCGCGCCCGGTTGCGGGCGGCGCGGCGCTTCATCGCGCGGCGCTCGTCCTCGCTGAGGCCACCCCAGACGCCGGAGTCCTGGCCGGACTCAAGCGCCCACTGCAGGCACTGCTCCATGACGGGGCAGCGACGGCAGACGGCCTTGGCTTCCTCGATCTGCAGCAGCGCAGGACCGGTGTTGCCGATGGGGAAGAAGAGCTCGGGGTCTTCCTCGCGGCAAACGGCGTTGTGACGCCAGTCCATGGCTGCTACCTCTCCTTGGTATGACATGCAGGTGCTTGTGAATGTGAACGCTTTCACGAATCCCCCCGCGAGGGAAGGGCGATCGCCAACATCACATCGACGAAGGTCCAGGCTTCAGGGGAGGGGTTCTGGCGATCTGCGGGGCCGAGGTCCTGCGGGCCGTCCCGATCGCCATGAAGAGATTCGCAAACCTCGGCTTCGGATACAACCCCTTCCGGAAAGTTTTTTTTGATTCCTCGGTGTCGACTAGGTCACAGCCGTACTTCCATGGGGTGGATCGCAGTCCGTACGTTCGAGATAAAGGCGCTACGGGCCTTCTACTCACACAATCACACGCAGTGCACGGCGTACGCCTGTGAACGTCACGCTCGTCCGCAGTCCGAGGTGGTCTCCGTCCATCTGAAAGGGGAGCGGAACCTTTGAATTCAAGGTGAAGTCATCCATGTCGTGGACCGTGGTCGCGTGCTTGCCGTGGGGGCCCCGTTCGGGCGTCGACATCAGCAGCTGGGAGGCGTAGCGGGTGACCGCGGCGGTGGACAGCCGGGAGAGTCCGAGCACGTCCAGACCGGTGTCGAAGGAGGCCCGGGGGGAGACGTAGATCGGGCGATTGCCCAGGTAGGTCCAGGGAGAGGTGTTCGCGACTATGGACACCACGAGGTCGGTCACCGGGTCGTGGCCGGGGCGCCGCAGCTCGATCGTGCCCTGCCGGCGGTGCGGGTAGCGCAGGAACTGGCGCACCACCTGCCGCACGTAAAGAGGATGCGTGGAGCGCTTTCCCAGTTCCCGCTGTTGTTCGACCCGGCCGATCACGCTCGCGTCGAAACCGAATCCCGCGCAGAAGGTGAACCAGCGTTCGGGCACGCCTTCGTCGGCGGTGCCCTTGGTGCCCGAGGCCAGCCCCAGGCCGACCGTTCGTTCGCTCTTGCGGTTCAGCGCGTCCAGAATCGCGCCGGTCGCCTCGACGGCGTCGTTGGGCAGACCGAGCGCGCGGGCGAAGACGTTCGTCGAGCCGCCGGGCACGACGGCGAGCCGCGGCAGCCGGTCCGGCTCGGGGCCGTCGTGGAGCAGTCCGTTGACGACTTCGTTGACGGTGCCGTCGCCGCCGAGCGCGACGACGAGGTCCACCTCGCCCGAGTCCGCCGCCTGCCGCGCCAGGTCCCGGCCGTGGCCGCGGTACTCCGTCGTCACCGCGTCCAGCTTCATCTCGCTGGCAAGGGCGTGGATCAGTACGTCGCGCGTACGAGCACTGGTGGTGGTTGCTGCCGGGTTGACCACGAGGAGTGCACGCATGGGGTGCAGCGTACCTAGCCGGGAGTACCGGTCCCACCCCCGGACCCCTCGCACCGTTCTGCACCCAGCGGGGTTGGGGCGGGGTCGGGGTCGGCGGGCGGGGCGGCCGGGTGCGGCGGCTACCCTGGCGGGGTGAGTGATGCCCCGAGCCCCCGCCCCGCCCGCCTGGCCGCCGCCGCGGCGACGTCCGGCCTGGAAGGTCTGGCGCTGGTCGCGTACGGCGTCTACATGCTCGTGATGGGGCTCCTGGGCCGGCCGGAGAGCCCGTCCCAGGCGGAGATGGGCGGGCTCACCATGATCGCCCTGGGCGCCCTGCCGCTGGTGGCCGCGCGCGGGCTGCTGCTCCAGCGCAGCTGGAGCCGGGGACCCGCGCTGATCACGCACCTGATGGCGCTGATCCCCGCGTGGACGCTGCTGAGGTCGAGCGGTGCGCTGATCCCGGTCGGGATGGTGCTCGCGGTGGTCGCGGTCTCCGGTCTGGTGCTGCTGGTGAACCCGGCGACGACCCGGGCGCTCGGCATCCGCGGCCCGCAGAGCTGACGCGCTCCGGCCCGCGCGGGCCGAACGTCACTCCTCCACGAGGAGCTTCTCCCGCAGCTGGGCCAAGGTCCGCGCCAGCAGGCGCGACACGTGCATCTGGGAGATGCCGACCTCCTGCGCGATCTGCGACTGGGTCATGTTGCCGAAGAAGCGCAGCAGCAGGATCCGCTTCTCCCGCGGCGGCAGGTCCTCCAGCAGCGGCTTCAGCGACTCCCGGTACTCCACGCCCTCCAGGGCCTCGTCCTCGGCGCCGAGGGTGTCGGCGACGGCCGGGGACTCGTCGTCCGTGTCGGGGACGTCCAGGGACAGCGTGGAGTACGCGTTCGCCGACTCCAGGCCCTCCAGGACCTCCTCCTCCGAGATGCTCAGCCGCTCGGCGAGCTCGTGCACCGTGGGGGAGCGGCCGTGCTGCTGGGAGAGCTCCGCGGTCGCCGTCGTCAGGGCGAGCCGCAGCTCCTGGAGGCGGCGGGGCACCCGCACCGCCCAGCCCTTGTCGCGGAAGTGCCGCTTGATCTCGCCGACGACCGTGGGGGTCGCGTACGTGGAGAACTCCACGCCGCGCTCCGGGTCGAACCGGTCCACGGACTTGATCAGGCCGATCGTCGCGACCTGGGTGAGGTCGTCCAGGGGCTCGCCGCGGTTGCGGAACCGGCGGGCCAGGTGCTCGACCAGCGGGAGGTGCATCCGCACCAGCCGATTGCGCAGCTCGGCGCGCTCCTCAGAGCCGTCGGGCAGCTTGCGCAGCTCGACGAAGAGGGCGCGCGCACCGCCGCGGTCCTGGCCTTCCGAGGCGCCCGACTGCTCGCGCCGGCCCTCGTTGCGGCTCTCGTTCCGGGCTTCGCTCCGATCCCCGCTCCGGTTCTCGTTCGGGCTCGCGTCGCGCTGCTCGGACGGGCCCTCGCGCCGGCCGTCCTCGTTGGGGTCGTGGTGGTGGTCCGGTCGGCTGTCGTGCGCCTGCTCTTGCTGCTCGCTCATGTGGTCCGCCCTCGCCCCGGGCTCCGCCGCAATGGCAGCCCCCGCCTCCTGCTCCGCCGCGGCCCGTCGGCCGCTCGGTTCCGCACCGCCGGGCACCTCGCCGTCGAGTGCCTCGACGTCGGGTCCTTCGACCGGGAGCGGTCGGACCTGCTGCCCGGGGATGCCGGGGGCCGCGGGCTGCCCGTCCCGCTCCCCGTCCTCCCGCCGGGCCGGTCGTCCGTCCCGCCTGGTGTCCCGTCCCGGACCGTCCTCGTCCCACACCGGACCGTCCCCGTTCCTCACGCCGGCCCGGGTCCCGCGCCGCGCTGTTTGTACAGGCTGATGGAGACCGTGCGGTCGTCGGCCACCGACGAGTTCACCTTGCCGGCGAGCGCGGAGAGCACCGTCCAGGCGAAGGTGTCGCGCTCGGGGGCCCGGCCGTCGGTCGTCGGCGCGGAGACCGTGACCTCCAAGGAGTCGTCGATGAGCCGGAACACACAGCTCAGGACCGAGCCGGGGACGGCCTGCTGGAGCAGGATCGCGCACGCCTCGTCGACCGCGATCCGCAGATCCTCGATCTCGTCGAGGGTGAAGTCCAAGCGCGCTGCGAGACCGGCGGTGGCCGTACGCAGCACGGACAGATAAGCACCCGCAGCGGGCAGCCGGACTTCCACGAAGTCCTGGGTCCCGGGCTCGCCTGCGATCTGGGACACCCTCACCTCCAAGGTGACACATGCTCTTTCGGGGCCGCGGGAGGAAGGTCCCGGGGCCGTCGGTTACGCGGTCCGGTACGAAGACCGGTCGACTTCCGCGCGCAGCCGGTACCGGCCCGGCGACGCTATCGCGATCCATGGTGCCCTGTCGCAGGGCCCCCTATGGTCACTGTCACTCATGGTAGGCATATGAGTACACACAGTGGCTAGAGGTCTGCGGCACGCAATTCCAGGCAACCGGTGAAGGGTTGACGTACCCACGAGACGCCCCACCGAACCCGCGGTTTCGCCGTGCGGCGAGCTGTGCCGTTGCGTCTGCGGCCCGTCCGCAGCTTGTCGCGCAGTTCCTCCCCCGTGCCCGGCGGGCACGGGGGAGTGCGTCCTACACCAGCGCCGCGTCCACGAAGCACCAGCGCCAGTCCTCGCCGGGCTCGAAGCTGCGCATCACGGGGTGACCCGTCTCCCTGAAGTGCGCGCTCGCGTGCCGCAGCGGGGACGAGTCGCAGCAGCCCACGTGACCGCAGACCAGGCACAGCCGCAGGTGCACGGGCTGTGTCCCGGCGATCACGCACTCGGGGCAGGTTTCGGACTGGGCCGACGGCTCCGGGCGGGGCAGAGCCGCTGTGTGCGGGCACTCGCTCATGATGGCCACGTTACGGCGGATGGGCCGCACCTTCGCGTCGAGCGGCGCCTTCGCGTCGAGCGGCGCCGCGGTCGTCGAGCGGGGCCGCATGCTGCGGGCGGCAGGAGGAAGGCGCATGGAAGCACTGCCACTGGTGGCACTGATCGCGGCCAGCGCCGCGGTCGCCGGCGCCGCCCGACGGACCCCCGTCCCCGCCCCGCTGCTGCTCGTCGCCGCGGGGCTGCTCGCCGGCTACCTGCCCGGGGTCCCCGACTACACCCTCGATCCACACGTCGTGCTGCCGCTGGTGCTGCCGCCGCTGCTGCACATGGCCGCCCTGGACAGCTCGTACCTGGACCTACGGGCCAACGCGCGCCCGGTCGCGCTGCTGTCCATCGGCTACGTCCTGTTCGCCACGCTCGCCGTCGGCTGGCTGACCCACCTGCTGATCCCGCAACTGCCGCTGACCGCGGCGCTGGTGCTGGGCGCGATCGTCGCGCCGCCGGACGCGGTCGCCGCCACCGCCATCGCCCGCAAGCTGGGGTTGCCGAACCGGATCACCACGATCCTCCAGGGCGAGTCCCTGGTGAACGACGCCACCGCGATCACCGCGTACCGGGTCGCGGTCGCGGCGGCCGTCGGGGAGGGCGCGACCTGGGTCGAGGGCATCGCGGAGTTCGCCCTCGCCGCGCTCGGCGGCGTCGGGGTCGGACTGCTGCTGATGGTCCCGATCCACTGGCTGCGCACCCATCTGAAGGAAGCGCTGCTCCAGAACACCCTGTCGCTGCTGATCCCCTTCGTCGCGTACGCGGCGGCCGAGCAGGTCCATGCCTCCGGGGTGCTGGCGGTGGTCGTGGTCGGGCTCTACCTGGGGCACCGGTCCTGGCAGGTCGACTTCGCCACCCGGCTCCAGGAAGGCGCGGTGTGGCGGATGGTCGCGTTCGTCCTGGAGTCCGCCGTCTTCGCGCTGATCGGGTTGCAGTTGCCGTACGTCCTCAAGGGGCTCGGGCACTACGGCGTCGGCCAGGCACTGGCGTACGCGGTCGGGGTCTTCGTGTTCGTGGTCGTGGTGCGGTTCGTCTGGGTCTTCCCCGCGACGTTCCTGCCCCGGCGGCTGTCCTCCCGGATCAGGGACCGGGAACCCGGGGTGGACTGGAAGGCGCCGACGATCGTGGGCTGGGCCGGGATGCGCGGGGTGGTCTCGCTGGCCATCGCGTTCTCCGTGCCGCTGACCACCGCGTCCGGGGACCCCTTCCCGTCCCGGAACCTGGTGCTCTTCCTGACCTTCACCACGGTCATCGGGACGCTGGTGGTGCAGGGGCTGACGCTGCCGGCGCTGATCAGGGCGCTGCGGCTGCCGCAGCGTGACGCGTACGCGGACACGCTCGCCGAGGCGCAGGCGCAGAGCGAGGCGTCCGCGGCGGCCGACCGACGCCTGGACGAGCTGCTGACGGATCCGCGCAACGCCCTGCCGGAGCCCTTGGCCGACCGGCTGCGGACGGTGATGGAACGGCGGCGGAACTCGGTCTGGGAGCGGCTCGGCACGGTGAACGTGGAGACCGGTGAGTCCGCCGACGACACCTACCGCAGGCTGACCCGCGAGATGATCGGCACGGAGCGGGAGGTCTTCGTACGGCTGCGGGACGAGCGGCGCATCGACGACGAGATGATGCGCACGCTGCTGTTCCGGTTGGACCTGGAGGAGGCGGCGGCCTACCGCGAGGGCGACGACTGATCCGCGTCCCGCAGTCGCTCCCGCGGCCCTTCCCGAGCGGGCGGGGCGGGGGCACCGGTGACGACGGCGGCGACGGCCGTCCCCGGCGGGAAGGCGCCTTCGGCCGCGAGCTCGGTCAAACCGTGCAGCATTTTGGCCACATACAGTCGCTCCAGGGGCAGTCCGTGGCGCGTTTCGAACTCGTCAGCGAATCGATGGAGCTCGGACGGTATGCGGGCGTATCCGCCGCCGTGGAAGCGGTCGTCCAAGGACCAGTCGCCGCGGCGGCCCCCGAAGGCATCGTGCTGGAGGCGCTCCACGTCCGCGGTGAGGAAGCCGCCCTTGAGCACCGGGAAGCCGACGGCCCGCTGCCCGGGGGCGAGCCCCGCGGCCAGCCCGGCGACGGTGCCCCCGGTGCCGCAGGCGACGGCGACGACGTCCGCCGCGCCCCGCAGCTCCCGGCCCAGGTCGACGCAGCCGCGGGCGGCGAGCGCATTGCTGCCGCCCTCCGGGACCACGTACACCGAGTCCGGTATCCCGCCGGCCGTGGCGATCACGCGCGCCACCACCGCCGGGTCGGCCTTCGCCCGGTAGGTCGTACGGTCCACGAACATCAGGCGCATGCCGTCCGCCGCGCAGCGGGCCAGAGAGTCGTTCAAAGGGCGGTCCGCGAGCTCGTGGCCGCGGACCACGCCTATCGTCGGCACGCCGAGGAGGCGGCCCACGGCGGCGGTCGCCCGCAGGTGGTTCGAGAACGCGCCGCCGAAGGTCAGCAGCGGGCGGCCGGCCGCTGCGGTCAGGTTCGGCGCCAGCTTCCGCCATTTGTTCCCCGGCAGGTCGGGGTGGATCAGGTCGTCCCGCTTGAGCAGCAGGCGCACGCCCCGGCGCGCGAAGCGCTCGTCCTCGACCGGCTGCAGCGGCGACGGCAGCCGGGGCCGCAGTGCGGCGGCGGGATCGAACACCTGTGGCGACATGGACCCCATTGTGGCCCCGAGGTCTGACAACGGCCCCCGGGCGAGACCCCGGGACGGGGCCGTCGGACAGTGGCCCCGGCGGCGGCCCCGGGCGGCGACCGCGCCCGGGGCCCCGGGGCCTACTTCAGACGGTCGTGGACGCGGGCGCGCATCGCGTCCATGGTGAAGCCGCGGGGGTCGACCTTCCCCGGCTGCCACTCCAGGTGCCCGATCACCGAGCGCGAGTTCCAGCCGTGCACCCGGCAGATCGCGGCGGACGCCTTCTCGATCGCCTCCAGTTGGGCCTCCGGCCAGGGGTCCTTGCCGTCGCCCAGGTTCTCGCACTCGAATCCGTAGAAATGGCTGTTCCCATCGGTGTTGGCCTCGTTGTCCGCGGGGAGCGCCTTCTCGGCGATGACGGCGCGCAGCACGTCGTCGTCGCCGAGTCCGGCGTGGTTGGCCCGGCCGTAGCCGACGAGGTGGACGGTGCCGTCCTTGGCGATGACGCCGTGGCAGAGGGGGCCCGGAAGGTCGGGGCGGCCGTCGCGGCACAGGGCCACCGTCAGGGCGGTCCCCTTCGTGACCGTGTGGTGGATCATCACGCCGTGCACCGGCCCCCAGGGGCCCTTGTGGTTGCGGTTGTGCGTGCGCCACTCACCGACCTGGACGACCCTGAGCCCTTCGTCCTGCAGCGCTTCGAGGAACCGGCTGGCGGACATGGGTGAGGACATGGCGACTCCCTGGAGGTACGAGGAGAGGAGGGGTTCGGAGAACGTTGGAGACGAATGAATGCTCGGAGACAAGTGCTGGTGATGCGTGCTGGTGATGAGTGCTCGGAGATGAGGTACGGAGAATTCCGTATCGGCCTACCTACCCCGGCCACACGGCCCCGCCGGCTGTTCGGAACGTGTGCGAGCCGATCCGGTCAGCTCTGATCGCCCCACCTGGCGGATTGCGAAATTCCGTGGGATGTGCCCCGCCGGGGCTGATCTAGTCCCATCAATTCGGGTAATGGCGCCGGCACTTCATGCGCTGAAACGCTCTCCCCAGGCAGGTCAGACGGCGCGCGCCGGGGACTAGGTGCTGGAGAACGTGGAGGTGGGGCGCTGGGGCTGAGCGTTCCGACGCGAACGTCTCGTCGTCGACTCACCCGGGATCACCCGGGCCACGGGGAATCATCTGGGAAAGGACCGCTCATTGACCATGTCGGAGGCCGTCGGCGCCCGGGAGGCGCTGGCGCTGCTGGAACGCACCCGCGCACTGGTCGACCCGCGGCTGCGGGCGGCCGTGGGGACCCTGCCCCGCGCGCTGCGTCGCGTCGCGGCGTACCACTTCGGTTGGGAGGAGCACGAACACGGGGCCGGCGACCCCATGGTGCCCGGCTCGCCCGACTCGCCCGGCGTCCCCGGAGCCCCCGGCGCCGGCTTCGGGGGCAAGGCGATCAGGCCGGCCCTGGTGCTGGCCGCGGCGGACGCGTTCGGCGGGCCGGCGGAGCCCGCGGTCGGCGCCGCCGCGGCCGTGGAGCTGGTCCACAACTTCACCCTGCTCCACGACGACGTCATCGACGAGGACGCGACCCGTAGGCACCGCGCCACGGCCTGGGCCGCCTTCGGCACCGCGGACGCCATCATCGCCGGTGACGCGATGCTCGCCCTCGCGCACCGCATGCTGGCCGAGGACGGCCACCCGGCGGCGGTCGAGGCCGCGCACCGGCTGGCGGGCTGCGTGATCGAGTTGTGCGCGGGGCAGCAGGCGGACTGCGCCTTCGAGGAGCGCGCCCCGGAGGACGTCCTGCTCGACGAGTGCCTGACCATGGCGACCGCGAAGACGGGCGCGCTGCTGGGGTGCTCCTGTGCGATCGGGGCGCTGTACGCCGGCGCGGGGCCGGAGGAGGCCGCTGCCATGGACGCCTTCGGGCGGGAGGCCGGACTCGCCTTCCAGCTCATCGACGACCTGATCGGGATCTGGGGCGACCCGGGGCGCACCGGAAAGCCGGCCGGGGCCGACCTCGCCGCGCACAAGAAGTCCCTGCCCGTGGTGGCGGCGCTCACCTCGGGCACCCCGGCGGGCGCGGAGCTGGCGGAGCTGTACCGGGGGCCGCTGACCGGCGCGGCGGTGGCGCGCGCCGCGGACGCCGTCGACCGGGCCGGCGGCCGTGACTGGGCGCAGGAACAGGCGTCGGACCGGATGGCGCGGGCGGTCCACGAGCTGTCGCGGGCCGTGCCGGACCTGGCGGCGGCGGGCGACCTGCTGGCGCTGGCGGAGTTCGTCACCCGCCGCAACCGCTGAGCGACGCGGGGCGTGGGCCGGGCAGGGGGCGCGGGGGCGCGACCCGAGTGGGTGAACGGGGCGCACCGCCGGGCTGCCCGCTCCCCGTACCCCGTCCTATCCTGGGGTCATGGGCAGCGAAGGACGTCGGACCGTCCGCAGCCCGCAGGCCGAGCTCCGGAGCCCGCAGGCCAAGTTCCGGTGCCCGGCGTGCGGCCGGCCTGTCGGTACCGTCATCAAGCGACGCAAGACCCTCGGGGCGTTCGTCCCCTTCTGGGGGCCCGGCCCCTGCCACAACCGCGCGTGCGAGCGGTACCTGCCGCCCGAAGAGGCCGAGGGCGCCGGCGGCGCCCCGGGCGCGGACGGCGCCGGTGGCTCCCGCCAGCACCCGGGCACCAGCCCCGACACCTCCGTCGGCACGACCTGACCCGCGCCCGGCCACCCACCCAGCCACGCACCCAGCCCGTCACCCGCGCACCCGGCCTGCGAAGACCGCGCCGAATCCGTCCGGGAACGGTCCCGGACCGAACGGATTCGGAACGCTCTCAGGCCCGAACGCGCCGTTCGGGCATCCCTGATGTACGCCCCCGCCCGCCGTAGCGCTACAGTCCGCGCCATGTCATCGGAGTCGACTGAAGTCTGGGCGGGCTGGTACCGCGATCGACGGGGCGCGGAAGCCGTCACGATCGCAGCGCGTGGACGTCAACTGTGCACGCGCATCAGGGGTGTTGAGTACGAGGGTGCGACATTCGCCGCACTGGAGGCCATAGGGGCCGAGGGGCTGCTCTCGTCCTGCGTACTGGAGTGGGACATGCCGCTCCCCGTCCATGCCGACGGCGAGGTCCAGCGGGCCACGCTCAGCTGTCTGTTGACGCTCGGCGAGCCGCGCCCTGACGGCTCGTTGGACCGGGCCGATCTGAACCTGACGCTGCATTACGGCGGGGCCGCGTTCGAGGCCGGGGTGGCCGGGGGTGACTTCGACGACGCGCTCGACCGCTTGCAGCGGCTGTTGCCGCACGGCGCGGAGCTGGGGGTGCGCACGCCGGCGGACGCCTGACGCGGGGCGCGCCGGGCGCGCGCCGCGGATTGAGCTACGGGAGAGGGGCGTCCCGCCGACGGTTTCGGCGGGACGCCCCTCCTATGCGCTCAGCTGGGTGGCTCGTCAGCCGTCAGCCGTCGGCTCGTCAGCCGTTGGCCCACAGCTGGTTGACCCGGGCGCGCTCGGCGCTGTTCGGGGTGTCGTTCTGGCAGGACGGGCCGGGGCCGCCGCCCGACATCAACTCGCTGCACGGGCCGCTGTAGTTGTCGCGCAGGCCGAGCACGTGCCCGGTCTCGTGCGAGGTGACGCGGTTGGAGTTGTAGATCTGGTTCTGGCGGTAGTCGAGGAAGATGTAGCCGCGGCCGTGGCCGTCCGTGCTGGCGTACGAGCCGCGCGGGTCGTTGCCCTCGCGGTAGGTGAAGCTGGGGCTGCCGCCCTCGCGCAGCTTCACGTTGGTGACGGTGCTGTTCCACACCTGGGTGCTGCGGGCTATCTGGTTGCGGAAGGACGGTGCGCCGGCGGCGCTGTAGTTGACCGTCACGACGCGCGCGTCCGGGTTGGCGGCGCGCTTCTCGGCGACGGCCTTCTGGATGGCCTGGATGAACGCCTCGGTCGCCCGGGTGTCCTCGCCGGACTTCTCGTACGCGGCCCAGCCCGCGGCGGCAGCGGCGGTGCTCGCCGCGGACGCGGGGGACGCGACGGGGGCGGTGGCGGCGGACGCCGGGGTGGCGAGGGCGGCGGCGAGTCCGATGCCGAGTGCGGTGGCGAGGACGGATCGGGGGTGACGCATGGGGGGCTCCTACTCGTCCGTTGAGCGGTTCGGTACGGCCGAGTTTCGGGGAACCACCCCTGGTTGGGATGATGCCAACCCCCGATAACGCCGACGCATCACCTCGGTCGTCCCGGTTGTCCGCTTCCTTCATGCCCATGTCATCGATCCGGTTTTGGGGGTTCCGTTTTCTCGGGCGGTGTCGTCCTCATCCGTCCCGCTGTGCCCGGACTATGCGTCTGGTGCGGCAGTTGGCGCGGACCTACTCTCCAACCATGGAGCTAGAGGTGAGACACCTCCGCGCCCTGTGCGCCATCGCGGACGCCGGCAGCCTGCACAAGGCGGCCCGGCAACTGGGCGTCAGCCAGCCGTCGCTGACGACCCAACTGCGCCGCATCGAGAACTCCCTCGGCGCCGAACTCTTCGCGCGTGAGCGCTCCGGTTGCCGGCCCACTCCGGTGGGGCGGGCCGTACTGAGCCGGGCGCGCCCCCTGTTGGCCGAAATGAGCGCCCTGGTGGCCGAGGCCAAGTCGGCCGCCGCGCGCGCGAGCGGGCCGCGGCTGCGCATCGGCTCCACCGCGAGCCGCGCCCTGCCCGGCTGGCTCGGCAGGCTGCGCCGCCGCCTGCCCGGCACGGACATCTCCCTGCACGTGGACGTCTCGCCGAACTCCCTGCTCAAGATGGTTGCGGCCGGACAGCTCGACGTCGCCTTCGTGCACGAGGTGGAGGGCTGCCCGCTCGTGCTGCCCGAGGGGCTGTGCGTACGCGTCCTGGTGGAGCGCGAGCCGCAGTTCGTCTCCATGGCGCGGCACCACCCCGCCGCCGATGCGGCCGTCGTGGAACTCGCCGACCTGGCCGATGACCGCTGGATCGTCGACCCCTCGGTGGACGGCGAGTGGGAGGGCGTGCGCCGGGTGCTGTTCGCCGCCGGCATCGACCCGCCGCTGCTGCACGGCGACTACCACACGGCCGCCGCGCTGATCGCCGTCGGCGAGGCCGTCGCCCCCTGCCAACCCACCTCCGACCCGCGCGGCGACATGGCGATCCGCCCCCTGCGCGGCGACCCGCTGGCCGTACGGCTGCTGCTGTGCTCGCGCGCCGGTGCGCAGGAGGTGGCGGACGGGGCGTACCTGGACCTGGCGGAGGCGTACCGGGAAGTGGCCGCGGGCGCCGTGGCGTACCGGCAGTGGCTACGCCGCCACGGCAGCCCGCTGCTCGCGGTCCCGGCCGCCTGAACGGGCCCCCTTAGGCGGTTGGCCCGGCCGTCGCCTCGTCGAGGAGGACGTACAGCAGCGCGTTCAGACTGGCCCCGCTGACGATCTCCCGACGGTCGATCATCCCCCGGACCTCCGCGAGCGGCACCCACTCGATGCGGTCGGCCTCGTTCACCTCGACGGGCGGGCCGGTATACGTCGCCGGGGCGGCGCGGAAGAAGTGGTGCTCGGAGTCCGTGATGCCGTTCGCGGGCTGCGCGTACAACATCGGCTTCAGCGCCTCCACCCGCCAGCCGGTCTCCTCCTCCACCTCCCGCGCCGCGGTCTGCTCGGGCGACTCGCCCTCCTCGATCAACCCCATGGGCAACTCCCAGCCCCAGGTGTCCGTCACGAACCGGTGGCGCCACATCATCAGCACCCGCTTCCGGTCGTCGACGACGGCGGCGACGGCGAGGTGCCGTATCCGGACGACGTGGTGCTCGAACCGGTGCCCGTCCGGTTGCTGCACGTCCGCGAGCCAGAGGTTGACCCAGGGGTTGGCGTAGATCTGCCGTTCACCGTGAACGGTCCACTGCATGCGTCTGCTCCTTGCTGGCCCGGCGCGAAGTCCCCCCCACCCTCCCACCCGCGAACCGACCCACCTGCGCCTTCGCCCGAGGCTTCACCCGGAGGTGGCCCGCAGGAGGTTCCGCACAGCGGGTTCTGCACCGCGCGCCCGCATGGCACCATCCGGTGGCGTGGAGTGGGCGAGTCTGGTCGGTACGGGGCTCGGAGCCGTCCTCGGGGTGGGAGCCACCCTGGTCGGCGAACACGTGCGCCGGCGTCACACCGCCAGGGACACCGGCCTCCAGGACCGCCGGAACCTGTACGCGGACTGCCTCGTCGCCTTCCGCACGGCGCACGAGGCCATGCGCTCGGCAGCGGACGAGGACCATCCGGACGCGCAGCTGCGGGCGGCCAGGATCCGGCAGGCGTTCCTGGACTCGGGGTGCGACGGGGCGCGCGAGCGGCTGGCCCTCACGGCGCCCCGCGAGGTCACGTCCGCGATCGACGCCGCATACGTCACGCTGCGCGGCATCCGCGAGGTGCTCGCCTCCGGCGCCACCGTGCCGACGCCGGAGTACCAGGCGGCCAGGCAGGCCCACCGCGAGACGACCGACGCGGCCCGCGCCGTCCTGCGACGGGACTTGGGCGCCCCGCCGGACTGATCCGCGAGTGCGCCCGGGAAGGGCCCCGGCCCTGTCGCGGGGGATCGGAAACCAGGGCCGGGGCCGGTCTGGGCCCGTGTGCCAGCGCGTTGGCCCCTTGCCCGTGCGCTGGCACACGGGAGTTCAAGCGCTGTGCCGCGGCTTGCGTCCCGTGTACATCAGGAGCGTCTTGACGTACTCGGCCAAGAGCAGCAGCTCTTCATCGATCCGTATGCCGGGCTCGCCCCCGGCCGCGGCCCTGCGCGCGCTCGCGACACAGGTCAGGACGCGCTGCCCGTACCACTCCCCGCTGAGGCTGGAGCCGTACGCCTCAGCCGGTACGGCCAGCACGGCGATGTGGGCCCGCAGCCGATCCCGCAACGCTTCGACGGCGCTGCTCGGCGGCCGGCTCAAGCACACAGCACCCGCGAGACGCACGTCCCGGGTCACATCCACCAAGCTCACACTCGCAGTCACCGAACACCCCGCACGCAGCGCGGGCACGAGCACGGCGGGAACTTCATCGGCTCGGCCGGTACGTCCTGCGCCGCGACGACGCTGACCTCCCGCTCCACCGGCCACCGCGTGCCGTCCGCACCCACGCGATACACCCGCAAGGTCATCGCCGGCACGGGCACGGGCGCCGCGTCCGGTTGCTCGCCCGCCCGTGGGTATTGCTCATGATTGGCCATTGCCCATCCCGTCTGTGTGATCGGCTTACGACGGACGGTAAGGCGCGGTACAAGGCGAGTAGGCACGCACTGTGCGTGCCCTTCGCAGGGAGCACGCTGTGGATACTGGTCGCATCGGCCGACGGATCGCCTACTGGCGGGACCGCCGCGGCCTCACACAACCGGACTTCGGCCGCCTCATGGGCCAGACGAAGCGGTGGGTGCAGGACCTCGAAGGCGGCAAGCGACAGCAAGACCCCCGGCTGTCCGTGCTGGTGCGCGCGGCTGAAGTCCTGCGCATTCCCCCGGAGCAGCTCTTGTCCGACGCCCCGCCCGAGCCCGCAGCAGGCTCACAGCCTCCCGCGGGCGCGCTCCGCCTGGCGGATGCGCTGTACAGGAGGGCATCGCAGGACGATGTCGATCCCCTCCCCTTGGGGCGTCTACGAGGCCAGCTCGTCTACTGCTGCGAAGCCTTCCAGGCGTGCCACTACGAGGCGATCGCTCGGGATCTCCCCGGTCTCATCCTCGGCGCCGAAAGAGCGGCCCACGCAGCGCCTGCGGACCGGACCTGCGAAGCGTCGGCGCTGGTGTCCCGCGTGTACCAGCTCGGCACCTCCTACTTGCACAAGTACGGGCAGTCGACGGCGGTTTCGGCGGCACTGGCCGCGGACCGGGCGTTGAGCGCGGCGGAGCGGTCCGGGGATCCGGTGCAGATCGGTGCGGCGTCACGCCGGATCGCCAAGAGCCTCGTGTACCAACATCGCCCTGAAGCAGCGGTCGACTTCGCGACCGGAGCCGCGCGCCGGCTGTCCGCCGACCTCTCCTCGCAGGGCCCGCTTGGCCTGTCGACGCTGGGGATGCTCTACCCGTCGGCGGCGCTGGCGGCGTCGTCGCAGGAGCGCACGCCCGATCGGATGCGGGCTGCCTCCGGGTTCATCGGTGAGGCGGGGGAGGTGGCCCAGCGGCAGGGCGGGGACCTCGATGAGGACTGGACGATGTTCGGGCCCACGAATGTCGTGTTGCACCGAGTGGACACCCTGACCCGGTTCGAGGACGGCTGGTCGGCACTTGAAGCAGCGGCAGGACTCCCTCCCGAGGCCATCGGCGGCCTGTCGCGCGAGCGAACAGCCGGCCTGCACGTCTCCAAGGCGCGTGCCTCGCTCCTGACACGACGCCGAGAACAGGCGGCCACCGAGTTGCTGGCTGCCGCCGCATTGGCGCCCGAGGAACTGGAAGGGCGTCCCGACACCGTGCACCTGGTGGAGGACGTCCTACGGGCCACCCCTCAGCCGAACAGCCAGTTGCGTGCACTCGCGGCACGGTGTGGACTCCGGGCATGACACCCCCCGTCCTCTATCTCATCGCATGCGCAGCCGGCCCCACCCAGTACATCGACACCGGAGTCAGAGAAGCCCAGGACGCGGGTTGGGACGTCTGCCTCATCCTGACGCCGACCGCGGCCCGGTGGTGGCAGGACCGCCTGGGCGACCTGGAAGAGCTGACGCGGCACCCGGTGCGCTCCCAGTACAAACTGCCCGGCCAGAAGGACGCGCTTCCGAAAGCCGACGCGATGCTGGTCGCACCCTTGAGCTGCACCAGTCTGAACAAGTGGGGTGCCGGAATCGCTGACACGCTGGCCATCGGCCTGGTCTCGGAGGGAGTGCACCTCGGCGTACGCGTGGTGGCGGTGCCGTACTTCAACCAGGCTCAGGCGGCCCAACCCGCGGTCGCACGGAGCATCGCGGACCTACGCGCCCAGGGAGTGACGTACCTCGACGGGCCGGACGGCTACCGGTCGCATCCGCCCAAGCAGGGCGACCCGGCGGAGTTCCCCTGGAGAGCTGCGCTGGCCGCCGTCGAGGGCGCAGGGGGCACGTCGTAGGAGCGCATGCGCGGGTAGACGATCCTCAGCAGCCCAGTGGCCCGACTGCGGAGATTGCTCCCCGCAGTCGGGCCACTGGTGTGCTTGCTCTGACCTGGTGTCCAGGAGTCGCAAGGCGCATCAGCCCTGCTTGGTCTCCCAGAAGATCTTGTCGATCTGGGCGATGTAGTCCAGCGCCTTCTGGCCCGTCGCCGGGTCCGTGGACGCCTTCGCCGCCGAGAGGGCCTTGAGGGCGTCGTTCACCAGCTGGTGCAGCTCCGGGTACTTCTCGAAGTGCGGGGGCTTGAAGTAGTCGCTCCAGAGCACCGAGATGTGGTGCTTGGCGAGCTCCGCGCGCTGCTCCTTGATGACGGTGGCGCGGGCGCGGAAGTGCGGGTCCTCGTTGGCCTGGAACTTCTCCTGGACGGCCTTGACCGACTCGGCCTCGATGCGGGCCTGGGCCGGGTCGTACACGCCGCACGGCAGGTCGCAGTGGGCGCTGACCTTCACCCTGGGGGCGAACAGGCGGGAGAGCATGGAGCAGTCCTTCCTCGTGATCGTCTTCTCAGGTGGGACATTACTCCGTGAGGGACCCGTTTTCGCGGCTGCCCCCGGGGCTTAGGACAAAAGTCCGGGGCGCCATGGGACCGGTGGCGGAACGTACCGTGGACGTACCCGGGGGCGTGACCCGGGGCTCGGAGGTGACGGATGACTGAGCCGGGGCGGGAGCCGAAAGCGCCGTTCGGGGTGGCCGAAGTGACGGGGCCGTCCATGTATCCGACCCTCCGGCACGGGGACCAACTGCTGGTGCGCTACGGCGCCGGAGTGAAGCCGGGGGACGTGGCCGTGCTGCGCCATCCGCTCCAGCAGGACCTGCTCATCGTGAAGCGGCTGGTGGAGCTACGGGACGGCGGCTGGTGGGTGCTCGGGGACAACCCGGGCGCCGAGGGCGACAGCCGGCTCTTCGGCACGGTGCCGGGCGAACTGCTGCTCGGACGGGTCCTGGGGAGGTACCGCCCGAGGGCGGACGGTCAGCGCTCGCTGTGGGCGCTGGCCTCCTGGGCCCTGTCCGCGGTGCGGCCCGTGCTCGGCGACCGCTCGGTCTCCAGGCGCTTGCGGGCCCGGTAGGCGGCGACGTTCGCGCGGGTGGCGCAGCGGTCGGAGCAGTAGCGGCGGGAGCGGTTGGTCGAGGTGTCCAGGTAGGCGTTGCGGCAGGGGGACGCCTGGCACAGGCCGAGGCGGTCCACGCCGTACTCCGTGAGGTGGAACGCCAGGCCCATCGAAGCGATCGCGGCGTAGCCGGCGGTGGCGTTCGAGGGGTGCTCGGCCAGGTGCATGTGCCACTTGGGCCGGCCGTCCTCGTCCCGGTAGTCGTGGCCGGAGATCTGCGGGCTGATCGGGAACTCCAGCAGCAGCGAGTTCAGCAGGTCGACGGCGCGGGTCTCGTCGCCCTCGTCCGCCGCGGCGAACACCGCGCGCAGCCGCCCGCGCACGGAACGGAACCGGGGCAGGTCCGCGTCGCTCGCCCGGCGCGCGGCCTGGGACCCGGGGCCGAAGAGGTCGCGGATCGCCTCCACGGAGGTGAGGGAGTCCTTGTTGCGAGCTGGCTCCTCGGTGTTGACCAGGCGCACGGCGTAGTCCGAGTAATAGACCAGTTCCACTTGTAGTCCTTACCGCGAGGGTCTAGGGTCGACGCTTGTCAGGTAATGGGCAATTTTGCTTGCAGGTATTACTAGGGTAATGCGAAGGGAAGATCCGTGTCGGAGAACGAAACGGACAGGGGCACCGACTGGGCGGCCTGGCAGCAGAGCTGGGACCGTCAGCAGGAGTGGTACATGCCCGACCGCGAGGAGCGCTTCCGGGTGATGCTCGACCTGGTCGAGGCCACCGTCGGCCCGGAGCCGCGGGTCCTGGACCTCGCGTGCGGTACGGGAAGTATTACGGACCGGCTGCTGCGACGGTTCCCGAAAGCCGTCAGCACCGGGGTCGACCTCGACCCCGCCCTGTTGACCATCGCCCGCGGCACCTTCGCCGACGACGACCGCGTCACCTTCGTCACCGCCGACCTGAAGGACCCCGACTGGACGGCCCGGCTGCCGTACGACCGCTACGACGCCGTGCTCACCGCGACCGCACTGCACTGGCTGTGCGCCGGACCGCTCGCCACGCTGTACGGGCAACTCGCCGGGCTCGTCCGCGACGGCGGCGTCCTGATGAACGCGGACCACATGATCGACCGCACCACCCCCCGGATCAACGCGGCCGAACGCGCCCACCGGCACGCGGTCATGGACCGCGCCAAGGAGGGCGGCGCCGTCGACTGGGCCGAATGGTGGGCCCTCGCCGCGAAGGACCCCGCGCTCGCCGAACCCACCGCCCGCCGCTTCGAGATCTACGGCGAGCACGCCGACGGCGAGACCCCGCCCCTCCAGTGGCACGTGCAGACCCTGCTCACCGCCGGCTTCGCCGAGTCCCGCGCGGTCTGGTCCTCGCCGTCCGACGCCCTGGTGCTCGCCCTGAAGTGATCCGACGCGGTGGGGTGCAACCTCCCGTGCGCCCCACCGCACTGGACAGGGTGAGACGGTCCGCGCCCGCGGACCGGGGAGGGGCGGGATGACGCTCGCACACACCGGTGTCGCCGCCGACACGACAACGGGAGCCGAAGCCGTGCGCGTCGGGGCAGAAACGGACACCGACACCGACGCCGACGCGGAGCTCCGCGCGTTCGTCGACGGCAGACGGCACGCCCTGTTCCGCAGCGCCTATCTGCTGTGCGGCGACCGCGACGAAGCCGACGACCTCGTGCAGACGACACTGGTCAAGGTCGTGCTCGGCGGGCGTCGCAAGGCGCGTCTGGAGAACATCGAGGCGTACACCCGCAAAACGCTGGTCAACACGTTCATCGCCAGCCGCCGCAGGTTCTGGCGGCGCGAGCGCGCCTTCGGCGAACTGCCCGACCGGCAGCCGGCGCCGGCCCCGGACACGGACACCGGCCTGATGGTCCGCGCGGCCCTGCGCCGACTCACGCCCAAGCAGCGGGCCGTGGTCGTGCTGCGCTACTGGGAGGACCTGAGCGTCGTCGAGACCGCCGGGCTCCTCGGGATGCGCGAGAACACCGTGAAGAGCCACGCGATGCGGGGGCTCGCGG
This sequence comes from Streptomyces sp. NPDC047315, assembly GCF_040643215.1. Classification (NCBI taxonomy): domain Bacteria; kingdom Bacillati; phylum Actinomycetota; class Actinomycetes; order Kitasatosporales; family Streptomycetaceae; genus Streptomyces; species Streptomyces sp. NPDC047315. Next base: position 174,905 of record NZ_JBEYTZ010000001.1, on the reverse strand, counting down.
CCCTGCGCGTCGAACTGCGGGAGGGCAGCTAGATGGACGACGTGAAGGGTCTGTTGGGGCGGGCGGTCGAAGGGTCGGCATGGAGCGGGGTCACCACGGACGGCGTGTTCGCCGAGGCGGCGAAGCGGCGGTGGCGACGACGGATCACGGCGACGGCGGTGGCCGCGGTGGTCGCGGCGACCGGAGTCGTCGGCGTCCCACGGGTGGTCGAAGGGTGGGACGGAGGCGACCACCGGGACCTGGCGTCGATGGTGGGAACGTCGATGAAGCTCGACACCAGCAAGGCCGGTGAGGAGGAGGCGGCCAGGCTGGCACGGCTGCTGCCGGCCGGGCGGTTCGACGAGGTGCGGATGGTCGAGCCCGACCCCTGGCGGACGAAGGGAACTGACGGCACCTCCAACGGGGTTCGGTACGGGGAGGACGGCGTCCTCAGCAGATTCGTGGTCCGCTGGGGCGATCAGGTCGGGCTCATCGGCATCGACCCCCGCCTCAAGGAGGGCACGAAGGCACAGGAATTCTGTGTTCCCGCCCGCGAGGACTGCGAGGTGCAGCGCCTGTCGAACGGCGACGAGATCGTCACCTGGCGGAACAGGTACACGGGCGTCGAAGGGCACGGCCGCTCCCATAGCAGTGTGCGCAGCTTCGCTCGGGCCGACGGGAAGTTCTGGGTCGAGGTGTCGGCCTTTGCCCTCCCGAACGGGTCGGCCCGCCTGGGCGAGCCGCCGCTCTCCCCCGACGAACTGGGCTCGCTGCAGCGCGACGAGCGGCTGCTGGATCCGGCGCCGAAGTAGCCCGGCCAGCCCCGCGACGGGGGCGGGAACGCGAAGGGGCGGTACGGATTCCTCCGTACCGCCCCTTCGCTCACACCGGCGCGAGAAGCTACAGCACCTTCGACAGGAAGGACTTCGTCCGGTCGTGCTGCGGGTTCGACAGGACCTCGCGGGGGTGGCCGGACTCGACCACCTTGCCGTCGTCCATGAAGACCAGCGCGTCGCCGACCTCCCGTGCGAAGCCCATCTCGTGCGTGACCACGATCATCGTCATGCCGTCCTCGGCCAGCCCGCGCATCACGTCCAGCACGTCACCCACCAACTCGGGGTCGAGCGCGGACGTCGGCTCGTCGAAGAGCATCAGCTTGGGCTCCATCGCCAGGGCGCGGGCGATGGCCACCCGCTGCTGCTGGCCGCCGGAGAGCTGCGAGGGGTAGTGGCCCGCGCGGTCCGCGAGGCCCACCCGGTCCAGCAGCCGCTCGGCGCGGGCGCGGGCGACGGCCTTCGTCTCGCCCTTGACCTGGACCGGCGCCTCCATGACGTTCTCGATCGCCGTCATGTGCGGGAAGAGGTTGAAGCGCTGGAAGACCATGCCGATGTCCCGGCGCTGGAGCGCGACCTCGCTGTCCTTCAACTCGTACAGCTTGGCGCCCTTCTGGCGGTAGCCCACCAGGTCGCCGTCGACGTACAGCCGGCCCGCGCTGATCTTCTCCAGGTGGTTGATGCAGCGCAGGAAGGTCGACTTGCCGGAGCCGGAGGGGCCGATCAGACAGAAGACCTCGCGCGGGGCGACCTCCAGGTCGATGCCCTTGAGGATGTGGGCGTGGCCGAAGGACTTGTGGACGCCCTCCGCCTTCACCATGGCGTTCATCGGCTGCCTCCCAGGGGGGCCACGGGGGTGTTGCGGCGGCCGGATCCGCGGAGGTTGGCCTTGATGCGCTGCCAGGGGGTCGGCGGCAGGTCGCGCTGCGAGCCGCGGGCGTAGCGCCGCTCCAGGTAGTACTGGCCCACGCTGAACACGCTGGTCATCACGATGTACCAGATCGAGGCGACGAACAGCATCTCCATCACCGCGTACGACGTGGAGCCGATCTGCGAGGTGGAGCGGAGCAGTTCGTTGTACGTCACCGCGTAGACCAGCGCGGACGTCTTCAGCATGTTGATGAACTCGTTGCCGGTCGGCGGGATGATCACCCGCAGCGCCTGCGGGAGCACCACCCGGCGCATCGTCTTCGCCTTGGACATGCCCAGGGCCTGGGACGCCTCGGACTGGCCCTGGTCCACCGAGAGGATGCCGGCGCGGCAGATCTCCGCCATGTACGCGGCCTCGTTGAGGCCCAGGCCGAGCAGGGCGCACATGAACGGAGTCATGACGTCCGTCATCTCGTCCTTGTAGATGCCCGGGATGTTCAGGACCGGGAAGATCAGTGCCAGGTTGAACCAGAGCAGCAGCTGCACGTAGACCGGGGTGCCCCGGAAGAACCAGATGTACAGCCAGGCGACGTAGCTGGTCACCGGGTTGTCGGAGAGGCGCATCACGGCGAGCACCACACCGAGCGCCACGCCCAGCACCATCGCCAGGACGCTGATGTACAGGGTGCGGCCGGCGCCCTTGAGCACGGACTCGTCGAACAGCTTGTCGCCGACCGAGCTCCACTGGATGTCGGCGCCGGCGAACGCGTACACCAGGCTCGCCAGCAGGGCGACGACCAGGACGCCGCTGATCCAGCGACCCACGTGCGGCACGGGGACGGCCTTGATGAACTCGGGCGGGGTGCTCCCGCCGCCCGGGTCGGCGGACTCCTTGGCGACGGAGGCCGGGGCGCCGGCCCCCGCCTTGTCGAACATGTCGGAGCGCGAACTGTCGGTGTTGTCAGTCACGGTGACTGCCCTTCGGGGAACCTTCGGGGAAGCTGGTGTCGGGGGCGGGGATCACTTGCCGCCGTTGATCGCGGCCTTGTCGATCGCCCCGCTGCTGGCCCCCCACTTCTCCAGCACCTTCCCGTACGAACCGTCCGCGATGATCGCGTCGACGGCCTCCTTCAGCGCGTCCCGCAGGCCCGTGTTCTCCTTCGACACGGCGATGCCGAACGGGCCGGCGTCGATCTGGTCGCCGACGACCTCGAACGCCTTGCCGTCGTCCGCCTTGCGGGCGAGGTCCAGGGCCACCGGGTAGTCGTTGACGCCGGCGACCGCGCCGCCGGACTTCACCCGGGTCTGGGCCTCGGTGTCGTTCTCGAAGGACTCGATCTTGACGGCGGGCTTCCCCGCGTCCTGACACGCCTTGGACTGGGTCTGCAGCGCCTTCTCGTACGTCGTGCCGCGCTGCACCGCCGCCGCCTTGCCGCACAGGTCCGCGATGGACTTGACGCCCTGCGGGTTGCCCTTCTTGGTGTAGACGGCGGTGCCGGCGAGGAAGTAGTCGACGAAGTCGACGCCCTTGCCGAGCTTCTTGCCGTTCTCGTCCAGGCCCTCCTGGCGCTGCTTGTTGTCCGTGATGGACGACATGGCGACGTCGTGCCGGCCGGTGTTCAGGGCGGTGATGAGGCCGTCGAAGGAGCCGGAGGTGAACTGGAACTCCACCCCGAGCTTCTTGCCCAGCTCGGCCGCGATGTCCGGGTCCACCCCGACGATCTTGCCGTTCTCGACGGACTCCATCGGGGCGTACTCGGCGTTCGTGCCGACCTTGATGACGCCCGACTTCTGGTACTTCTCCGGGAGCTTGTCGAAGAGCGGGGCGCTGTTCGACGAGCGGTCGCCGTCACCCTTCTTGGCGCCCTCGGTCTGGTCACCGCAGGCGGTCAGCAGCAGCGAGCCGGCGACCGCGAGGGCACCGACCGCGGCGAACCGGGGGGAGCGGAGCTTCCGGGACCGGGTGGCGGTCGTGCGGTGCGTGGTGCCTGCGGTCATGTCGTGGTCCTCCGGCGTGTCGATGGGCTGCCATTCCTGGTCGCGTCCCGGCCGCGACGAGCACGTGTCCCGACGCGTCCCCGCGCGGGGCCCCGCCGGGGTCCTGCGAAGGGGTCGTCGAGCACGTCTTCGGAGGTCGCGACCTTGTGTGTTTCGGCATCTTGCCATTCGGACTAGCCCATTCAGGGGCTGGAGCATGTCAAAATCGGGTAACGGGACACCCCCGACCTCCGTCGGCCGGTACATCGCGACCGGACCATTCACGGGAATCCATCCTTCCGACCGGAAGAACTGCCGCCCGAGCCGGGTCGTAGGCTGTATTCACTGCGCGAATCAGGCTTGTCCTGATAATTCGTGGTGAGTGGCAATGAGTCGTGTCGTGTCGGGGCACTGACGCGATATGGACTCGTCGTCCGCGGTCACGTTCCGGTAAGAAGGACTCTTACACCCCTCATCAGGGGCCCAGGGCGCGTGTGCGGCGCGCCCGCGCGTGCGCACTGCCTCCGGCAGAACGGTTCAGACCGTCGGTACGGAGCGCGCACGCGGTGCCCGCCCACCCCTCCTCACCAGGAGTGGCAACCCTCAATCGATGTAGAACCAAAAGGGGTCAACCCATGGCAGCGGAGATCGTCAATCCTCGCAGCGACAGTGAGAGCGCCATCGCGGGCGCGACCGAGGCGGCCCGTGCGGAGGCCGCCCAGGCTCCCGAGGAGCCTTTCGATCCGGCCTTCGCGTTGCACCGCGGCGGCAAGATGGCGATCCGGGCGACGGTGCCGGTGCGGGACAAGGACGACCTGTCCCTCGCGTACACCCCTGGTGTGGCCAAGGTGTGCACCGCCATCGCCGAGCGGCCGGAGCTGGTCCACGACTACACCTGGAAGTCCCAGGTCGTGGCCGTGGTGACGGACGGCACCGCCGTCCTCGGCCTCGGTGACATCGGCCCGGAGGCGTCACTGCCCGTGATGGAGGGCAAGGCGATCCTCTTCAAGCAGTTCGGCGGGGTGGACGCGGTGCCGGTGGCGCTCGCCACCAAGGACGTCGACGAGATCGTGGAGACCGTCGTCCGGATGTCCCCCTCCTTCGGCGGGGTCAACCTGGAGGACATCTCAGCGCCGCGCTGCTTCGAGGTCGAGCGCAAGCTCCAGGAGCGGCTGGACATCCCCGTCTTCCACGACGACCAGCACGGCACCGCGATCGTCACCCTCGCGGCGCTGCGGAACGCGGCGAAGCTGACCGGGCGGGAGCTCGGCGAGCTCCGCGCGGTGATCTCGGGCGCGGGTGCGGCGGGCGTCGCCATCGCGAAGTTCCTGCTGGAAGCCGGGCTCGGGGACGTCGCGGTCACGGACCGGAAGGGCGTCGTCAGCCGGGACCGGGAGGACCTCACCCCGATCAAGCGCGAGCTGGCCGAGCTGACGAACAAGGCGGGGCTGACCGGGTCCCTGGAGAGCGCCCTCGCCGGCGCGGACGTCTTCATCGGCGTCTCCGGCGGAACGGTGCCGGAGGAGGCGGTGGCCTCGATGGCGCCCGGCGCGTTCGTCTTCGCCATGGCCAACCCGAACCCGGAGGTGCACCCCGACGTCGCGCACAAGTACGCGGCGGTGGTGGCCACGGGCCGCAGCGACTTCCCGAACCAGATCAACAACGTGCTGGCGTTCCCCGGGATCTTCGCGGGGGCGCTGCAGGTGCGGGCGGAGCGGATCACCGAGGGCATGAAGATCGCCGCGGCGAACGCGTTGGCGGACGTGGTGGGGGACGAGTTGTCGGCCGACTGCGTGATTCCGTCGCCGTTCGACGAGCGGGTGGCGCCGGCGGTCACCGCGGCGGTGGCGGCGGCGGCCCGCGCGGAGGGCGTGGCCCGCGCGTAGCGCCCCACCCGGGCCAGGGCGCCCTTCCCGGGGGCGCCCGCCCCGGGGACCCCGGTCCCGGCGCAACCAGGACATGCCCGCCGTCTCCCTGCGGGGTGCGTTGGTCTCTGCCGGCCGGTGGTGGGCTTGTCGCGCAGTTCCGCCCCCTACGCCCAGAGGCGTGGGGGACCCCCCTGTGCCCTGCGGGCACGGGGGGACCCCCAGCGCCCCTAACCCCCGTCCGTCTGCGGCCCGGTGGTGGGTTGCTCGCGCAGTTCCCCGCGCCCCTGATTTGCTGCCCCCGTCATATGTCTGCGGGCTGGGGCAGGGGCTTTTAGGGGCGCGGGGAACTGCGCGACAAGCCACAGACGGCCCGCAGAGACCAACGCACCCCGCAGGGAGACGGCGGGCATGTCCCAGTCGCGCCGGGCCGTGCGCGGGGTGCGGGGTGGGTCACACTCCGGGGTGGTGTTCCGGGGAGGGGTGCGCGCCTAGGGTCGGGGGATGTTCGCTGCATACGCCGCACGCATCGACCGCGCGCACCCCCTCAACGGCCTCGCCCTCGGCGACCGCCCCGCACCGGAACCACGCAGCGGGTGGAGCACCGTCACCGTGAAGGCCGCGTCGCTCAACCACCACGACCTGTGGTCGCTGCGGGGCGTCGGGCTCCCCGAGGAGCGGTTGCCGATGATCCTCGGCTGCGACGCCGCAGGGGTCGACGAGGACGGCAACGAGGTCGTCCTCCACTCGGTCATCGGACAGACCGGACACGGCGTCGGCCCGGACGAGCCGCGTTCGCTGCTCACCGAGCGCTACCAGGGCACCTTCGCCGAGCAGGTCGCCGTGCCCACGTGGAACGTGCTGAAGAAGCCCCCGGAGCTCAGCTTCGAGGAGGCCGCGTGCCTGCCCACCGCCTGGCTCACCGCGTACCGGATGCTCTTCACCAACGCCGGGGTGCGGCCCGGGGACTCGGTGCTCGTGCAGGGCGCCGGCGGCGGCGTCGCCACCGCCGCGATCGTGCTCGGGCGCGCCGCGGGCCTGCGGATGTACGCCACCAGCCGGGACGCGACGAAGCGGGCCCGCGCGGTGGAGCTCGGCGCGGAGGAGGCGTACGAGCCGGGGGCGCGGCTGCCGCGGCGCGTGGACGCCGTCATCGAGACCGTCGGCGCGGCGACCTGGTCGCACTCCGTCAAGTGCCTCAGGCCCGGCGGCACGCTGGTGATCTCCGGGGCGACCAGCGGGGACCGGCCCTCCCACGCCGAGCTGACCCGGATCTTCTTCCTCGAACTGAAGGTGGTCGGCTCCACCATGGGGTCGAAGGACGAGCTGGAGGACCTGTTGTCCTTCTGCGCGGCCACCGGGGTGCGGCCGGTGATCGACCGGGTGCTGCCGCTGGACCGGGCGCGGGAGGGGTTCGAGCGGATGGAGAGCGGCGACCTGTTCGGGAAGATCGTGCTGACCCCCGCGCCGTGACCGCCGCCCTCCGGCGTCAGCTCCCGTCGCCGTCGTCCTGCCGCGGCGTGCGCAGCAGCGCGGAGAGCCGGGTCGCCGCCGTCGCGAGGTGTCGACGGGCCTCGTCGTACTGCGGCTGCGTGATGCCGTGGTCCCGCGCCGCGTCGCGGACGTCGTCCCGGAAGCGGTCGAGGAGCCGGTCGAGGTCGCGGGCCGGGTCTCCGGTGACGGGCGCGTCCTCGGCCCACCCGGGAACCACTTCCTCCGGATCGGTTTTCTCCGGGACGGTCCACTCCGGTACGGCCCAGTCCGGAGGCGTCTCTTCCGACTGCGGCGCCGCGTTCGGCTCCTGATCCGACCAGGACCAGGCGTGCGGTGACCACACGCTCTGCGTCAACCCGCTGAGCTGCGTCGACAGCTCCGTCAGCCCGTCCCGCAACCCCGCGGGCCAGTCGCCGTGCGAGAAGTGGCCCTGGACCTGCTCCTGCACCTGCTGGGCGATGCGGGCGACCTCGGTGCGCGCCCTCTCCTGCGCCTCCTTGGCCTGCCGCCTGGCTTGCCGGGCCTCCTCGCGGGCCAGCCTGGCCTGCTCCTGCCACTCGTGCGTGACCTTGCGCCACTCTTCTTTGGAAGCCTTCGTGGCGTTCGCGGAGCTCGACGTGCCCGCGCTCTTGGCCTGCGACGCCGCCGCCCGCACCTCGCTGCGCAGCTTGCCCGCCGCGCCGCGCACGTCGTCGCGGATCTCCGCGGCGAGTTCGGACACCGACTCGTGGATCTCCATCTCCAGGTCGGCGAGTTCCCCGCCGCGCCCGGCCAGCTCGGCGCGGCCCGCGTCGGTGAGCGAGTACACCTTCCGGCCGCCCTCGGTGGCGTGCGTGACCAGGCCCTCGGCCTCCAGTTTGGCCAGCCGCGGGTAGACCGTGCCGGCGGAGGGCGCGTACAGCCCTTGGAAGCGCTCCTCCAGCAGGCGGATCACTTCGTAACCGTGGCGCGGGGACTCGTCGAGCAGCTTCAACAGGTACAGCCGCAGCCTGCCGTGGGCGAAGACGGGAGCCATCTCAGAGCACCTTTCCCGAGGTGGAGGCCGCGGCGGGGGCCGGCGCGGCTCCTTCCTCGTCCGCGGGCGGCTTGCGCAGCAGCGCGATCGAGCCGGACATCGTGGTGGCCCGCAGCGACCCCCTGCCGGCGCCCAGCACGCCCGTGACCTTCTTCGCGCCCCACTCGCCGCCGACCGTCAGGCCGTCGAAGGCGTTGGACACCGAGCCGGCCGCCGTCTCCGCGCTGACCTGCACGTCCGCGGGGCTCGGCAGACGGACCGCGACGTCCCCGGAGACCGTCGTCAGCGCCAGGTCGACCGGCGCGCCGTCCGTGGGGGCCAGGTCGACGAACACGTCACCGCTGACGGTCTCGGCCCGTACGGACGAGCCGGCGCCTTCGATGACGGTGAGGTCGCCGGAGACGGAGCTGTACGTCAACTCGCCCGCGACGGACTGGACCTCCAGATCGCCCGAGACGCTTTCGGCCCGGACCCGGCCGGAGAGCCGCACCAGCGTGGTGTCACCGCTCACCCCGCGTACGGACGTGTCGCCCTCGATGCCGGAGACCACGGCCGCCGCGCCGACCACGCCGACCGCCACGTCCGCCGTCGCCGGCACGACCAGGGACACCACCGCGCTGCGGTGCCAGCCCTTGCGGTCGAGCCACTTGAGCCAGCCCTGCCAGGGCAGGTCCCGATAGGCGACGGTGACCCGGGTGCCCTCCTGGGTGACGATCAGCGGCGGGCCCTCGACGGCGCCGACCTCCAGCCGGGCGGAGCCGCCCTCGGTGCCGACGACGTTGACCGTGCCGTTGACGATCCGTACGTCGAGTGCGGTCACGGGGGCGTCGAAGACGAGCTTGCGCTCGTCGGAGACCTCCCACGACGACTGTGTCATTACGCTGACCTCCCAGCTGGACCCGGCCCGACGGAGCCGCGGAGCGCCCGACGGAGACGCAATATATCGCGTCTCTCGTGAGAGACGATATATCGCGTATCGGGGTTGTCAAGGAACGCCCGCCCGTCTGCCAGCCGGCCATAACCGGTCAAACGGGGCGCGGTGTCCTAGCGTGAGGGGTATGAACGCGACAGTCGCGGGTGCCCTGCTGTTCTGCCGTGCCGAGCCGTCCGTCGTACGGTCGCCGGCACAGCTCCTGCGCGAGCCGCAGCTCCTCGCCCCGGCCGGGGCCGAGTGGAGCGTCCTCGTCCCCGAGGGCGCCGCGTGGGAGGACGGCGAGCCCGTCGACCGGGTCGTCGGCGGCTGGGCCGTCGCCCTCGCCGTCGCGGTCGGGCTCGGCCGGCCCGTACTCGCCCTGTGGTGGGACGCCGAACGCACCGGCTTCACCCTGGCCACCGGCTTCCGTCGGCCCGTCGGCTACGTCTGGCTGGCCGACGGCACGCCGGTGGGGGAGGACGAGGCGATGACCACCTTCGCCGCCCGGCTCGGGCTCGACCCGGTCCTCGACGTCCAGGCGCTGGCCCCGCTGACCAGGGACGACCTGGACTCCCTGGGGGCGGACCGGCTGCGCGGGCTGATCGCCGTGCTGGCCCGCGCCGGGCTCGAAGCGCCCAGGGGGCTGGCCCCCGGCGACCCCGCCGACCGACTGCACGCCGCGGCGCTGGAGCTCGGCGCGCAGACCGTCGAGTGGGCCGGGTGGCGCGACGCGGTGCGCACGGAGCTGCACGCCGTGGAGGAGAGCTTGGACCACTGGCTGCGGGAGCCCAAGGAGCGCATCGCGCCCAAGGCGCTCGGCGTCGCCCAGGTGGCGGCGGGCGTGCCGCTCGCCCTGTGGGGGCTGCGGAGGGCTCTGCGGGCGGGCGAGGGCGAAGGTGCGGGCGGGCGCGGGGGAGCGGGGTGGGCCGCGGCCGGCGCCGTCCTGATCGCGCAGGGAGCGCTGCTGCTGGCGTACGAACGCCGACGGGCGCGGGAGCTGCGCTAGCCGTTGTCCGGGTGCGGCTGGACCTCGCCGCGGTCTCGCCGTGCGGCGAGCTGAGCCGTCGCGCCTGCGGCCCGGTGGGGGCTGTTCGCGCAGTTCCGCCCCCTACGCCCAGAGGGCGTGGGGGGACCCCCAGCCCGCCCAGAGGGCGTGGGGGGACCCCCAGCGCCCCTAAAGCCTCCGCCTCCGGCGCTGCCCCGGCAGGCGCGGTAGCGCCATGACGGCGTGCGGTGATGGCGTCCGCGGCCCGGTGGTGGGCTTGTCGCGCAGTTCCCCGCGCCCCTGAAAACCTCCACCTTCAGCCCGCAGGCAAATGACGGGGGAAGCGAAACAGGGGCGCGGGGAGCTGCGCGAACAACCCGCCACCGAGCCGCAGAGACCAGCGCACCCCGCAGGGAAACGGCGGCTGCGTCGCGAGGCGCAGGCAAGCGCGCGGGGCCTGGTCGTCAGTCGTCGTCCTCGTCGTCGTCCAGGCGCGCCAGCCACGTCGCCAGGCGCTCCACCGGGACCTCGAAGTCGGGGTTGAGGTCGACGAAGGCGCGCAGCTGCTCGGCCAGCCACTCGAAGGTGACCTCCTCCTCGCCGCGCCGCTTCTCCAGTTCCTCGATGCCGCGATCGGTGAAGTACAAGACATGCTCCTGGGAGGGATGGGGGACTACACCGCCCAGATTACGGCGACTGCCGGGCAACCGGACGAGCCGCTACCGTCGTCGCCATCACTGCATGAGCCAACTCGCCTGCGCGGCAAGCAGGTCGCCGTCGACAATGGCGTGGAGTCGCGACGGAACGGGGGAACGGTGAACGGACGCGTCCAGCAGATAGAGCTGCCCGGGGGAGCCGTGGTGCACGCCCGGCTCTCCGCACCCGAGGGCGGATACGGCGACGACGACGAGGACGTCGGCTTCGTCGAGAACGCCACCGCCAAGGTCCAGCAGCTGCACCAGCTGATCACGGACGTCGGCGCCTCGGTGCTGCGGGCCGCCGCCGCGGCCGGCCCCGACCAGGCGAGCGTCACCTTCGGCGTGGAGCTCACCGCCAAGTCGGGCGCCGCCCTCGCCGTACTCGCCTCCGGCGAGACCAAAGCGTCCGTCCAGGTCACGCTGGTCTGGCAGCTCAAGGACCAGCCGGAGTCCACGGCCACGACCACGACCACGGCGGCGCCCGCGCCCGTACCCCCGCCGCCGACCCACCCGCCGCAGCCCGCTCACGCCCCTGCGCCGCCGGAGGCGCCCCCGGCGCCGGACGGCCGAAGCGGTGCGTCCCACGCGGCACCCCCGTCATGACCACCGCCGCCCCCGCCGAATCCGACCCGGTCATAGACGCACTGCTGCGCGCCGCAACCGTCCACCTCGGCGGCCGGGACACCGGGGCCCCGTGGGGCACCGGCTTCTTCGTCGCCCCCGGCACCCTCCTGACCTGCGCACACGTCCTGGCCCCCCATCTGAAGGGAAACCCGGGCCGGATCTTCACCGTCGGCGGACCCGAGTTCAACGGTGGCGAACCCCTCGACGCCCGCCTCGACCGCTGGCTGCTCGACGGCGGCCCCCTGCCCGAGCACAAGGTGCCCGTGGAACAGGACCTGGCGCTGGTGCGGCTGCTCGACCCCGACGCCGAGCACGAGTGCGTGTGGCTCACCGACCGCACGGACTACACGGGCGGCCGTGGCGTCGTCCTCGGCTACCGCCCCGGCGGCGAGACGCAGCCGCACCGCGCCGTGCCCTGGAAGGCCACGGCCCGCGTGAACGGCTTCGACGACGAGTACGGCTTACGGATCCGCCCCGAGGCCGAGTTCCCCAAGGGCGGCTCCGGCTCACCCGTGCTCGACGCGTACACCGGCGCCGTCGTCGGCGTCCTCAAGTCCCGGCGCACCGGCCGGGACGGCGGACTCGCCATCGCCGTCACCGCCCTGCGCCGGTTCGGCCCGGCGTACCAGGAGCTGACGGCCGCCCACGACCGCTGGCACGGCCAGTCGCCGAAGATCACCGGCCACAACTGGATCGAGCGCCAGCACCAGCTGCCCGGCACCGGCGTGCAGACCGGCGGCGACCACTGGAGCCCGCGGGACCGGCGCGAAGCGCTCGCCCACCTCGCCGCCGTCCAGCCGCCCGACGGCATCCGCCCCCTGACCGAACTCACCAAGAAGGCCCGCGGCTCGGTGGCCGCCCCGCCCGGCCAACTGCTCCCGCGCACCTGGCGCGACGGGCACGGACTGCTGTACGAGGCGGGCCAGCCCGCCGCCGCCATCGCCGCCCTGCACTACCTGCAACTGGTGGTGGCGTACGACCGGGCCCGCGGCGGCGACCCCGCCGCACTCGCCCACTGGGTGCTGCGCCGGCTCCAGGACGTCCCCCGGATCGTGCACACCGTCGTCACCGAGGCCACGCTCCCGCCCGCGCTCCTCCAGGCCCCCGGCGAGGACGGCGCGGGCGACGGCCGGCTCGTGGTCCGCTACCCGCGGCCCGGCGACGGACGGGCCGTCGTCATCGTCGAGTTGGAGCCCGTCGTCGACGCCGCCGCGCCCCGCTTCTACTGGCGCATCCGGGTCGACGACGGCCACGACCTCAACGAGCCGCTGCACGAGGCACAGACCGGCGACGGCACCGCGCCCGAAGGGCTCGTACGGGAGCTGCGCGCGCCGCTCGCCGAGGTCTTCGCCTCCGTCGACGCACCCGGCGCGCCCGCCCCGCTGGAAGTCGCCCTGCCCGCCGACCACTTCGACACCGCCGTGCACCGCTGGCAGCTCACCGAGATGGCCCGGCTCCACCAGCCGGCGTACGTCGGCGTACGACGCATGGTGGTCCTGCGCGACGTCGCACGGCGCGGCGAACCGCACGCCGACTGGCTCGACCGCTGGGCGCGGCTGGCGGACGCGGCCCGGCTCACCGCCTGCCGCACCCCGCCCGCGCGCCAGGTCCCGCGCCCCCGTCACCTGGCGGAGATGCCCGCGGCCGGCGTCCCCGTCCTGTGCCGGCCGGCGGGCAGCGGAGTGGGCCGGCGGGCCATCGGCATGGCCCTGGACGCCGGCCACGGAGTGGCGCTGTGGCACACGGACGCCCACCCCGACCAGGGCTGCTCCGACTTCTGCGAGGAGGTGCACCAAGGCGCCGCCACGCTGCTGGCCGTGACCGAGGGGGCCGACGAACTCCCCGACCGGCTGCGCCGCATCCGGGACGACATCAGCGGAACGCGCGCCGGCGGGCACTGGGCCGAAGGGGTCGCCCTGCTCTACGACGACCCCTGCCGACCGCTGCCGTCGGACGCCGACGGGCCGGTGGACTCCCCGTGAGCCCGTCGACGCGCGCCACGGCCGCGGCTCGCCTGCACCGATGTTCGATTCGTCGACGTTCGATGCGATTGGCCGGACTTGCGGAGGGTGTCCCTCCTCATGGGGAGACATCACAGAGTTCGCCGCCTCCCAGTCATGGGAGGGCCTCGGACCGGGCATATAACCCCCGTTGCCCGCCAGGGTGCCCGCGGCCGGATCCGTAGCCGAGGAAGCAGAAGAAAGCCGAGGACGACTGAGGGAAGCTGAGGAAGAGGAGCGCGCGATGGACGACTGGCTGATCTACCGAGGGGTCGGCGGCCCGGCCCCCGACCGCATGCGACTGCTGCCGCCGCCACCGCCGTGGCGGGCGTTCTCCGGAGTCCCGCTGCCGGACGCCGCCCCGCCCGTCGACAGCGCCTCCACCCGCCGCCTCGGCACCCGCGTCGGAGCGCCGCCCGCCCATGACGCCCAGGCCCTCCAACTGATCAATGCCGCGCTGTACTTGCGCCGCCCCCTCCTGGTGACCGGCGAGCCCGGCTCCGGCAAGTCGACGCTGGCGCACTCCATCGCGTACGAACTGGGGCTCGGCCGGGTGCTCCAGTGGCCCATCGTCAGCCGCACCGAGTTGCGCGACGGCCTCTACACGTACGACGCGATCGGCCGCCTCCAGGACGCCCAACTCGTCGAACGGGACGCACGCGAGGTACGAGACGCCCGCGAGGCCCGCGAGGCACGCGATGCGGACGCCCCCGAGTCGATCGGCAGTTACATCAAGCTCGGCCCGCTCGGCACCGCGCTGCTCCCGTCCGAGCTGCCCCGGGTGCTGCTCATCGACGAGCTGGACAAGAGCGACATCGACCTGCCGAACGACCTGTTGAACGTCGTGGAGGAAGGCGAGTTCTCCCTCCCCGAGCTGGAGCGCACGGCCGACCGGCCGGGACACGAAGAGGTCAGCGTGCTGACCGACGACGGCCGCCGGGTGCCGGTGCGCGGCGGCCGGGTCCGCTGCCACGCCTTCCCGTTCGTCGTCATGACCAGCAACGGCGAACGGGACTTCCCGGCGCCCCTGCTGCGCCGCTGCATCCACCTCCACCTCGACCCGCCGCGGGACGAACGCCTCGCGTCCATGGTGCAGGCGCACTTCGGCGCCGGCGCCGACGAGCAGAACCTGGACCTGATCGGCCGCTTCACCCGGGAGGACGGCGACGGCGAACTCCGCCCCACCGACCAGCTGTTGAACGCGATCTATCTCACCCACCACGCGGCCCGGGCGGATCCGGGACGCCGCGAGGAGATCGCCGAGCTGTTGATCCGGCCCCTAGAGACCCGGCAGCGGTGACGCCATGTCCGAGGAGCGCCGCCCGCCGTCGCAGCCCGACCCGGAGGAGAGCCGCGGTCGGGCCCCGGGCGCACCGGGGCCCGCCGAAGGGGCCGGTCCGCCGGTCGAGCCGGGGCCCGTGCCGCCGCCACCGCCCGGGCCCGTACCGCCCGACGCTCCCCTCGTCGGACTGCCGCCCGCGCCGTCCCAGGAGCGTACGGAGGATGCCGGCGAGGACGACGCCTCCCCGCCGCGGCTTGAGCCGCCCGCGAGGCGCACGCGGCGACCGCGGAACCGGGGGATCGGGCGAGTGCGCGGTTTCAGCGCCCCACCGCCGCTGCCGGACCCACCGCCCATGCCCGGCCCGGTGCCCGAGCCGTCCCCGGGCTTCGGTTCGCCGCCCGGTCCGCCCGTACAGCCCTCGCTGGGGTGGCTCTCGTCGCCGTCCGGCTTCCCCGTCGTACCGCTCCTGGGGCCGGTGCGGCTCGGGCCGCTGCCCGGCGGCGAGGGGGCCGACGCAGCGGGCGAGCCGGCGCAGCCGCCCGGCCAGCCGCCATCCGACGCACTGCCCGCAGCCGTGCTGCCGCCCTTCCTGACGCGGGGCCTGGGCGGCGGAACCCCGCCCAGGGACGGGCCCCGACCGCCCGCCCCGCTCACCGCGCTCGTCACCCGGCTGCGGGAAGCGGAGTTGAAGCCCACCGCCGAAGAGGTCGCCGACGCGCTCTGGCTGGCGCGGTTCCTGCCCGCCTCCGACCCGCGGCCCCCGGGCACGGGCGAGGCCGGCCCGACGGCGCCGAGCGCGCACGGGACGCCCGTACGGCACCTCGACGACCCCGCCCCACCGGCCGCACCACAGCCCCCGCCCCCGCATCCGCAGGCACCCTCCGGCCTCGTGGGGCTGTACGGGCCCGCCCAGCCGGAAGCGAGCTACGGCACCCTCGTCGACGCCAGCATGCGCCGCATCCCCGTGCCCGCGCCCGCCGCCCTGCCCGACGCGCTCGCGCTGGAGCGCTCCCTGCGCCCCCTCCAGCGCTACCGGCCGCCCAGGCGCCACGTCCGCCGCGAGCTGGACGAGGTCGCGACCGCCGACCGGGCCGCCGACACCGGCATCGTCGTCCCCGTGCTGTCCTTCGTACGACGCCGGGAGGCCCGGCTCGCGCTCGTCATGGACGAGTCCAGCTCCAACGTCGTCTGGTCCCGCGCCCTGGACGAACTGCGCCAGATCTGCGAACGCGCCGGCGCCTTCCGCGAAGTCGCCGTCCACCGCATCGCCGAGGACGACGCCCCGCCCACCGACCTCGGCGACCCCACGGGACGCCAGCTCACCGTCGTCCTCAGCGACTGCGCCGGCCCGCTGTGGCGCAGCGGACGGATGCAGCGCCTGCTGCACTCCTGGGCGGCCACCGCGCCCGTCTCCGTCGTACAGCCCCTGCCGCAGCGCATGTGGGGGCGGACGCACCTGCCCGCGCGGCCCGGGCTGCTGCGCCGACGCGAAGGGCCCGCCGGGCGGCTGGAGTTCGTGCCCCGCTCCGGCCCGCCCGTCGACGACGGCCTCCCCGTGCCCGTGCTCGCCCTGCGACGGTCCTCCTTCGAGGCGTGGACCCGGCTCGTCGCCGGCGCCACCGGGCGGTCCCTGAACGCCGCCGCGGCCGTCGTCAAGGCCCGGCACCTGCCCGCCGCCGCCCGCGCCCGCGCCGAGCGGGGCATCGACCCCGCCGAGCGCGTCCGCGCGTTCCGCCGCACCGCGTCGCCGGCCGCGGCGCAGCTCGCCGTCTACCTGTCGGCGGTGCCCCTGCTGCTGCCCGTGATGCAGCTCGTCCAGCGCGCCATGTTGGGGCGCAGCGGCCCCGACGTCCTCGCCGAAGTGCTGCTCAGCGGGTTGCTGCGGCGCGACGACCGGCGCCCGGCGGAGCAACGAGAGCCGGACGGCCCCGCGTACGCCTTCCTCGACGGCGTACGCGAAGAACTCCTCGGGCAACTCGGCGCGAGCAGCGCCTCCCTGGTGCTCAAGCAGTGCTCCGAGTACGTCGAGTCCCGCTACGGCCGCACGGTGCGCAACTTCCCCGCCCTCGCCGCGGCCTTCCTCGACGGCTCCGTCAGCCCCGCGGAGCGCTTCGCCGAGCCCGCCGTCGAAGGCCCCGGGCCCGAATCCCGCCGCCTGTGGGCCTTCGCCCAGGTCTCCACCCAGGTGCTGCGCCGCCTCGGCGGCCCCTCGCCCACCGCCACCCCGCTCGGCACCCCCGAGGACGGGCCGGCCGGCCTCGCCGCCCAAGCCCGGGCCTGCCTCGACCACTTCGGCGAGCACGGCACCGTACGCGACCTGGACACGGCGATCCGGCTGCTCGGCTCCGCCACCCGGGCCGAGCGCCGCACCGCGGCGCGCGCCGCGCTCTACGGCGAACTCGCCGACTCGCTGCTGCGCCGGTGGTTCCTGCGGCCCGTCCCCGAAGACCTGCCCGAAGCGCTCGACGCCGCGCAGAACGCGATCGCCGGCACGTCCGAGGCGCACCTCACCCTGGCGCGTCTGCTGGAGATCATGGCGGAGGAGGTCGCCGCCGGGCGACTGAGCACCAAGCTCCTGCCCGACTGGGTCGCCGTGCGCGCCGGCACCGACGGCGACGACCCCGCACCGATGGCCGCGGTCCTGCTGGCCGCCGCCGACGGCAGCCTGGCCGAACTCACCGAAGGACCCGGGCGTTGGGACACCGGGCTGCGCGAATCCGCGACGCCGCTGCGGGTGCGGGTGCTGCGGCGGCTCGCGGTCACCGGCGCCCCGCACGCGCTGCGCGGCCCCGCCACCCCCGGCCAGTGGGCCGCCACCACCCTCGGCACCGCCGTCGACGTCGTCCAGGCGCTCATCGACGAGCGCCTCCCCGGGCCCTACCCGGAGCCCGACCGCGTCGAGCACCACGAGGCGGCGCTGCTGCTGCGCGGCGGCCTCCTCCTCGACCTCGCCCGCCACCACCGCGGCGAGGGCCCCGTCGCCGCGGACGCCGTGGACCCGGCGACCTCCCGCGGCTACGCGGAGCGCGCCGGCGACGACCTGCTCGCCGCGATCGACGGCATCGACCCCGGCACGGGCGCGCCCGGCGCCGCCGCGGAACTGCTGCGCGCCTGGCTGGAGTACGCCGACGCCATCGAGCTCGCGTACGAGCACCCCGACGACGACGCCAGGCTGCGCATCCTCCAAGCCCTCGACCAGGCCCGCCGCCACGTGGAGCGCGACGAGGCCGCGGAGGCGGGCATCCTGCTGCGGATGGCCCGCCACCTGGAGCAACGGCACGCCGCCAGCGGCAGCTGGTCGCACCGCGACTCCGTGATAGCCGCGTGGACGGAGGCGCTGCCGCTGCTGCCGTGGCGCGACCCCGGGCGGGCGGGCGTCCTCACCTCGCTGGGGCGCCGGCTGATCGAACGCGGCGTCGACAAGGACGCGCCGGGCGACGTCCGCACCGCCGTGCGGCACCTGCGCGGCGCGGTCGACCAGACCGCCGCCGGCGATCCGGCGCTCCCGGAGCGGCGGGCGCTCCTCGGCCACGCCCACCTCGAACGCTTCCGGGCGGACGAGGCGTTGGCGGACCTCCACGAGGCGGACTGGACGCTGGGCGAGGCGGCGCGCACCACGACGGACCCGGCGCTCGCGGTCACCGCGCGCTGGCACCGCGCCCTCGCGACGGCGCTCCTCGCCCGACGCACGTCGTCTCGTGAGCGCCTCCTCGACGCGGCCTCCCACTGCCGCGCGGCGGCGTCCGCCTCGCCCGCCCTCCTGGACGCGCTCCTGGCGGCGCAACGCGCCCGCGTCACCCGCCTGTCCCGCTCGGCGGGCCCGGCGCGGGCCCTGGAGGAACAGGACGCCGTCACCACGCTCCTAACGGAGTCCAACCTCCTGTAGCTCCCCCTCCGAACGCCCCCGTTTGTCTGCGGCCCGGCGTGGGTCGTTCGCGCAGTTCGCCGCGCCCCTGGCATACCCGCCATAACCCTGCGGGACATTGTTCTCCGCGGGTACGTCGTGGCTGTTCGCGCAGTTCCTCGCGCCCCTAAACACATCCGCCTGCATCCGCAGATGAGTGACGGGGGCAGCGAAACAGGGGCGCGGGGAACTGCGCGACAAGCCCACCACCCGGCCGCAGACGCCAACGCTGCCGTACGGCGATGGCGAGATCGCCCGGGAAACGGGGGAGGCCCGGCCCCTAGGAAGGGGCCGGGCCTCATGAGCGCGAGGTTGCGCGCGAGGGCTACGCGTCGAAGACCTCGGCGACCAGTTGCGCCTGCTCCGCCTGGTGCCGCTTCGCCGAGCCCACCGCCGGCGACGAGCCGTGCGGGCGCGAGATCCGCCGCAGCCGCTCGCCGTGCGGGACGTCCGCGCCGACCGCCAGGTCGAGGTGGTCGATCAGGTTCAGCGCGATGAACGGCCAAGCACCCTGGTTCGCGGGCTCCTCCTGGGCCCACAGGTACTTCTCCGCGTTCGGGAACTTCGCGATCTCCGCCTGGAGCTCCGCACCCGGCAGCGGGTACAGCCGCTCCAGCCGGATGATCGCCGTGTCCGTGACGCCCCGCTTCTTCCGCTCCGCGTCGAGGTCGTAGTAGACCTTGCCGGAGGTGAAGACGACCTTGCGGACCGCCGCCGGGTCGACCGACTCGTCACCGATGACCGGGCGGAAGCCGCCGGTCAGGAACTCCTCCGTCTTCGACTGCGCCGCCTTCAGACGCAGCATCGACTTCGGGGTGAAGACGATCAGCGGCTTGTGGTGCGGGTTGTGCACCTGCCACCGCAGCAGGTGGAAGTAGTTCGACGGCAGCGTCGGCATGGCGACCGTCATGTTGTTCTGCGCGCACATCTGGAGGAAGCGCTCCGGGCGGGCCGAGGAGTGGTCCGGGCCCTGGCCCTCGTAGCCGTGCGGCAGCAGCAGCGTGACGCCGGAGGTCTGGCCCCACTTCTGCTCGGCGGAGGAGATGAACTCGTCGACGACGGTCTGGGCGCCGTTGACGAAGTCGCCGAACTGCGCCTCCCACATCACCAGCGACTCGGGCCGGGCCAGCGAGTAGCCGTACTCGAAGCCCATCGCCGCGTACTCGCTCAGCAGCGAGTCGTAGACGTTGTAGCGGGCCTGCTCGTCGGTCAGGTAGAGCAGCGGGGTGTAGTCCTCGTTGGTCTCCTGGTCGACCAGGACCGCGTGGCGCTGGCCGAAGGTGCCGCGGCGGGTGTCCTGGCCGGACAGCCGCACCGGGGTGCCCTCCATCAGCAGCGAGCCGATGGCCAGCGTCTCGCCCATGCCCCAGTCGATCGTGCCGTCCTCGACGGAGGCGGCGCGGCGCTGGAGCTGCGGCAGCAGCCGCGGGTGGACGGTGATGCTGTCCGGGATGTTCACCTGGGACTCGGCGATCCGCTTGACGACCTCCTGCGAGATCCCGGTGGTCACCGCCACCGGGAACTCGGCCTGCGGGTCCGGGACGTGTGTCGGCGCCGGGTGGCTGGTGGCCTCGCGGACCTCCGCGAAGACCTTCTCCAGCTGGCCCTGGAAGTCCTGGAGCGCCTGCTCCGCCTCTTCCAGCGTGATGTCGCCGCGGCCGATCAGGGACTCGGTGTACAGCTTGCGCACCGAGCGCTTCTTGTCGATCAGCGCGACCATCTGCGGGTTGGTGAACTGCGGGTTGTCGCCCTCGTTGTGACCGCGGCGGCGGTAGCAGATGAGGTCGATCACGACGTCCTTGTTGAACGTCTGGCGGAACTCGAAGGCGAGCCGGGCGACGCGCACGCACGCCTCCGGGTCGTCGCCGTTCACGTGGAAGATCGGCGCCTCGATCATGCGGGCCACGTCGGTGGCGTACATCGAGGAGCGCGAGGACTCCGGCGCGGCGGTGAAGCCGACCTGGTTGTTGATGACCACGTGGACCGTGCCGCCGGTGCGGTAGCCGCGCAGCTGCGACATGTTCAGGGTCTCCGCGACGACGCCCTGGCCGGCGAAGGCCGCGTCGCCGTGGAGGGCGACCGGCAGGACGGTGAAGTCCGTGCCGCCCTTGTTGATCACGTCCTGCTTGGCGCGGGCGACGCCCTCCAGGACCGGGTCGACCGCCTCCAGGTGGGAGGGGTTGGCGACCAGGGAGACCTTGATCTGCTCGCCGTCGAGACCGGTGAAGGTGCCCTCGGCGCCCAGGTGGTACTTGACGTCGCCGGAGCCGTGCATCGACTTCGGGTCGAGGTTGCCCTCGAACTCGCGGAAGATCTGCGCGTACGACTTGCCGACGATGTTCGCCAGCACGTTCAGCCGGCCGCGGTGGGCCATGCCGATGACGACCTCGTCCAGCCGCGCCTCGGCGGCGGAGTCGATGACCGCGTCCAGCAGCGGGATGACGGACTCGCCGCCCTCCAGGGAGAACCGCTTCTGGCCGACGTACTTCGTCTGCAGGAAGGTCTCGAACGCCTCCGCGGCGTTCAGCCGGCGCAGGATCCGCAGCTGCTCCTCGCGCTCCGGCTTGGCGTGCGGGCGCTCCACCCGGTCCTGGATCCACTTGCGCTGCTTGGGGTCCTGGATGTGCATGAACTCGATGCCGGTGGTGCGGCAGTACGAGTCGCGCAGCACGCCGAGGACGTCCCGCAGCTTCATCAGCGTCTTGCCGGCGAAGCCGCCGACCGCGAACTCCCGCTCCAGGTCCCAGAGGGTGAGCCCGTGCTCGGTGATGTCCAGGTCGGGGTGCTTGCGCTGGCGGTACTCCAGCGGGTCGGTGTCGGCCATGACGTGGCCGCGGACCCGGTAGGAGTGGATCAGCTCGAAGACGCGCGCCGCCTTGGTGACGTCGTCGTCGTGGGAGGCGTCGATGTCCTTGAGCCAGCGGACCGGCTCGTACGGGATGCGCAGCGCCTCGAAGATCTGGTCGTAGAAGCCTTCCTCGCCCAGCAGCAGGTTGGCCACGATGCGCAGGAACTCGCCGGAGGCGGCGCCCTGGATCACCCGGTGATCGTAGGTCGAGGTCAGCGTCATGACCTTGGAGATGCCCAGCTTGTTCAGGGTGTCCTGGGAGGTGCCCTGGAACTCGGCGGGGTAGTCCATGGAGCCGACGCCCATGATGACCGACTGGTTCGGCATCAGCCGCGGCACGGAGTGGACGGTGCCGAGGCCGCCGGGGTTGGTCAGCGAGACGGTGACGCCGGTGAAGTCGTCCATCGTCAGCTTGTTGCTGCGGGCGCGGCGGACGATGTCCTCGTAGGCCTGCCAGAACTCGAAGAAGTTGAGCGTCTCGGCCTTCTTGATGGCCGCGACGACCAGCTGGCGGTCGCCGTTCGGCTTCACCAGGTCGATGGCGAGGCCGAAGTTGACGTGCTCGGGCTTGACGAGGGTCGGCTTGCCGTCCTTCTCCGCGTACGACCAGTTCATCGACGGCATGGCCTTGAGGGCCTGCACCATCGCGAAGCCGATGAGGTGGGTGAAGGAGACCTTCCCGCCCCGGGCGCGCTTCAGGTGGTTGTTGATGACGATGCGGTTGTCGAACAGGAGCTTCACCGGGACGGCGCGCACGGACGTGGCCGTGGGCACCTCCAGCGAGGCGTTCATGTTCTTCACGACGGCGGCGGAGGGGCCGCGCAGGGTGACCAGCTCGGGGCCGGCGCCGGCCGGAGCGGCGGCCTTGGGCGCCGCGGCCGGCTTGGCGGCGGGCGCCGGCTTCGCAGCCGGAGCCGCAGCCGGGGCCGCGGGTGCCGCAGCGGCGGGAGCGGCCGGGGCGGCAGCGGGCCGGGCGGCCGGAGCCGCGGGCGCAGCAGGGGCCTGGGCGGGCTGCTGCGGCGCGGCCGGGGCCTGCACCGGTGCGGCCTGCGCCGGCGGCGCCGCGGCGGCGGTCGCGCCCTCGGCGGGCGCCTCGGCGGTGTTCTTGCCACCGCCCGGCTTGTAGTCGGCGAAGAAGTCCCACCAGGCGCGGTCTACGGAATCGCGATCCTGGAGGTACTGCTGGTAGATCTCGTCGACGAGCCACTCATTGGCGCCGAAGGCGGCGGCAGGGCCCTGGCCCTGCGTGCCTTGGTCAACCGTGGGGGCACCTCCCGGCCGGAGGCTGGGGGAGCTGGCGTTACTGGGGACCTGAGACGACACGGCGGCAACCGCCCTCTTCCGCTTCACAAGATGGTGGACAGCGGAAATAAAGGCTACGCCCCCATGGCCGGTAGATGCAGGCCGGGCGGGCCATCGTCGCGTAAGTCACACCGAAGCGTGGGTTTCATGGTGAGGAATGGCGGGAAATAAGCACGGTTCGCCCATGCCGACGATGTGGCGGACCGTTCCGGTTCGCACCACTGACCAGGAAGAACACCTGTGAACCTACTGGTCCGCGCGAGTCGGTGGCCCTGCTCATGGCAAGTACACACACTCCGGCCCGCGGCCGTTCGAACCCTACGTCAACTCCGCTGCGCGGGGATTCCCGGAAGGGTGACGAGGATGCGGCAGCCGCGGGCCGATTCGGCCACGCCGATGCGCCCGCCGTGCAGGTCCACGGCCCAGCGCGCGATGGCGAGCCCCAGGCCCGTACCGCCGTCGCTGCCCTTGCCGTGCGGCGCGGCGACCGAACCCCGGTTGAACCGTTCGAAGACCCGGTGGCGCTCCTGCTCGGGAATGCCCGGCCCCTCGTCCACGACCTCCAGGTCCAACGACTCCGGCTGCCGCCCGCGCCGCGCCCGCACCGTGACCCGGCCGTGCGGCGGCGAGTGCTTCACCGCGTTGTCGACGAGGTTCGCCACCACCTGGTGCAACCGCTCGGGGTCCGCGTGCGCGGTCAGCTCCGGCGGCGAGACGTCCAGGTGCAGATGGACGTCGGTACGGGTGTGGTGGCCCGAGCCGGACGCGAGCCGGCGCTGCGCCGCCGCCAGGTTCGCCTCCTTGAGCACCCCCGACAGATACGGCCACACCTCGAAGCGGCGCGTCCGCAGCGGTACGACACCGTTGTCGAGGCGCGACAGGTCCAGGAGGGTCTCCACCAGCCGGCCCAGGCGCTCGGTCTGCGTCAGCGCCGTGCGCATCGTCTCCGGATCGGCCGCCGAGACGCCGTCCACCACGTTCTCCAGCACGGCGCGCAGCGCGGCGATCGGGGTCCGCAGCTCGTGCGAGACGTTGGCCACCAGCTCCTTGCGGTGCCGGTCCACGGCCTCCAGGTCGTCCGCCATCCGGTTGATCGTCGAGGCCAGGTCGCCCAGCTCGTCCCGGCGGTCCGCGCCGCGCACCCGCTGGGTGTAGTCGCCGTGCGAGATGCCCTTGGCGACCGTGTTCATCTCGTCCAGCGGCGCGGTCAGGCCGTGCGCGAAGAACTGGGTGATCAGCAAGGTGGCGATCACCGAGAAGACCGTGATGAAGCGCAGCTCGGTGGAGGTGCGCAGGGCGACCAGCAGCAGACCCGTGGTGATGAAGACGGAGACCACCACGAGCGTGCCGAGCTTGGTCTTGATCGTGATCGGGACGGGGCCCCGCCGGCGTGCTTCGCACGGCTCCACCCGGGCGCCGCGCCGGGCCGGGCCCGCGCGCTCGCCCCGGGCCGCGCCCGCCGCGGGGGGCGTGCGCGGGGCGCGCCGCGGCCGGCCCTCCCTGGCGGTCGGCTCCGCGTAGGCGGGCGGCGCCGAGGGCACCGCGGCGGCCCGGGTGCGCCGTCTCATGGCGCTGGCGTCTCCAGTGCGTACCCGACGCCGTGGACCGTACGGATCCGCTCCGCGCCGATCTTCCGGCGCAGCGCCTTGATGTGGCTGTCGACGGTCCGGGTGCCGGAGGCGTCCGCCCAGTCCCAGACCTCCGCGAGGAGCTGCTCCCGGGAGAGCACCGCGCGGGGCGTGTTGGCGAGGCAGACCAGCAGGTCGAACTCGGTCGGCGTGAGGTGCACGTCGTCGCCGCGCACCCGCACCCGGCGCTGGGCGTGGTCGATCTCCAGCTCGCCCAGCCGCAGGATCCCGCTACGGGGGGTGACGGCGGCGAGCGCGGCGCGCTCGACCCGGCGCAGCAGCACGTGCACCCGCGCCGCCAGCTCCCGCATCGAGAACGGCTTCGTCATGTAGTCGTCGGCGCCGACGCCGAGGCCCACCAGCATGTCGGTCTCGTCGTCCCGGGCGGTCAGCATCAGCACCGGCACCGGGCGCTGCGCCTGCACCCGACGGCAGACCTCCAGGCCGTCGAAGCCGGGCAGCATCACGTCCAGCACCATCAGGTCGGGCTGCCAGGCGTCGGCCGCGTCGACCGCCGCCGGGCCGTCCGCCGCGGTCTGCACCAGGAAGCCCTCGGCCCTCAGACGTGCGGCGATGGCGTCCACGATCGTCGAGTCGTCCTCGACGACCAGCACCCGTCGCTGCGCGCCCGGCGTGGCCGCCACGCTTGTCTGGGTGGTGGTCTGTGTCTGTTCCATCGCCCGCCCCTGTAAGCGCTCTCGGGAGATTCACGCTCGTTGTAGATCCGGTGTGTAGTTCAGCAGACTAAGCGCACTGCGCACCACCCTGCTACGCAGGCCGAACGCCGAGGTGGACCACGTCCGGTACGCCTCGGGCAACCCGGATCTCTTCGGTTCTTACCCCGCTGAATCCGGCATTCCGCAGGGCTCGTTCAAAGGTTGCAGAGGGTTGCGCGGACCAGACGGCGAGGACGCCTCCCGGTCGCAACCGCCCGTGACACAGGGCGAGTCCGGCCGGCGCGTACAACGCGTCGTTGTCCTCGGTCACGGTCCAGTCGGGGCCGTTGTCGATATCCAGACATAGCGCGTCGTAAAGGTCGTCAGTCTCGCGGAGATGGGTCAGCAGGTCCGTGCGGAGGATCACGCTCCGGGGGTCCGCGAGCGCCGGTCCCGAGACGTTCGCGAGCGGGCCCGAGCGGTGCCACTCGACGATCGCCTCCTCCCGTTCGACCACCGCGATGCGGCCCCAGCGCGGGTTCCCCGCCGCGTGCGCCAGGGAGAAGCCGACGCCCAGTCCTCCGATGAGCAGTGCGGGTCGCTTTTCGGCCGACTTCGGGGCGGCGTGGTCCTCGGCGGCGGTCAGGGTTTCGAACGCCGCGTCCACCAGCCTCCGCTCGGATCGGCCGTCGGAGTGTCCATCAGGAAGCACCCGTTGGCGATGATCTCGTGGTGATCTCCCCGGCGGCGCAGGACGATTTCCCCGTACGGGCCGTCCCGGCGGTCGAGGGTGACGGGCTGGGGCACAAGACCTCCGGTGCGCTGCGGATGGCGTGACCGGGCCATCGTTGCCGCACCGGGGGCGGTGTGCGAACGGATAACGCCAAAGTGCGGCCTCCTCGCCATATCCCGCACTTCAACGGGGTGATCGCTCAGAGCGAACAGAGGGCGGGGAACATCTGGGGACCCCAGGGCATTGAGTCGATACAGCTCAAGTTCATTGCCGAAGGGGAGATCATGGCTGCTGAGTCCGACGCCTTCACACCGCTCACCCTGCCCGTGCTGCCGCTGGACGACGAGGTCGTCCTGCCGGGCATGGTGGTGCCGCTTGACCTGACCGACACGGAGGTGCGGGCCGCGGTCGAGGCGGCTCAGGCTGCCGCGCGCTCTTCCGGTGCCAGCAAGCCCCGGGTGCTGCTTGTTCCCCGCGTCGACGGCACGTACGCCGCGACCGGTGTGCTCGGCACCGTCGAGCAGGTCGGCCGGCTCTCCGACGGCGATCCCGGCGCGCTGATCCGGGGCCGTTCCCGGGTGCAGATCGGCGCCGGGACCACCGGCCCGGGCGCCGCGCTCTGGGTCGAGGGCACCGGGGTCGACGAGACCCTGCCCGACCCGCTGCCCGGCCAGGTCCTGGAGCTGGTCAAGGAGTACAAGGCCCTCGCCACCGACTGGCTGAAGAAGCGCGGCGCCTGGCAGGTCGTCGACCGCATCCAGCAGATCGACGGCGTCTCCCAGCTCGCCGACAACGCCGGTTACTCGCCCTTCCTCACCACCGCCCAGAAGATCGAACTGCTCGACACCGCCGACCCGGTCGCGCGGCTGCGGCTCGCCACCGACCAGCTCCGCGAGCACCTCGCCGAGCAGGACGTGGCCGAGTCCATCGCCAAGGACGTCCAGGAGGGCGTCGACAAGCAGCAGCGCGAGTTCCTGCTGCGCCGCCAGCTGGACGCGGTCCGCAAGGAGCTGCGCGAGCTGAACGGCGACGGCGAAGGGGAGGAGTCCGACGACTACCGCTCCCGCGTCGAGGCCGCCGACCTGCCCGAGAAGGTGCGCGAGGCCGCCCTCAAGGAGGTCGACAAGCTGGAGCGGGCCAGCGACCAGAGCCCCGAGGGCTCCTGGATCCGCACCTGGCTCGACACCGTCCTCGAACTGCCGTGGAACGAGCGCACCGAGGACGCGTACGACATCCAGGGCGCCAAGGCCGTGCTCGACGCCGAGCACGCGGGCCTTCAGGACGTCAAGGAGCGGATCACCGAGTACCTGGCCGTGCGCAAGCGGCGCTCCGACCGCGGCCTGGGCGTCGTCGGCGGCCGGCGCGGCGGCGCGGTGCTGGCGCTGGTCGGCCCGCCCGGCGTCGGCAAGACGTCGATCGCGGAATCCGTCGCCCACGCCATGGGCCGCAAGTTCGTCCGCGTCGCCCTCGGCGGCGTACGGGACGAGGCGGAGATCCGGGGCCATCGGCGCACGTACGTCGGCGCGCTCCCCGGCCGCGTCGTCCGCGCGGTCAAGGAGGCCGGTTCGATGAACCCGGTCGTCCTGCTCGACGAGATCGACAAGGTCGGCTCCGACTTCCGCGGCGACCCTGCGGCTGCGCTGCTCGAAGTTCTCGACCCGGCGCAGAACCACACCTTCCGCGACCACTACCTGGAGGTGGAACTCGACCTGAGCGACGTCGTCTTCCTGGCCACCGCGAACGTGCTGGAGGCCATCCCGGAAGCGCTGTTGGACCGGATGGAACTCGTCCGGCTGGACGGCTACACCGAGGACGAGAAGGTCGTCATCGCCCGGGACCACCTGCTGCCGCGCCAGCTGGAGCGGGCGGGCCTGGCGGCGGACGAGGTCGTCATCGACGAGTCCGCGCTGCGCAAGCTCGCCGGCGAGTACACCCGCGAGGCGGGCGTGCGGAACCTGGAGCGGTCGATCGCCCGGCTGCTGCGGAAGGTGGCCGCGGAGCACGAGCTCGGGGACCGGGAGCTGCCGTTCACCATCGGCGCGGAGCAGTTGCGCGGGCTGATCGGACGGCCGCACCACGTGCCCGAGTCCGCGCAGGACCCGGCCGAGCGCCGGACCGCGGTGCCCGGCGTCGCCACCGGGCTCGCCGTGACCGGCGCCGGCGGGGACGTGCTGTACGTGGAGGCGTCCCTGGCCGACCCGGAGACGGGCGCGTCCGGGCTGACGCTGACCGGGCAGCTCGGTGACGTGATGAAGGAGTCCGCTCAGATCGCGCTCTCCTTCCTGCGGTCCCGCGGCGCGGAAGCGGAACTGCCGGTGGCCGACCTCAAGGACCGCGGGGTGCACATCCACTTCCCCGCGGGCGCGGTCCCCAAGGACGGCCCGAGCGCCGGCATCACGATGACGACGGCGCTGGCGTCGCTGCTGTCCGGGCGGCTGGTCCGGACGGACGTGGCAATGACGGGAGAGGTGTCGCTGACGGGTCGGGTGCTGCCGATCGGTGGCGTGAAGCAGAAGTTGCTGGCGGCGCACCGGGCGGGGATCACCACGGTGGTGATCCCGAAGCGGAACGAGCCGGACCTGGACGACGTCCCTGCGGAGATCTTGGAGAAGCTGGAGGTCCACGCGGTGACGGACGTCCGCGAGGTGCTGGACATCGCCCTCACCCCCGCGGAACTCCGCGTCCCCGCCGCGGCGTAACCCGGGTGCGCCCGAGCCTCCCCTCTCGGGCGCCCCCGCGGCTTCCCTGCGGCCCGGTGGGGGCTGTTCGCGCAGTTCCTCCCCCTACGCCCAGAGGCGTGGGGGGACCCCCACCTGTGCCCTGCGGGCACGGGTGGACCCCCAGCGCCCCTAAACCACCCGCCGTTTCCCTGCGGGAGCGCTGGGTCCCTGCGGCTGCTCTGTGGCTTGTCGCGCAGTTCCCCGCGCCCCTGATTCGCTGCCCCCGTCACTTGTCTGCGGCTGGGGCAGCGGGTTTTAGGGGCGCGGGGAACTGCGCGACAAGCCACCCACCGGGCCGCAGAGACCAACGCTCCGGCAGGAACACGGCGGTGATGTCCCACGGCACAGACGGACCGCAGAGACCAACGCATCCCGCCGGCGCACGGCGGTGGTGTCGCCGCAGCGCAGACGGGCCGCACAGACCACCAGCGCGCCCGCAGGGAAAGCGTGGGGGCGAGAATGTGGGGCATGGACGACCCCACCGCCTTGCGCGGCGACTGCGCCGCGTGCCTCGGGCTGTGCTGCACCGCCCTCCCCTTCCGTGCCTCCGCCGACTTCGCCGTCGACAAGGAAGCCGGCACCCCCTGCCGCAACCTCACCGCGGACTTCCGCTGCTCGATACACGCCCGGCTGCGCACCAGCGGCTACCGGGGCTGCACCACGTACGACTGCTTCGGCGCCGGGCAGCGCGTGTCGCAGCACACCGGTGTCGCCGTCGTCGAGGCGTTCCCCGTCGCACGGAATCTGCACGAGCTGCTCTGGTACCTGGCCGACGCCCTCACCCACCGCGCCGCCAGCCCCCTCCACGACAGGCTGCGAGAGCTGTACGCCGAGACGGACGAGTTGGCGCGGCGCGCGCCGCGGGCGTTGCTCGCGGTGGACGTGGATGCGCAGCGGCAGCGGGTGAACGCGCTGCTGGTGCAGGTCAGCGAGGTGGTGCGGGGCCCGGTGCGCGGGCGCAAGAAGGACCGCAGGGGCGCCGACCTGATGGGCGCCCGGCTGCGCGGCGCGGACCTGCGCGGTGTCAGCCTGCGCGGTGCGTACCTGATCGGCGCCGACCTCGCGGGCGCCGACCTGCGCCAGTGCGACCTGATCGGCGCCGACCTGCGCGACGCCGACCTCTCCGGCGCCGATCTGCGCGGCAGCCTCTTCCTCACCCAGATGCAGGTGAACGCGGCCCGGGGCGACGCCGCGACCGGACTGCCCGCCGCCCTGGACCGACCGACGCACTGGTCGTGACGGGCAGCCGGCCGCGGTGGTCGCTCGGACCCCGGCGGCTCAGCCGTTGGCGAGTGCCACGACCCGGTCGTAGGCGCCGTTGAACTTGTTGTGGTCACCGACGATCGGCCCGGACGAGGTGTACTGCCACATGGTGTAGAAGCCCCAGCCCGCCGGCAGGGTGCCGGGCGTGGTGTTGTACCGGGCGATCCACAGCGGGTTGCTCGCGCCGAAGCCGCTGTAGTTGCCGGTGCACTGGGTCCACCAGCTCGTCGCGGTGTAGATCACCGCGTCCCGTCCGGTGCGGGCCCGGTACCGGTTCAGGAAGTCCCGGATCCAGGTCACCATCTGGGCCTGCGTCTTTCCGTAACAGGCCGCACCGTAGGGGTTCCACTCGATGTCGAGCGCGCCCGGCAGCGTCTTGCCGTCGCGCGACCAGCCTCCGCCGTTGTTGACGAAGTAGTCCGCCTGCGCGGCGCCCGACGCGGTGTCCGGGGTGGCGAAGTGGTACGCCCCCCGGACCATCCCGATGTTGTACGAGCCGTTGTACTGCTGCGCGAAGTACGGGTTCTTGTAGTACGTGCCCTCGGTGGCCTTCACGTAGGACCACTTCACGCCGCTGCTCCACAGCGCGGACCAGTTGACGTTGCCCTGGTGGCTGGAGACGTCGACGCCTTCGGTCTGGGCGGCGCGGGTCGGGACGGGCAGCCCGCCCTGGCCGTCGTGTTCGACGACGCCCATGCCCATGTGGGCGGAGCCGCGTGGTGGTCGGTCCCCGTCCGGGGAGGCCGGTGCGGCGGTCGAGGCGGCGGCGAGGGGGGACAGGACGGCGAGGAGGGCGCCGACCGCGGTCGCGAGCGTGCGGCGGGGTCTCATCGACGCGTGGTGGGGGACGGTCGTTCCGGATCTCTGCACGGACATAAGCGTGCCTCCGACGGCACTCGGTGGGGGGATCGGACGGAGCGTCGGCATGACCGCGATGGACCAACATGGTGTGGACATGCCATACCTGACGCTACGCACGTAGAAGGGTGTCCGGAAGGGGTCGAGAAGGGTGCCGTTGGTCTACGCCTGCGAAATACTGACCGAACTGCAAAGACGGCGGTCAATGACGAAAACTTTCAGGAACCGGAAAGCCTATGAGGGGTTCTGACGTGCACGAAAGCGGTACGGGGAGTGAAGCCAACCCCAACGGTGTGAGTGGTGTGGACCAGGTGTTCCTGGCCCTGGAGCGGGAGTTGGCCGTTTTCCTACGCCGTGCACGGTCGCAGTCGGGGGAGATGGCCCGCGAGGTCCACCCCGGACTGGAGTCCTCCGCCTACGGGTTGCTCGTGCGACTGGAGGACGCCGGTGCCCAGCGGGCCACCGACCTCGCGGCGTACTTCGGCGTCGGCAAGGCCACAATGAGCCGCCAACTGCGGGCGCTGGAGGACGTCGGAGTGGTCGTCCGCGAGCCAGATCCGGCGGACGGGCGTGCGTCACTCGTACGGCTCACCGAAGAAGGTCTGGAGCGGTTCCGCCGAGTGAGGGACGCGCGCCGCGAGCGGTACGTCCGCAAGCTCGCCAGCTGGGACCGCGGCGAGATCGCGGAACTGGCGCGGCTGCTGCGACAGCTCAACGACCGGGCGGGGGACTGACGCGCCGCCACCGGCCGGGGCGCCGCCGGCCGTCAGGGCCGGAGCGGCGCCCCCGCAACGGCTACAGCTCCGCGAAGACCACCGCCGCGTCGTCGTGCAGCTTCCAGCGGATCACCGCGGTGCGCTCCTTCGTCGCCGTCTCGACGGCGCGCACCCGGTCGATCAGCCCCTGCGGCCCCTCCCGGCGCACCAGGGCGACGCACTCGGCCCAGTCGCCCTCCTCGAACATGTCGACCCAGCGCGATGCGCCGTCCGTGAGCGCGGTGAGCGAGCGGACCTCGGTGCGCGGGGTGCGGCCGGTCACCGCCCGCTCGGCCACGGAAGGGTCCGCCGCCGCGGTGAAGAAGCCGCCCTCGGCGTTGCGCAGCGCGTCCGCCGACGCGTGGGTGCGCAGCGCCTCGCGGGGCAGTCGGTCGAGCCGGTCGTCCAGGACCGCCCGGACCTCGCCGGAGGGCGCCTCTACGAGCAGGGCGGAGTCCGAGAGCACCAGATGCTCCACGTCCTCCAGCGGCCCGCCCCAGCGCGCGAGGACCACCGTCGCCTGTGGCGTACGAACGTGAGAAAGGTCACAGGTTTGCCGATGGGAATTCGCGGTGCGGCGGATTGCCGCGGAGAGGATTTCGGTCAGGGGCAGGTCACGGCGCGTCGAGGAGAGTTCGAGCAGCGCACCGCCGAGACGCGCGGTGAACCAGGGGACCCCGTGCACGCAGCCGTCGTCACCCGCCGGAGGGGTCACCCCGTCGAGCGCCACGAGGGATCCGCCCTGGCCCGAAGCGGGCAGGGCCGCTGACACCCAGTCTTCGTTGGGCCGTTCGACGGATCCGGGCGACGTGGCGAGTTCAATGCGCATGGCGCACAGTCTGCATGACACGTTCACGTTACCCCCACACCCGGCGGAATCCTCCGTACGGCCAGGTCAGCGCGGGTCCGGCCGGGTGGTGACACCCCCGGTGGCATATGCGGGCGCGCATCCTGCCAAAGCCGGGCCGGAAGATCCAGTCAGCCTCGCGGAATCTCTCATTCCGGCAACGCAGAGAAGTTGTTCGCCAACTCCCCGGTGATGTTCACTCGTTCAGGTGGCGGAGCGGCCGATGCGCGCCTCCTACCCAAAAGCGCTGGAATCGTCTGAACGCGTGCCAGGGGTGGGGTCCCGCGTGTGACCGGCCGTCATCTCTGCTTCATGGTTCACGGCTGGACGAGTCAAGCAGGATTGCGAGCACCGGTGCAGAAGAAGCGGCCTTCAGGGGCCCCTACGGCCGCCCCACCGGCCCCTGAGACGTTCCCCGTTCACCACCCCCCGGTACCCGTGGTACCCGTCGGACGCGGCCGGGCCAAGCGGCTCCGCAGCAGGCTGGTCATCGGGGTCGGCGTCGTCGCCCTCGTCGTCGCCGGCGCGGGCGCCCCCGGCATCATGGACTCCTCCGCCGACCTCCACGAGTCCCAGCGCCTGGTGACGCTCGCCGAACTCAACCGACAGGCCGTCACCCTCGCCCACTCCCTCGCCGACGAGCGCGACGAGATCACCGCGTACATCTCCGCGGGCCGCGACGACCAGCAGGGCGACGAGGCCGACCAGCGCAAGGTCACCGCCACCCGCAGCGCCCGCGTCGACCGGCAGATAGAGGAGATCCGCGGCTCCATCCCCACCGAGCGGGCCGCGCTGCGCCGCGAGCTGTCCACCGTGCCGTCCCTGCGCCGCACCGCGCTCACCGGCAAGGGCTCGGCGATGGAGGCGCACCAGGCGTACACCGACATCATCGGCAGCCTGAACGCCCTCTCCGACGAACTCGCCGAGAAGACCCCGCCGCGCGCCGCCCACGGCACCCGTGCCCCCGCCTCCCTCGGCCAGGCCGTCGAGCAGGCGTCCGCCACCCGCGGCCTGCTGCTCGCCGCCCTCGCGGTGCCCGGCGGGAAGCCGGAGAAGGAGTACGACCCCTACACGGGCCGCACCGTGCAGCGGGAGAGCGACGACCAGAAGGCCGCCGCCGGCGCCCGCGACGCCCTCAGCGCCGCCGCCCAGCAGGCCCAGGTGCGCGCGGAGGCCGCCCTCGCCGACTTCGACCAGGCCGCGAACAAGGCCGCCCGGGACTCCCTCGCGGCCACCGTCACCGGCGCCGAGGTGAAGGCGGCCGAGGAGTTCCTGGCCCGGCTCACCGACCGCCCCGAGCTGTCCGACAGCGAGCTGGAGACGGACCACGTCGAGCTCGCCGCCGCGCTCACCGCCCGCATCGAGCAGATGCGCGGCGTGGAGTCCGCCCTCGCCACCCAGCGCATCACCAGCCTCGAACAGCTCCGCGACGACGACGTCACCGCGCTGGAGGTGCGCGTCGCGATCCTCGGCGCCCTGCTGCTGCTCTCCATCGCCGTGCTCGCCGCCCTGCTGCGGACGATCACCCGCCCGCTGGCCGTGCTGCGGCTCGGCGCGGCCCGCGTCGCCGGCTCGCCCGAGCTGGAGGAGCCCGTCACCTTCACCGGCCGCAACGACGAGTTCGCCCAGGTCGTACGGTCCCTCAACACCCTGCACGGCAGGGTGCGGGAGCTCGCCGCCCGGGCCGAGACGCTGGACGAATCCCGCCGCGCCCCCGCCGCGGACCGCGCCACCGACATAGCCACCGGCACCGCCACTGGCGCCGGCAACGACTCCAAGGCGTCCGCCGACGCCGCGCGCCTCGCCGCGGAACTCGCCGCCGAGCGCGCTGAGTCCCGCCGCACGGTCGACGAGCTGACCAGCGAGGTCGAACGGCTGCGCCACAGCGTCGACCACACCTTCGTCAACCTCTCCCTGCGCACCCTCGGACTCGTCGAGCGCCAGCTCTCCGTGATCGAGAAGCTGGAGGAGCGCGAGCAGGACCCGGAGCGGCTGGCCACCCTCTTCAAGCTCGACCACATGGCCACCGTGATGCGCCGGCACAGCGAGAACCTGCTGGTCCTCGCCGGTGCCGAACACAGCCACGGCCACCCCGGCGCCGTGCCGCTCGTCGACGTGCTGCGCGCCGCCGTCTCCGAGATCGAGCGGTACGAACGGGTCGTCATCCAGTCCCTGCCGCCGCACGCACAGGTCGCCGGCTTCGCCGCGGACGACCTCAGCCACCTCATCGCCGAACTGCTGGAGAACGCCACCTCGTTCTCCCCGCCGGACGCCCAGGTCGAACTCTCCGGCTGGCTCCTGGAGAACGGCGAGGTCATGCTCTCCGTCCAGGACAGCGGCATCGGGATGTCCGCCGCCCGACTCGTCGAACTCAACGGCAAGTTGGAGGACCCGGCCGGCTTCGAGACCTGGCACAAGGGGCGGGGCAAGGGGAAGGGCAAGGCCAAGGGCCGCCCCCAGCAGTCGGGGAAGGCCGGCTCGGGCCAGTCCGCGCGCACCAGGTCGGGCAAGTCGTCCACCGACGCCGAGGGGCTCGGGCTGCGCGTCACCGCGCTGCTCGCCGCCCGGCACGGCGTACGGGTCCAACTGCGCGACGGCAAGCACGGCGGACTCACCGCGGTCATCGTCCTGCCGCAGCCGCTGCTGCCCAAGGAGCCGCCGGCCGAGGCCCGCAACGCGCTCACCGACTCGGGCACCATGCCCGCCGTCCAACTGCCCGGCTCGGTCGCCGAAGCGAACTCCAACGCGCTGCCGACCACCGCGCGCACGGCCGTGCCGATCGCCCAGGGCACCGACCCGCTGGTGGAGGCGGCCGAAGCCGCCGTCCGCGCGGCCGAGCCCGAAGTGCACGGCCGGGTGGCCGACGGCGGCGACGCCGCCGGCGCGATCGACGAGCCCACCTTCGAGATGCGGCTCCCGAGCCTGCCCGCAGCCGCGTCCGACGACCACCGGACTTCGGTGCGCCCCGACCGGGGACACCACCAGCACGTACCGCACGACCAGCACGTACGCAACGAGGAGTACACGGCGGTCGACGAGACCGGTGCCGCGCGGAGTGGGGACACCGCACGGCCGACGGAGCCCGTGGCCGCAGCCGGCCGGGACGCTCCGACCGGCTCGGCCCGACCCGCCGCACCCGTGGGGGTCCGCGTCACCGACAAGGGCCTGCCCAAGCGCACGCCCCGGGTCGTCAAGCCCGCGGAACCGACCGCGGGACGCAAGGGCGGCGGCCTGGACGCCGACGCCCTGCGCCGTAAACTCGGGGGCTTCCAAAGGGCCGCCGAGGACGGCCGACGTGAGGCGCGGGCCGAGATCGCCCGTACAACGGCACCAGAAGAGGCGGGGGACACAGTCGAGGAGGCACGCAGTTGACTGCGACCGGGACGTTCGGCCTGAGCAGCGAGGCCCGCAATCTGCACTGGCTGCTGAGCAATCTGGTGGAGGAGGTGCCCGGACTGCGCTCCGTCGCCGTCGTCTCGTCCGACGGACTGCTGCTGCTCTCCTCCGACCCCGCGCAGCACGTCACACCTGGTGACTCGCCCAACGGAGAGGGTCCGCGCGGATCGAGCGCCGACCTCGCCACCATCGTGTCCGGCATCGGCAGCCTCACCGTCGGCGCCGCCAAGCTGATGGACGGCGGCGGCGTCAAACAGACGATGGTGGCCATGGAGGGCGCCTGCGTGTTCATCATGGCGATCAGCGACGGCTCGCTCCTCGGGGTGCACGCCGAGGCCGACTGCGACATGTCCGTGGTCGCGTACCACATGGGCCTGTTCGTGGGCCGGGCCGGACACGTGCTCACCCCCGAGCTCCGCAGCGAGCTGCGGCAGTCCCTGGAGGTCGGCCGATGACCGCCGCGGCCTCCTCCGCCGGCCCGTCGGCCGCGACGCCCACGGGGCTGCCGGTGCGCGGCGAGAACCGCCGCCCCGCCCGGGTGCGCCCGTACTCCCTCACCGGCGGACGCACCCGCTTCGGCCACGTCCTGCTCGTCGAGACGTTCGTCGCCGCGCTCGAACCGCCCGCGGACCGCAGACAACTCCCGCAGGGGGACCTGTCGTCCAAGGTGATGCCCGAGCTCCAGGCCATCGTCGAGCTGTGCCGACGCATGCGCACGGTCGCCGAGATCTCGGCGATCCTCAAGATGCCGCTGGGCGTCGTCAGGGTGCTGCTGAGCGACCTGGCCGACCAGGGAAAGATCCGTGTATACGGCACCGGGCACGGCCCGGGACGCCCGGAACGCGCACTGCTCGAAAGGGTGCTGAGTGGACTCCGCCGCCTCTGACACGCTGTTCGGCTCCGGCCCCGGTGCCGGCCACGCGGACGCGGAACACCAGTCCGGACGGATCCTCGTGCCCGAGCCCGGCACCCCCTTCGACCCCGTCGCGGCGGCCGAGGAGGGGCTCCAGTCCTGGCAGTTGGACCACAGCCGGGCCCCCACCGTCGCGAAGGTCGTCGTCGCGGGCGGCTTCGGCGTGGGCAAGACCACCTTCGTCCACTCGGTCTCGGAGATCACCCCGCTGCAGACCGAGGCGATGATGACCGAGGCGAGCGAGGCGACCGACGACCTCTCCGCGACGCCCGAGAAGCTGACGACCACCGTCGCCATGGACTTCGGCCGGATCACGCTCGACGCCGACCTGGTGATGTACGTCTTCGGCACGCCGGGCCAGCAGCGGTTCTGGTTCATGTGGGACGACCTGGTGCGCGGCGCGGTGGGCGCCATAGTGCTCGCCGACACCCGACGGCTCTCCGACTGCTTCCCCGCGCTCGACTACTTCGAGAGCAGCGGGCTGCCCTACATCGTGTCCGTCAACCACTTCGAGGGCTCGGAGCTCTTCGAGATCGAGGACGTGCGGGAGGCCTTGACCATACCGCCGCACGTACCGATTGTGATCATGGATGCGCGCAAGCGGTTCACGGTGATCGAGTCACTGTTGTCCCTGGTTGCGCACGCACTCGAAGAAACTCCCGAATGAACGCAGAGAAGAGACTTTCCGGATGCGGAAGATACTCATAGTCGGAGCAGGTCAGTCCGGCCTCCAGCTCGCCCTCGGCCTCCAGTCCCAGGGCTACGAGGTCACCCTGATGTCCAACCGCACGGCCGACGAGATCCGGTCCGGCCGGGTCATGTCCACCCAGTGCATGTTCCACACCGCGCTCCAGCACGAGCGCGACCTGGACGTCAACTTCTGGGAGTCGCAGGCGCCCAGGATCCAGGGGCTCGGCGTCTCCGTGGCCGGCCCGGAGCCGGAGGACGAACCCGGCGGTCCACGCGGCCGGCTGATCGACTGGGTCGGCAAGCTCGACGGCATCGCCCAGTCCGTCGACCAGCGGGTGAAGATGGCCGGCTGGATGGAGACCTTCGCCCAGCGCGGCGGACAGCTCGTCATCCACGGCGCCGCCGTTTCCGACCTGGACTTCTTCGCCCGGACGTACGACCTGGTGCTGGTCTCGGCCGGCAAGGGCGAGCTGGTGTCGATGTTCGGCCGGGACGCCTCGCGCTCCCCGTACGACAGCCCGCAGCGCGCCCTGGCCGTCGCCTACGTCCACGGACTCGGCGTGCGTCCCGAGCACCCGGACTACGACGCGGTGCGCTGCAACCTGGTGCCCGGGGTCGGCGAGCTGTTCGTGATGCCGACGCTCACCCTCTCCGGCCGTGCCGACATCCTCTTCTGGGAGGGGATCCCGGGCGGGCCGCTCGACGTCTTCCAGGGCGTCAAGGACCCGGCCGAGCACCTTTCGCTGACGCTGGAGTTGATGGAACGGTTCACCCCGTGGGAGTACGCCCGCGCCACCAAGGTCGAGCTGACCGACGGCGGCGGCACCCTCGCCGGCCGTTACGCCCCCACGGTGCGCAACCCGGTGGGTCGGCTGCCCGGTGGCGGGGTGGTCCTCGGCGTCGCGGACGTCGTGGTGGCCAACGACCCCATCACGGGCCAGGGCTCGAACTCGGCGTCCAAGTGCGCCGCCAGCTACCTCGCCTCGATCGTCGAGCACGGCGACCGGCCGTTCGACGAGGCGTGGATGCGGAGCGCCTTCGAGCGGTACTGGAACACCGCCCAGCACGTCACCAAGTGGACGAACGCGATGCTCGCGCCGCCGCCGGAGCACGTGCTGAACCTGATCGGCGCCGCCGGTCAGCTCCAGCCGGTCGCCGACCGGATCGCCAACGGCTTCAACGACCCCGCCGACTTCGAGAACTTCTTCTTCGAGCCGGACAAGGCCGGGGCGTACCTGGCATCGGTGTCGCCGGCCGGCTGACCGACTGATGGGCCGGTTAGTCGCCGTCGTATCCGGCGTCGGACCCCGCCGTGGCCGACTCGGGCAGCCGCGGCGGGGCGTAGGCGGCCAGCGGCTGCCCCTCCG
The DNA here is from genome assembly GCF_040643215.1 of Streptomyces sp. NPDC047315. NCBI lineage: Bacteria > Bacillati > Actinomycetota > Actinomycetes > Kitasatosporales > Streptomycetaceae > Streptomyces > Streptomyces sp. NPDC047315. Next base: position 136,490 of record NZ_JBEYTZ010000001.1, on the reverse strand, counting down.
GGTCCGGCCGGACCGCGCCCAGCAGCGGATTGGCCGTCAGCGGGGACACCTTGACGGTGGCTCCGGGGCGCGGCGCGTGCACCACCTTGCCGTCGCCCAGATAGACGCCGACGTGCGTGGCGTCGGCGAAGTACAGCACCAGGTCGCCCGGGCGCAGCTCCCCGACGGGGATCCTCGGCAGGGTGTGCCACTGGTCCTGACTGGTGCGGGGGATCTGCCGGCCGGCCGCGGCCCACGCCTGGGACGTCAGGCCGGAGCAGTCGTACGAGGAGGGGCCCTCGGCGCCCCAGACGTACGGTTTGCCGATCTGTTCCACAGCGAAGCGGACGGCGCGCTCGCCCGCGGCGGTGGGGTTGCCCTGCTGTTGCGCGCCGGGGGCCGGGTCCGCGGCCGGGGCCGGGTCGAGAGCCGCGGCTTGGCCGAGAGCCGCGGCTTGGCCGAGGGCGCCGGACGCTCCCAGGCTGCTCCGGGCCTCGGGAGAGGTGATGCCGGCGATCTGCTCCGGGGTGAGCGCGGCGAGCGTGCGTTCGATGGCGGCGAGGCGTTCGTCGGCCGCGTCCCGGGCCTGCTTCTGGCGCGCCACGAGGGCCCGTTCCCGATCGAGCGCCTTGCGCGATGCGGCGGCCAGCTCTTCGGCGTGCTGCGTACGGGCGGTGAGCTGGTCGACGGTGGCGCGTCGGTTCGCCGCGGCCCGTCGCATGAGGTGCCCCTCGTCCAGGGCGGTCTGCGGATTGGGGGCGAGCAGCAGTCGTACGTACGCGGACAGCTCCGAGTGGCCCTGGTACTGCTCGCGGGCCAGCCGGCCGGCGTCGCCGACGCCGTCCGCGAGGGCGGCCCGGGCGGCGGTCAGCTCGCGGCCGAGCCGGGCGGTCTCGGCCCGCTGCTCGGTGAGCTGGGTCTCGGCCTCGGCGTGGGCCCGGGCCGCGGTCTCGGAGTCGCGGTAGAGGACCTGGAGCCGGGCCAGCAGATCGGGGACGGATGCCGGGGGGCCGGCGGCCGTGGCGTCCGCCGCGGCTTCGGCGGGCTCGGCGGCTTCGACGAGGTCCGTGGACTCCTCGGGTACGGAATCGGCGAGGGCGGGGTCGACGGGGGTGGCCGGCCGTGCCGCGAGTTGCCCCCCGGCCGCCGCGGGTGGTGCCGCGGGGACGGCGACCAGCGTCGTCGTCGCGGCGAGCGCGGCCGTGCACACCGCGCGGAGCACCTTTCCTGACACGTCATCACCTCCGGCCGGGGGCGGTGCGTCCCGCCCACTGCCCGGATGGTGAGTGCGCCCCCGCCGGCCCGCATCCCGGGTGGCCGCATCGGCGGTACGGGTTCACTCGTTGCGGCGGCGTCCGCGCCGGCTACGGCGTGTCGGCGTGCCCCCGCGGCTTCGACCAGGGCCACTTCAGCTCGCGGCGCTCCCGGCCCTCGGGGGCGTACGCGTACTTCCAGCCCCGCTGGAGGCCGAGCCGCTTGGTGTGGCCCGCGGGCTCGCGGCGGTAGGCGTGCACGGTGGGCGGGGTGCCGTCGTCGTTCGGCACCGGGACCTCGTACCACTTCGGCGGGTGTCCCGTGGGGCCGACCAACACCGACAGCACCTGCCCGTCCAGGGGGCCGCCGACGAAGATGGTTCGCTCGCTTCTCACCCCTCCAGTCTGTCCCATCCGTCCCGGTGCACCACCCTCGTCACAGGGCGGCCCGGCCCGCTCCCTCGTCCCGTACGCCATCCTGGTTTCGGAACCGCGCGGGGTGGACACCTACTGGGGAATGATCGTGCCCACGCCGGCGAACTCCCCAGCGGTCTTCCCCGCCACTGCCGCCGCCCCCGCCGCCACTGCCAGCGCGCCCGTCGTGGACGTCAACCGCATGCTCGGGCCCCTGCCCTTCGACACCGTCCCCAGCGCGAACCCGCCCGGGCTGCTGCGCGAACTCGACCGGCTGCGCATCGACACCGCGTACGTGGTGCACACGCACGCGGTTTACGGGGACCCGCGCGACGGCAACTCGGCGCTGCCGCCGCCGGACCGCCGGCTGCGACCGGTGCCGACCCTCGTACCCGGGCCACTGGGCACGGGCCCCGTCGGCGCCGGCTCCCTCGTGCGGCTCTGCCCCGCCGAACACGGCTGGCCGCTGGCCGGCCGGCACTCCCTCGCCCTCGCCGCCGAACTGGCCGCCGCCGGCACCGTGGCCCTCCTCGGCTGGGAGGGCGTCGTCGGGGACGACGTGCGCAAGCTGGCCGCGGCCGAGCCCGGGCTGCGCCTCGTCCTCACCGGCACCGGCTACCGCAGCGGCCGGGCCCTCGCCGATCTCATGGACGTCCAGGACGAGGTGTACGTGGACACCTCCACCCTCCTCGGACACCTCCAGGTCGAGTGGTTCGCCGAACGCTTCGGGGCGCACCGGGTCCTCTTCGGCACCGGCGCCCCCGTCACCGACGACGCCGGGCCCCGCCACCAACTCGACCACCTGGAGCTGCCGGAGACGGACCGGGCGATGATCGCCGGCGGCAGCGCGCTACGGCTGCTGGAGGGCGCCGGATGAGGATCGTCGACGCGCACGGACACCTCGGCCGTTGGTCCGCCTTCGCCATCGCCGACGGGTCCGCCGACTCGCTCGTACGCGTCATGGACCGGTGCGGGGTCGCCGTCTCCTGCGTGTCGCACCTGCTCGGCGTCGGACCCGACGCCCGCGCCGGCAACGCGGCCCTCCTCGAAGCCCTCGCCGCCCACCCCGGCCGCCTCCTCGGCTACGCCGTCTACCATCCGCACGACCCCGAAGCGCCCGACCGGGTGCGGGACCTGCTCCAGGTACCCGGCGTCATCGGCGTCAAGCTCCACCCCGAAGTGCACCGGCTGCCGCTCGACGACCCCGGCTACGCCCCCGCGTTCGCACTCGCGGCGGAGGCCCGACGGATCGTCCTCGCCCACAGCGAGTACGGCTCCGCCTTCTCCGACCCCGCCCGCTTCGGCCTCGTCGCCCCCCGCTGGCCGGGGCTCCCGCTGCTGATGGGCCACTCCGGGCTGTGGCCCGGCGCCGGCCACGCCGCCGCGGTGCGGGCCGCCGGCAAGTGCTCCGACATCGTGCTGGAGACCTGCGGCTCCAAGATGACCGCCCGCCACCTGGTGCGGCTGGTCGCCGAGGTGGGCGCGGAGCGCGTGGCGTTCGGCTCCGACGCCGTCTTCCTCGACCTGCGGGTCGGGCTCGGACGCGTACTGCTCGCCGAACTCACCGAGGAACAGCGGCGGTGGGTCCTGCACGGCACGATCGACCGGCTGCTCGCCGGTTTCCCCGACGAGCCCTCCCGACCTTCCTGACGGGACGACGAATCGACGGCCGGGCGAAACGGGGCACCCGGCGGGGTTCTTCGGCCTCGACGCTTACGACCGGGTTCAGCCCAGTTCTGCGGCGGTCCCCGCCACGAGCTGTACACGCCGGGCCAGTTCGGCGACCGGTCCGTCGGGTGACTCCTGCGCCACCAGCGCCCGGGCCGCGTCGGCGGTCTCCGGGTCCGTCGCCGCGGTCGCCGCCAGCAGCGCGACCAGGTGGTCGACGAGCCAGTCCCGCAGCTCGTCCGCGCCCGGCTGCTTCTCCTCGTCCAGCCAGATCAGGGACGCCGCCTCCACGGCCGCGATCCAGGTGCGCACCATCATCCGAAGCCGCGGGCCCGGCCGCGCCGCCCCGAGGTGGACGAGGATCTGCTCGGCCGCGGCGCGCCGCACCCCGTCCACGATCGCGGTGGTGCGGGAGGTCTCCGCGACGCTGCCGCCCCGCAGCAGCGCGCTGAACCCGGCGTCGTGCGAGTCGACGAACGCGAGGTAGCGGTCGAGTACCCGGCCCAGGCGCAGCGTCGGCGGACCCTGCGACGGCTCGGCGAAGCACTGCTCCAACTCGTCCGCCGCGGAGCGCAGGGCGACCTCGTACAACTGCTGTTTGCCGCCGGGGAAGTACCGGTACACCAGCGGCCGGGAGACCCCGGCGGACTCGGCGACGTCGTCGAGGGAGACGTCCTCCGGCGGCAGATGGGCGAAGAGCGCGAGCGCGGCCGTCAGGAGTTGTGCACGACGTGCTTCTACGCTGAGCCGCCGGTAGGCGCGGGCTGCCGGCGCGGGACTGGTCATGCCCGCAGGGTAGCCGGCGCACGCCCCCCGGGCGGGGTGTGAATGCTCACGCCAACAGCCCTGAGTTTCGCCACAGTCGGCGCCCGGGCCCCCGCAACACGCCCACGTCGTCCAGGAAGTCGGTCAGCCGCCGCGCTCCGGTCTGCATCACCGCGCGCCGGTGTGCGCTGGCCCGCGCCTGGGCGACCGCCTCGCGCCGGTCGAGCCCCACGCTCTCGTACACCTTCGGGCTGATGAAGCAGACGGAGAAGACGCACGCCGCCTCCCCGCAGCTCAGCCGGGTCAGCTCGCGCTCCCAGCGCGGCGCGGTCACCATCTGCCGCCGCAGCTCCTCGCGCGCGTACCGGACGTGCCGCGCCTCCTCGACCACATGGATCCGGGTGGCGCCGCGCACCAGCGGCTGCACCCGCTCGTCGGGGAAGGCCAGCCGCTGCATCCAGTCCAGGATCTCCTCGCCGAGGAGCGTGGCGGCGAAGGATCCGGGCGTCGTCGAGACCGTCTTCAGCACGCGGGCGAGGTTGTGGTGGAAGCGCGGCACCGGATAGGCGGGCGCCCCGGTCTTCTCGATCAGCCGGGCGAACATCATCGAGTGCCGGCACTCGTCGGCGATCTCGGTCAGCGCGTACCGCACGTGCTGGCTCGTCACGGGCTTGTCGTACACGTGCCGCACGAGCAGTTGCATCAGGATGACCTCGAACCAGATCCCCAACGAGCAGAGCGAGGCCAGCTCGTGCCGGGCCAGCTCCTGCCGCTGCTCATCGGGCATCCGCCGCCACAGCGGGGTGTCGTAGAGGGAGACCAACTCCGGCGGCCAGAACCACTTGCCGTCTTCCCAGGGGGAGTCCCAGTCGAGCTCCCGATCGGGGTCGAAGGAGTGCTTCGCGGACGATTCGAGCAGCCGCAGCGCCACCTGCTCACGGTCCCGCAACGGCCCGAGCGCGTCCCGGAGCCCCTGCACGCCGCTGGCGCCGATCGCGTCGGTGGCGTCGGTCGTGGTGCTCGTTCCGGTCGTCGTCATGGCGTCGCACACCTCGGGGCTCGCTCGACGGAATGTCCCCGGGGTCACCCCGGGCACTCCTTATGAGACTGCCCGTCAGCAAGGGCGTCAAGACTCCGTGCGCGACTTGTTGACTGACTGTCTAGCAAGCGAGGGGGTGGCTGCCTACGCGTGCCATCAAAGGGCGAATCGTCGCTCGCTCGTTCGGGCGATGACGGGTGAACCGGGCTGGGTAGGCTGACGGGGACGGTCAGACTCGGCGGCATGGGAGCAGCGATGAGCGCCGCACGCGACGACGCGCAGCACGGGCAGGGCGAGCAGGGCGACAGGTACGAGCGGCCTCGTCCGCCGGCCGACGGCTGGACGGCGGACGACCTCGACCGGCTTCCGGACCTTCCTCCGCACACGGAGCTGATCGACGGGAGTCTCGTTTTCATGAGTCCGCAGGTCGATTTCCACATGGCCACCCTGCGACTGCTGGAATACGGCTTGATCAGCTGTGCTTCGAAGGAACTTTACGTCGTCCGGGATGTCGATCAGGCTGGACAAGCGCAATCGTCCGGAGCCCGATCTCATGGTGGTGCCGAGGGCCGAGCGGAAGAGTTCACGGCAGACCTGGTACGAACCTGAGGTGCTGCTTCTGGCCGTGGAGATCACTTCCCCGGACTCCGAAGAGCGCGACCGTGAGGTCAAACCCCTCAAGTACGCCCGCGCCGGCATCCCGCACCTCTGGCGGGTGGAGAACGTGAACGACGCCCCGGTGGTGTACGTCTACGAACTCGACCCCGCCACGCGCACCTACGCCGTCACCGGCATCCACCACAAGCAGCTCAAGCTGGACCGCCCGTTCGCCGTCGACATCGACCTCACGGGCGCCTTCTGAGTCGTCAGCGCCCGCTGTCCGCCCGAGGCGCGGTCTCCGGCGCGGGGAACGCCCTGTTCAGCGTGAACGCGCGCTCCGTCGGGCCCTCGGTGCGCAGCAGTCGTAGGCGGTTCTCCGCCTCCGCGACCGTGGGGCGGTGGCCCGCGGGGATCCACCACAGGGTGGACATCGCCTCGCGCACCCGCTCGAACCACTCGTGGCGACGAGCCAGCAGCTCGCGGTGCGTGCCCTGGTACATGAAGGTCGTCAGGGCGTCCTTGTCGCGCCAGACGGACATGTTCACCACGATCCACTCGTCGTCGAAGATCCGGATGTCCGTCGCGTCGCCCGTCTCGTCCTTCAGCCGCCAGACGAAGCCGTCGGACGCCTCGGCGACCGCGTTCACCGGGTCCAGGTTGTCGACGAAGTACTTCAACTCGGGGGAGTCCAGGGGGAATTTCAGCCGGGCTATGTTCACCTGAGCGAGTTCGTAGGACGTCATGATCCGTACGATAACCCCGCGCCGCGGCCGGCTCAGCCGGCCATCGCCGCCTCCATCACGGCCCGGGCGATCGGCGCCGCGTCGCCGTTGCCGCTGACTTCCCTACGGACCGTCTCCGCCGCGTCCCCGGGCTCCGCGCCCTCCGTTCCCTCGACGACCACGGCGACCGCCACCGCCGGCTGGACCGCGTCGTCCGCCTGCGCCCAGGAGATGAACCAGGCGTACGGGGTGCCGGAGTTGCCCAGGCCGTGCTGGGCCGTGCCCGTCTTGCCGCCCACCCGGGCGCCCCGGATCGCGGCGTTCGCGCCCGTGCCGTCCTCCACCACGCGCACCATCAGCCGCTGGAGCTGGCGCGCCGTCGAGGGGTACATCGCCTGTCGGTACGGGCGCTGGTGGTGCTGCGAGAGCGTGCGCCCCCCGCGGGTCACCACCCGGTCGACGAGGTACGGCTCCTTGAGCGTGCCGCCGTTGGCGACCGCCGCTGCGACCAGCGCCATCTGCAGCGGCGTCGCCGTCGTGTTGAACTGCCCGATCGACGACAGCGCCAACTGGTCCACCGACATCCGCACGTCGAAGTTGGACGGCGCCACCGTCGACGGGATCGCGAGCCCCCGGTCGTTGAACCCGAACGCGGCCACCGCCTCCACCATCCCCGGCAGCCCCACCTTCGCCCCGACGTTCGCCAGCACCGAGTTGCAGGACCACTGGATCGCGTACGCCAGCGACGCACCGCCGCAGCCCTCGGCCGCGTCCGGCAGCCGGGTGCGCGTCCCCGGCAGCACGTACGGTTCCGGGGTGTCCGTCGGCGCGTCCACGTCCCGCACCACGCCCGCGTCCAGCGCCGCCGCCGCGGTCACGATCTTGAACGCGGAGCCCGGCGGGTACGTCTGCCGGATCGCCCGGTTCAGCATCGGCTGGGTCGGCGCCGCGTTCAGCTCCGTCCACGCCCGCTTCGCCTCCCGGCCGGTCCCCGACAGCACGCCGGGGTCGTACGACGGGCTGCTCACCAGCGCCAGGATCCGGCCCGACGCGGGCTCGACCGCGGCGACCGCCCCGCGCCGCCCGGCCAGCCCCCGAAACGCCGCCTCCTGCACCGACCGCTTGACGGTGGTCACCACGTCGCCGCCGGCGAGGCGGTCGCGGCTGAGGTCGTTCCACAGCGGGAACGTCGCCAACAGTGGATCGGCGCCGGACAGCGCCGCGTCCTCGGCGTGCTCGACGAGCGAGGTGCCGTACGTCTGCGAGGCGAACCCGGTGACCGGCGCGTACACCGGGCCGTCGACGTAGGTGCGCTCGAAGCGCAGTTGCTGACGGGTGTCCCGGGAGCCCGTCACCGGCGCCCCCTCCACCAGGATGTTCCCGCGCGGCTCCGCGTAGCGGGCGATCGCGCCGCGCCGGTTCGCCGGGTTGTCGTCCAACCGCCCCGACTGCACGACCTGCACCCGGGCCGCATTGACGAGCAGCGCCGCGAGGAGCACCAGACAGAGCCCGGACGCACGGCGGATGGTGCGGATCACCGGAAGCCCTCCGGTCCGGGGGTGCGGGCGAGGTCACTCATCCGGATCAGCAGCGCCACGATGATCCAGTTGGTCACCACGGACGAGCCGCCCTGGGCGAGGAACGGCATCGCCATGCCGGTCAGCGGGATCAGCCCGGTCACCCCGCCGGTGATCACGAAGACCTGGAGCGCGACGATCGCGGCCAGGCCGACGGCGAGCAACTGCCCGAAGGGGTCGCGCAGGTTCAGCCCGGCGCGCAGGCCGCGCGCCACCAGCAGCGCGTACAGCAGCAGGATCCCGGTCAGCCCGACGAGGCCCAACTCCTCGCCGGCGGTCGCCAGGACGAAGTCCGACTTGGCGGCGAACCCGATGAGCGCGGAGTGCCCGAGGCCGAGCCCGGTGCCGAGCATCCCGCCCGCGCCGAACGCGAACAGCGACTGCGCCACCTGGTTCGGGCCCTGCCCGGCCTCGATGGACGCGAACGGGTGCAGCCAGTCGTCGACCCGGCCGTGCACGTGCGGCTCCAGCGCCCCGACGGCGAACGCGCCCGCGGCGGCGAGCGCCAGCCCGACGGCGATCCAGCCGGTGCGGCCCGTCGCGACGTACAGCATCACCACGAAGAGTCCGAAGAAGAGGAGCGAGGTCCCCAGGTCCCGTTCCAGGACCAGCACCCCCACGCTGACCAGCCACACGGTGACGACCGGGGCGAGCACCCGGCCAGGGGGCAGCCGGCGGCGGTCGGCGAGCGCGAGGGTGTGGCGGTTGGCGGCGAGGTAAGCGGCGAAGAACACCGCGAGCAGGATCTTCGCGAACTCGCCCGGCTGGAAGGACAGCTCGCCGAGCCGGATCCAGATGCGGGCGCCGTTCACCGACGGGAAGAAGATCGGCACCACCATGAGCGCGAGCGCGGCGGTGACGGAGAGGTACGCGTACCGCTGGAGGACCCGGTGGTCCGGCAGCAGCGTCACCGCGATGACGAACAGCCCGACGCCGAGGGTCGACCACACCAACTGCGCGGGGGCGGCGACGCTGTCCGGGGTCTCCAGGTCGAGCCGGTAGATCAGCACCAGACCGAGGCCGTTGAGGAGCACGGCGATGGGGAGGAAGAGCGGGTCGGCGCGGGGGGCGCGCAGCCGGACCGCGAGGTGCGCGAAGAGGGCGAGGGCGCCGAGGCCGGCGCCGTAGCCGAGCACGTCGGGCGGCACGGCGCGGTCGTGCGCGAGCCCGACGGCGGCGTACCCGTACGTGGGCACGAGCACGGCCCCCACGAGCAGCCCCAACTCGACCCCCCGCGCCGAACGCTCCACGGGGCGCGCCGGGGGCGCGGGTGCGGGAGTGTGCGTGGTTGCGCTCATGCGACGCAACGTAGCAAGCGTTTGCCGGCTATGCCGGGTATGTGGGGGTGCGCGCCTGCGTGCCTGCGGGTGCGGTGCGGGATGCGGTGCGGGATGCGGTGCGGGATGCGGGGTGGGATGCGCCTCAGGACACCCGCGCCGTTCTCCTGACGGTGCGTTGGTCTGTGCGGCCCGGTGGTGGGCTTGTCGCGCAGTTCCGCCCCCTACGCCCAGGGAGGCGGGGGCCCAGCGCCCCAAGCCTCCTCGCCGTTTCCCTGCGGGGTGCGCTGGCCCCTGCGGGCCGCATGTGGTTGTTCGCGCAGTTCCCCGCGCCCCTGTTTCGCTGCCCCCAGCCTTTGTCTGCGGGCTGCAGGTGGAGGTTTTTTAGGGGCGCGGGGATACTGCGCGAACAGCCCACCACCGGGCCGCACAGGCCAATGCTCCCGCAGAAGCGCGGCGGGTAGGCCAAGGGCGCCGGGGCCCGGGGCGCGCACCCCGCACCGCACCCCGCAGCGCACCCGCGGCGTGGGCTACACGCGCAGCGGGAGGGCGACGCGGGCCAGCGCTCCGCCCGTCGTCGGGTTCTCGAACGTCAGGATCGCGCCCAACACACCCGCCTGACCCGCCGCGATCGTCAGGCCCAGACCGTGGCCCTTCGCCTCGCTCTCCGTGCGGAACCTCGTCGGGCCCTGCGACAACAGGAAGTCGGGGTAGCCCGGACCGTGGTCGTGGACCGTGACGACCGGGCCGTCCACGGTCAGGACCACCGGCGCCGCCCCGTGGCGGTGCGCGTTCGCCACCAAGTTGCCCAGCACGCGTTCCAGCCGGCGCCGGTCCGTCTCCACGGTCGCGTCCCGCACCACCCTTACCTGCGTGTCCGTACCGGACGCCCGGGCGACCCGCTCCGCCAGGTGGGACAGCTCCAGCAGCGCCAGGTCGACTGTCTCGCTGCCGGCGTCCAGACGGGAGATCTCCAGCAGGTCCTCGGTGAGCGAGCGCATCGCCCGGACACGGTCGCGCACCAGCTCCGCCGGCCGCCCCTCCGGCAGGAGCTCCGCCGCCGCGGTCAGCCCGGTCAGCGGCGTGCGCAACTCGTGCGCGACGTCCGCCGTGAAGCGCTGCTCGCTCAGCAGCTTGCGTTGGAGGGAGGACGCCATGGTGTCCAGCGCCCCGGACACCGTGGCCACCTCGTCCTGGCGGCGGGAGGGGTCCTTGGTGCGCGGGTCGTCGACCCGCGCGTCCAGGTCGCCGGCGCTGATGCGCCGCGCCACCTGCGCGGTCAGATGGAGCCGCCGGGTGACCCGGGTGACCGCGAACGCCCCGGCGAGCAGCGTCGCGCCGATCGCCAGCCCCGCGGAGCCGAGGATCGCCCGGTCCAGCGCGCTGATCGTCTTCGCGCTCTGGGAGTGGTCGGAGCGCGCGGCGATCGCCCGGCCGTCCGCCGGGCCCGCCGCCCACATCGTGGGGCGCCCGTTGAAGAGGCTCACCATCGTGCCGCGCTCGCCGCGCAGCGCCAGGTCGCGCAGGGACTGCGGCAGCCCCGGCGGATCCACCGCGCCGAACTTCGGCAGCGGATGCCCCGCCTCGTACGCCGCGGTGACGTCGGCCAGCCGGTTCAGCGCCTTCTCGCGCGACGCGTCGACGGTCTGCCGGGTCACCCCCACGTGCACCAGCACGCCCAGCAGCGCGGCGAGCGTGCAGCACATGACGGTGATGAAGACCGCGGCCTTCCAGGTCAGCGTCGCGGTCCAGCGCGGCAGACGGGGGCGCAGGGCGGCACGGACGCGCCCGATCACGAGGCGTCCTCCGCGCCGCCGGGCGACGCCGAAGCTCCCCGCGACGCCTTGCCCGTTCCGTCCGCCTTGCCCGGCTTCACCGGGACGATCTCGTCGCGCGTCGGCAGCATCGCCCGGTGCTGCTCGTCCCACGACCACGAGGTCCGGTACTCGCTCCCGGGCATGCCGGCCGAGACGGACCGGAGGATGATGTCCCGGCCGGCCAACTGCACGTCGACCAGCTGGTCCGCGGTGGACATGATCCGGGTGAGCTCGGCGGGGTCGGAGCCCCGCGCGGGCATGTAGCAGCGGACCTCGGTGATCTGCCGCCCCATCCGCACCGCGACGATCAGTTCTTCCCGGCCGTCGCCCGTCAGATCGCGGTGGTACGCCCGGAGCACCGGGCAGGCACTCGGCTTCGACGGCTGCGCCTGCCCCGGGCCGCGTCCCGCGCAGCCCGCGAGCTTCTTCGCGAGGGAGTCGCCCGCGCCGTCGGGGAGGGCGTACGCCTCCGGGTACGCGAGCGCCTCCGCACGGACCACGGCCACCGGGTCGAGCGCCCGCACCCCGCCGGCGGGCACCCGCACGCCGGGGACGGGGGCCGTGTCCGTCTCGCCGTAGTCATACGGGGGAGCGGTGACGGGCGGCAGATCCGGCCACAGCCGTACGGGCCCGGTGGCCGTGGGCGTCGGCCCCGCGCTGCGCAACTCGCCCGCGTCGCCGCACCCCGACAGCAGCACGCAGCCCGTGGCCGCGCTGGTCAGCGCCGCGGACAGCGGGCGTCGGGGACGGGGGCGCAAGGATCTCCTAGCCGAGCGGGGCGTTCTTCGTCCCATAAACCTTATGAGATGGCGAAAACCAGCCGGCGTGGGTGTCCGACGGCCGAGACCCGACGAAGACACTTCCTAGCGCTGGTAGGGATTCCCCTGGGGGCCCTGGGTGCCCGGGGTGCCCTGGGCGTTCCCCTGCTGGAAGGGGTTGCCCTGCTGGTACGGGGCGGACTGCGGCTGGCCGTACGCCGCACCGCCCTGTCCGCCCTGCACACCGGGAGCGCCCTGGCCGCCCGCCGCGGCCTGGGCCTGCAACTGCTCGGCCTGCTGCTGGTTGATCTGCGACTCCGCACCGCAGAACGTGCACTGCGTCCCGTACTTCGAAGAGACCGGGAACAGCGGCACGAAGAACAACGTGAACTTGGTGACCCGCTTGCGCAGCGTGTGCGCGGCGGGGTTGCCGCACCGCCCGCACACCAGCGTGAGTATCGCGAGCTGGTACAGGTACCCCTTGGTGCCGAAGATGATCACAGTGAGCGCCTCTCCCTGATCAGTGCCCGCCGGCAGAGGGCCAGCAGCTTCTCGTCCCTCACGATGTCATGACTGCCGTAGCCGCCGTCGATGGCGTTGTGCCGCCTGACCCCGGCCAGTTCGCTGCGCAGCAGGGCCTCCGCGCCGTCGACCGCCATCACCGCGGTGATACCGCCGCCCGCGGCCAGCCGCTGCGCGGTCGGGACGCGGGTGAACGGCAGGGTGTGCCACGCCGCCCGCAGCACCGGCCACGCCCGGCGCGGGGAGCCCGTGACGCGCCACAGGGCGACCGCCGCGTCCACCCGGGTCCACGGGTCGGCCGCCGCCAACAGCTCCGTCAGCGCCGGCTCGGCCACCGCCGCGGCCGGGCCCATCGTGCCCAGCGCGGTCGCCGCCGAGCGCCGGCCGCCGGTGTCCGCCTCCGACAGCGCACCGAGCAGCACCGGAAGCACCACGTCCGCGCTGTCGGAGCCCTCCACCGCCCACAGGGCCGCCGCCGCCTTCGCCCGGAAGGCGGGGGAGAGCGCGCCGCCGGCCTCCGGCGCCGCACCCGACCGGGCGTCCCCCCGAAGAGGCCGCGCCGGCCGCAGCAACTCCCGAAGGTCCGGCACGGCCTCGCCGGCCGCGGGCCCGAACGCGGTGAGCGCGCGCAGGACCAGCTCCACCACCCACTCCCGGCGGTACTCCGGCACGCCCCGCAGCACCCGCAGCACCTCGGGCATCGCCTCCGCGGCCCGTAGCGCGGTGAGTCCGTACAGCAGCGGACCGGCCAGGTCGTACAGCCGGTCGTCGAGCGCCACCGCGCCCAGCCGCTCGCGCAGCACGGGCGCCAGCGGAGCCGCGGCCTCGCCCAGGTGGTCCAGGACGTAGCCGAGGTCCTGCGGCGCCTCGGGCAGCTCCAACATCCGCGTCAGCACCGGCACGGCGCGCGCGTCGCCGGTGCGCGCCAGCGCCGTGACCGCGCCGCCGAGCATCAGCGGCCCGCCGACCCACTCCTGCACCCAGCGGTCCGGATTGGCGGCCACGTACTCGGCGAGGGCGTCCGTGGCGGGCTCCGCCAGCGCGAACAGCTCGCCCAGCACGGCGATGGCGGCGTCGGCGAGGCGCGGGCCCCCGCGGTCCTCCGGGAGCTGTTCGCCGAGGAGCGCCACCAACTCGGCGTACTCGCCGCGCCAGGTGCGCAACAGGCCGCTGCTCATCCGTACGGCGTCGATCCGCTGGCCCTGGTCAGGGCTGCACAACTGGTCCGCGAGGAGCGCGACGCGGTCGTCGACGCGGTCGCCGAGGCCGGAGTGCAGGGTGCGGAGCAGGGCGCCGGTCCAGGGCGCGGCCCGCTCCGTCGTGGTCGCGTCCGGGCGCGCCCTGAGGTGGCCGAGCTGTCCGCCCTGGCCGCCGCCCTGCCCGTTCGGGCTGCTCTGGCCGTTCGTGCCGGCCGAGTTGGTCTGCCCGCTCGGGCCGTTCGGGCCGCTTTGGCCGAGCCGTGCTGCGGCGGACGGCGCCGGTGCGTGCTGCGGCGGGGGAGTCGGCGCGGACGGGGCCTCGGGCGTGCCGCCGCGCAACTCCCGCAGCAGGCCCGTCACCCCCGGCACCACGTCGTCCGGCAGCCGGTGCGGTGCGCAGCGGGCGAGCTGGGCGAGCGCGGAGAGCCGCAGCCCGGGGTCGTATCCGCGCGCACCGGCCTTCTGGCGCTCGTACTGCCCGTTCCCGTTCCCGTTTCCGGTCCCGCTCCCGTTTCTGTACGGCTCGTGCTCGTGCTCGTACGGCGGCGCGATGGCGTACGCGTCCGGGTCGTACGCCGACGGGTCGGCGTCGTGCGGCACCCGGGTCAGCCCGGTCAGCCACTCCACCACCTCGGGGTTCAGCCTGTCGTGCCGCAGGGCTATTCGACCCCCGGCCTCCACGCACGCCAGCCGCACCTCGGGGTCCTGCTCCACCTTCAGCCGCTCCCGCAACAGCGCCAGCACCAGGGCGGGCTCGGCGTGCAGCGAGGCGAGCGCGAGCGGCACGGCCAGCCGCACCCCGCGGTCGTCGGCACCGACCTGGGCGAGGAAGACGTCCGCGCCCGCGGTCACCGCCGACGCCGCCATCGCGTAGTTCGCCGCGGACTCGAACTCCTCGTCCTCCACCAGGTCCAGCGCGTCGTCCCCGTCGAGGTCGATGCCGCCGATGCTGGTCAGCAACTCGATGACGCCGCCGCGGTCCTGGACCGCGGGGTCTCCGGCCAGTTCGAGGAGGAAGGGGATGCAGGCGAGCGTCGAGTCGAAGACCTCGCCCTGGTGGTGCACCGTCGCGTACATGCCGTCGAGCGCCGCCTCCCGCACGGCGGGGTCGGGCGACGCGAGGCCGCGCAGCAACTCCGGGACGTCCCCCGCCGGCCCGTAGGCATGCTCCAATGAGGCCCAGTCGACCTCGTCGATCCCCCCGAACACGCCTGCCTCCTCCCCAAAACCCAGAACTCTGCCGTCACAGGCGTCACAGGCATACGCCCGACCGGGGCGTTTCCACAACCCCCGTTCGAATCGGCGCTCGGTGAGAGTCTGCACCACAGCGCCGACATCGAGTCGGCATCGACCCGTACATGGCGCGGTTATTGCTCAGGAGGGGCGGGGACTGGTCCCATGGGGCGCGAGCGCCGGCGACGGCGTCAGGGGGGCTGAGGTGCTGCAATGAGTGCGTTACTGCGCGTAACACCGGCAGGCGATCGGCTGTGCGTACTGCTGCCGAACGGGCGTGCGGTGGCCTGGTACGACCCGGACGGCGCCGGTGGCAGGGGCACTGAGGGCCGTGCGGGGGGCGGTGAGGGTGGCCGGATCTTTCTGGTTCACGAGCGGCTTCGCGACGAAGTGCTGGCCGTGCTCGCGCCCTACGTCGCCGGTGACGTCACCGTCGGTCCGCCTCCGGTGCCCACCTCGGCCGATCTGGCCCGTCTCGCCCTCCATCCGGACGACGACCTGGCGCCCAACCGCCCCGGCGAGGCGCTGCACGCCCAACTCGACCGGCTGCCGCCGCCCCGCCGCCTCGCCCGGGATCCGCACCGCGGCGCCCGCGCCCGGCTGGCCGCGCAGCAGTCGGTGGGCGATGCGCTGGACGGGCTGGAAATCGCCGGTTGGCGCGTTGTGCACTCCGTGCCGCTGCCGGGCGCCGACCAGCTGCACCACGTGGCCGTCGGCCCCGGCGGGGTGTTGGCCCTGTACGCGCTGCCGGCCCGGGGCCTGCGGATCCTCGTCGAGGGGGAGGGCGTGCGCGCGGGCCGCGCGCAGCCGGTGCCGCTGCTCGACGTCGCCCGCCACCGGGCCGAACGCGCCGCGCTGGCGCTGGCGACGGCGGTGCGCCCCGTGCTGGTGGTCGTCGGCGCCGCGCGGCTGGAGCTGGTGCCGCCCGCGCCGGCGGACGTCCGGATCCTCCGGGACGGGGAGATCCCGGCGCTGGCCGCGCTCGGCGGGATCCACAAGCCCGTCGACGTCGAAGCGCTGTACGCCCGCGCCCGCGACCGCCGCACGTGGCTGCGGGCCTGACGATCCGACGTCCCGGGCGTCCCGGGCGTCCCAGGTTTCACGAGGGGAGCGGGCGGGCCCGGTCCGGGGCGAGCAGCGGCGCCATCAGGTCCCCGTAGCGCTCCAGCCGCGGGCCCAGGTCCTCGAAGCGGAACGACAGGTCCCGGCGCTCCGCCACCTCGTCCCACGTCACCGGGGTCGACACGGTCGGCTCGGCGCGGGCGCGCAGCGTGTAGGGCGCCGCGGTGGTCTTCGCCGCGGCGTTCTGGCTGTGGTCGACGAAGACCTTCCCGGGCCGCAGGGCGCGCGCCATCCGGTGCAGCACCAGGTCCGGAAGCTCCGCCTCGCCTTCCTGCGCCAGGTTCCGCGCGTACGCGGACACCGTGCGCGAAGGGGTCGGCGCCAGTGGCACCAGCACGTGCAGCCCCTTGGCGCCGGACGTCTTGACGTACGCCTCAAGGCCGTCCGCCGCCAGGCGCTCGCGCAGCCACAGCGCGACGGCGCAGCACTCCACGACGGTCGCCGGTGCGCCCGGGTCGAGGTCGAAGACCATGCGGTCGGCGACGCCGGGCTCGGCCGCGGTCCACTGCGGCGTGTGGAACTCCACGACCAGGTTCGCCGCCCACACCAGCGTGGCCAGGTCGTCCACGACGACCTGCCGGGCGTCGGGGTCGTCGGAGTGCGGCACCGGGGCGGTGCGCACCCACGACGGCGTGCCGGGCGGCGGGTTCTTGGTGAAGAAGAGCTGACCGTCCGGCCCGTCGGGGTAGCGCAGGAAGGAGACGGGCCGGTCGCGCAGGTGCGGCAGCATCGCGTCGGCGGTGACCGCGTAGTAGTGCAGGATCTCGCCCTTGGTGGTCCCCGTGGCGGGGTGGATGACCTTCTCCAGGTTGCTGAGAGCCAGCCGTCGCCCGGCGACCTCGGTGATCGGCGTCATGGGGCGGGGGCCACACGGGTGGCGGGGGTCACGCGGAGGCCCGTTTCGTGGACTTCCCGGACGCCGTCTTCTGAGCCTTCTGCGCCCTTTGGGCCTTCTGTGCGGTCTGGGCGGTCTTGCGGGTGCTCTTGCGGGGTGCCGCCTTCTTCTCGGCGGTCTTCGCCGCGGTCGTCTTCGCGGCCGTCTTCCCGGTGGTCTTCTTGGCCGCGGCCTTCTTCGCCGGCTTGCGGGCGGGGAGCTTCCTGACTTCCGCCTCCTCCCCGGCTTCCGCGCCGGCCTCCTCGCCCCGGGACTCCTTCGCCGCCCGGACGCTGCTCTCCAGCGCCGCCATCAGGTCGATCACCTTCCCGCCGTTGGGCGCCGCCTCCGCCTCGTGCGGCGGCTCCACGCCCTGGAGCTTGGCCTCGACCACCAGCCGCAGCGCCTCCTGGTACTCGTCGTGCAGCGAGTCGAGGTCGAAGTCCTCGGAGAGGGTGTCCATCAGGGAACGGGCCATCTTGAGCTCCTGCGGACGGATCGCGGCCTCCCCCTCCGGCGCGATCCCGGCCGCCGGACGCACCTCGTCCGGCCACAGACAGGTCTGGAGCACCAACGTGTCGTCCCTTACGCGCAGTACGGCCAGCGCCTCCCGCGAACGCAGGGCGATCTTGGTGACGGCGATCTGACCGGCCTGCGCGAGCGCGTCCCGCAACAGGGCGTACGGCTTCGCCGCGGAGCGGTCGGTCGAACCGACGTAGTACGCCTTGGACAGCATCAGCGGATCGATGGCCTCCGCATCGACGAAGGCCAGCACGTCGATGACCTTCTTGCTGGGCAGCGGCAGGTCCGCCAGGTCCTCGTCGGTGAGCGTGATCATGCTGCCGTCCGGCGCTTCGTACCCCCGGGCGACCTCGGCGTACGGAATCTCCTTGTCCTCCGCCTCGCAGAAGCGCCGCATGCGCACCCGCGAGCCGTCCTGGACGTGGACCTGCCGCAGCGGCAGGTCGTGTTCCTCGGTGGCGGTGAAGAGCTGAACGGGGATCGTGACGAGCCCGAACGAGATGGCTCCCTTCCAGGTCGCCCGCATGCTGCCTCCTTCGCCGGGACCCCCAGGCTATGCCGCGAACGCCCCCCGCGCCCCCGGACCCACCCCCGGCACCCCGCACTCGCCGTTCCCCCGGGACCCCAGCACCCCCGGTGCCCCACTCGCCGCAGCCCCGCAGGCGCGTTGGCCCCTGCGGCCCGGTGGTGGGCTTGTCGCGCAGTTCCCCGCGCCCCTGTTTCGCTGCCCCCGTCTGTCGAGTACGGGGCGTGCACGAGTTCGCCCTACGCCCGCAGGGCGTGGGCAATTGGGGGCGCGGGGAACTGCGCGAACAGCCCACCACCGGGCCGCGGAGACCAGCGGACCTGCAGAGGAACGGCGGGGGTGTCCAGGGGCGCTTGCCCGCAGGGCTTGGGCTTTTAGGGGCGCGAGGAACCGCGCGACAAGCCACCCACCAGGCCGCAGAGGCCAACGCGCCCGCAGGGCTACCGCGGTGGCGTCCAAGGTCGCGAGGGACCGCGCGAGCAACCCGCCGTCGAGCCGCCCCGGCCAGCGGACCCGTGGGGGAGCGGCGCTCGCGCCACCCCACGCGCACCCCGCACCCACCCCGCCCCCAATAAGTGCAGGGGATAAAAAAATGCAGGGGCTGCATCGATTGACCTATCGTCGATCGCGTGACCACGCCGCCCCAACCCCCTCTCGGCCTCCGCGAACGCAAACGCCGCAGCACCCACCGCCTGCTCGCGACCTGCGCCCTGCGTCTCGTCACCGAGCGCGGGCTCGATCGGGTGACCGTGGAGGACATCAGCAACGAGGCCGGGGTCTCCCCGCGGACCTTCTTCAACTACTTCGCGATGAAGGAGGACGCACTGCTCCTGCCGTACCCGGAGACCGGGGACGGCGACGTCACCGCCGCCCGCGTCGAAGCCGCCCCCGCCGAACTCTCCCCGCTGCGCGCGGTCGTCCACGCGTGGCGCGACGAGATGGCGATGGTGGACGCCGACCGGGACGAGTGGCTGGCGCGGCTCACGGTGATGGCGGAGCACCCCGAGCTGATCGTGCGGCTCGCCCTGCTGGCCGCCGACGAGTCGGCGAGCGCCGCCCGGGCCATCGGCCGCCGCGTCGGACTCGCCGAGGACGACCCGTACTGCGCGCTGGTGCTGTACGTCGCGGAGGCCGCGTACCGGGCCTGTCTGGAGCACTGGCAACGACTCGGCGGCACGACTCCGCTCGCCGCGCTGATGGCGGAGGCCGTCGCGACGCTCTCCGCCGGCCTGCCCACCCCCGGGGGTGCGGCGGCACCCTGACGGCGGGCGCGGGCCCGGCCGTCACGGGACACACGTACCTAGCTAGGCACAGGGAAGGGAAACGACAGACATGGACACCGCGATAGTGATCGGCGGCGGACAGTGCGGGCTCGGCACCGCTTTCACCCTGCGCAACCACGGCTTCAGACCGGTCATCCTGGAGGCCGGCGCCGACGCCGTCGGCTCCTGGCCCCACTACTACGACAGCCTCGTCGTCTTCACCCCCGTACGGCTGTCCTCCCTCCCCGGCATGCCCTTCCCCGGAAAGCCGTCGCACTTCCCGGTCCGCGACGAAGTCGTGGCCTACTTAGGGGACTACGCCTCCCGGCTCGACTGCGAGATACGCACCGGCACCCGCGTGGCCTCCGTCGTCGCCGACCGCGACGGCTACGTCGTGACCACCGAATCCGGCGAGCAGCTGCACGCGGCCGTCGTCGTGGCCGCCACCGGCAACTTCGGCAACCCCCACCGACCGGACGTCCCCGGCCTCGCCGGCTACGCGGGCAAGGTCCTGCACTCCGCGGAGTACCGCTCGCCGGAGCCCTTCGCCGGGCAGCGGGTGGTCGTCGTCGGCGCGGCCAACTCGGCCGTCCAGATCGCGCACGAACTCTCCGCCCACGCCCGCGTCACGCTCGCCAGCCGCAAGCCGATCCGGTACAGCCGCACCCCCTTCAGCGGCAAGGAGGCGTACGCGAAGGTGGTGGAAGCC
Source organism: Streptomyces sp. NPDC047315 (assembly GCF_040643215.1). Taxonomy (NCBI): domain Bacteria; kingdom Bacillati; phylum Actinomycetota; class Actinomycetes; order Kitasatosporales; family Streptomycetaceae; genus Streptomyces; species Streptomyces sp. NPDC047315. The sequence goes on along the minus strand of NZ_JBEYTZ010000001.1, from coordinate 116,652 downwards.
GCCTTCCGGCTCCCGGTCGGCGGCCTGCTGACCGAGTCCTCCTTCGCGGTCGTGATCGACAACGACGGCACCTACCAGGCGGCGGTCGAGGCCGGGAAGCCGGACCGGCGGGAGATGTTCACCGCGGCGGACGGCACCGAACTGCGCTGGCCCGACGGCCGGCGCGAACACGTCGACGCGGTCGTCCTCGCCACCGGGTACCGCCCCGCCCTGGAGTACCTGCGCCCGCTCGGCGCCCTGGACCGACGGGGTCTCCCGCGCCAGCGACACGGCCTGTCGACGATCCACCCCGGGCTCGCCTTCATGGGGTTGGAGGGGCAGCGCACCTTGCTGTCGGCCGGACTGCACGGCGTCGGCCCGGACGCGACGTACATCACGCGACGGCTGCGGCGCTGGATCGCCACGACGGAACCCGCCTGGCGCCGCCGCCTCGCGGCGTAGGGCGGTCCCGCGGCCCGCCGTCCGGACTTCTCCGTTCCGGACTTCTCCGTTCCGGACTTCTCCGTTCCGGGCGACGGGCGCCGGGCCGCGGGACGCGGGACGCGTGCACCCTTCTGCGACGTCCGGGATTGCCGTAGGGAATTCCTCGCGAACGAGGTGCGTCAATGCCGATCCCCGGCCATGCGACGGGAATTGCGTTCGGCATCGCCGGCCGAGTGCCTGGCCGCTTGCACCCCACTCTGAACAGGCGTAACAACATCCCATTTTGATGCATCGTGAAGGGGTTCAGGGAATTCCACATTACTTCCCGCGCGTGCTGGAATTCCGTGCCAAAGTCCCTGACACTGCATTCAGATGGGCGTGCGGGGGTACGCCTGCAAGGGGGGGCTTTCCCATGGCTCGTGCAATGAATTCCGGGTTCGTTCGGATACGGCGGGGCGCCCTGCCGTGGGCGGTGTTCGCGGCCACCGCGGGGCTGTTGGCCGCGACGCCCACGACACCCGCGTACGCAGCCGCCCCCGCCCCGGCCTCCGTCTCCGCCTCGCTCCAGGCGGACCCGGTCGCCCCCTTCGCCAGGGTCACACCGGCCTCGGGCCCCATTCCGGTCGCCGAACCGCTCACCGTCGAAGTCGAGTTCCACAACACCCTGGACGCCCCCGTCACCGACAGCCTCATCGTCGGCGTCGGAGTGCGCCTCGCGCCGCCCGCCACCGCGCTGACGCCGCAGAAGGTGGCGCTCACCTGGTACGACGCCACGGCCAGCACCTGGCGGCCGGTTCAGCTCAGCCAGGGGCAGACCGCCCTCACCGGCTTCCTCACCGTCGACGGCGGGCTGCCGTCCACGGGTTCGATCCCGGCGAAGGGGACTGCGAAGGTACGGCTGCGGATCGTGCTCGCCGAGGACGTCAAGGTCGGCGAGAAGCTCCAGTTCGTGGCGCAGGGGCTGATCCAGATCGCCCCCGGCATCGACCCGGTGCCGCTGATGGACGGCACGGCGTCGTACGTCGTCGCCGCGGCCGGGCCCTCGCCGTCGCCCTCCCCAACGACCACGCCGTCACTGTCACCGACGCCGACCCGGAGCCCGTCGCCCGCGCCCTCCACGTCCGACCCGCTGCCGTCAGTCCCCACGGACGCGCCGACCGACCCGGTCGCGCCGGTCGACGACCCACCCATCGACGAGGGCGGGGGCGGACCCGTACCCCAAACCGGCACCGGCAGTCGCGAAGAACTCGCCGCCACCGGTACGTCCCCGTTCCCGCTGGCCGTCGGCGGCGGCGCGGCCGTGGCCGCCGGCCTCCTGCTGCTGCGCCTGCGCCGCACCCGGGGGAGCGCAGGCCCCGCACCCGCGGGCGGTGAGCACCGGTGACGGCGGGCCGTACGGGCGCGGACGTGCTGCGGGACGTCGTACGGGCCCTCGCTCCGGACGAGTTGCCCCACCTCGACGACGCCCGTCGCGCGTACGCGGAACAGCCGTACGCTCCGGGGCGGCCCGGCCGCGCGGGCGGCGGGGTGCTCACGGCGGGCGTCGACACGGCCGTGCTGCTGCCGGTGCTCGTCGCCTTCGTCGCCCAGTTCCTCGCCGACGTCGCCGCCGGGGCCGTCCGCCGCGGCGGCTCCGCCCTCGCCCGCCGCCGCGCGCGGCGGCGCCGGGGCAGGGAAGCGACCGAGGAGCGCCGGGCGGTGCTCGTGGCCGCGGTCCCCGACGCGGTGCCGTTCCCCCGCGACGACCTGCTGCGGTGGGCCGTCGACCAGGCCCGCGACTGCGGTCTGTCGCGCGGCGACGCGGACCGGTGCGGCCGGGTGGTGGTGGTCGCCCTGCTCGCCCCGGGCCCGCTGTCGCCGTCCGCGACCCCGGGTTCGACGTCCGCGCCGGACGTCACCCCCGACACCAGCCAGACCCCTGCCCCTGCGCCCGCTCCCGCGCCCGACGTCCCGTAAGGACGCGACCTGCCCACCCGCACTCACTGCATCCGGCATCGCCACCACCCGGGAAGCGGCCACGCCCGTGACGACCACCGAAGCCCGTTCCGCACCCCGCCCCGACCCCCGTTCCGCACCCCGCCCCGACCTCACATCCGCCGCCGCGCTCTGCGCCAGCCGGCTGCCGCTGCCGACCACCACGCGCCTCTTCCTCCTCGTCCTCGTCGCGGCGGCCGGTGCGTCCTTCGCGAGCTGGTGGTGGCTGGTCAAGGAGCGGGCCCACTGGCCCGGCGCCCAACTCGCCTGCCTGCCCGACCCGTCCGCGCCCCGCCCGCCGGACCCGGACCCGATGGACACCGTCACCGGCTTCACCCGCTGCGTCGACGGCGTACGGCTCGACCAAGCCGAGGTCGTGCTCTGCGGCCCCCTCGCCCTGCTGCTGCTCGCCCTCCTGGTCCGGGCGGCGGCCCGTGCCTTCACCCTGTCCCGCTGGCGCACCGGGCCCGCCGACCCGCGGACCGCCGCCGCCTTGGCGTCCGTCGTACCGCACGGCCCGCGCCGCGCACCGCAGTTGGTCGTACGGCGCACCTCCCGCATCGGCATCGGCGCCCGCGCCGCCGGCACCGCACGCCGACCGCGCGTCGTCGTCGACCCGGGCGTGCGGATGCTGCCGCGCCGCGACGTCGAGGCGATGCTCCGGCACGAGGCGGCGCACCTGGACGCGCGGGACGTCGGACGCGTACGGCTGGCGCTCGCCGCGTGGTGGATTCTCCTCGTCGGCGTCACCGTCCCCCTCGTCGTCGAGGTCTGGCGCGGCCCCGGCGCGCTCGGCACCGCCCTCGCCCTGCGGCTGACCGCGGTCGTCGCCGTCGTCGGCCTCACCCTGTGCGCGGTGCTGCGGGTGCGCGAACACGACGCGGACGTACGCGCGTCCGCCGATCCGCGTGACCCGGACGCCATGGCCGCGTACGTCCTCCGGGACCGGCCGCCCACCCTGCGCCGCCGCATCCCGCAGGCGCTCGGCCTCGCCACCCACCCCACCCGGCGGGCCCGGCTCGACGTGCTGGCCCGCCCGGCGCGGCTGTGGGGGCTCGGCCCGGCCGAGAGCCTGGTCACCGGGCTCGCCGCCGGACTGGTCTTCACCGACCTCGCGTTGCTGGTCACCGCCCTCACTCCGGACAGCATCGCCACCGGTTACCGCATCACCGGCGCGCTCACGGGCTGGGCCGTCGCCGGGGTCGTCACCGTCGCGCTGTGGCGGGCCGCGGCCGTCGGACACCCCGACGCGTACGGGCCGCGCCCCGCCTACGCCGGAGGGGCCCTCGGGGTCGGCGTCCTCGCCGGCTCGCAACTGTCCGCCCGCGCCGCGGGTGACTGGGCGCGGGAGTCCGGCACCGCCGACGGGCTCACCGCGTCGTTCTCGCTCGCCGACGCCAGCACCGGCCGCCAGATCGCCCTGGCGCTCGTACTCGTCGTCGGCGGTGCCCTCTTCACCACCTGGGTCGCGGCCCTGGCCCGCGCCGCACGCGCCCGACCGGACGGACCGCGCTCCGCGCCGGCGTGCGCCGCGGCCGTCGCGCTCAGCGGACTCGTCCTCGCCCTGCCGCTCGGCACCTGGTTCCTGTGCGCCGCGCTCGCCGCCGCGCACGCGGACTCCACCGCGTACTGGGGCGCCCTCGACTCGCGCGGCTGGGTCGCCGGCGCCACGGCCACGCTCTTCGGCGCGCTCGCGCCCTTCGCGGCGACGGTGGTGCGCCGCCGCGGCCGACCGCGCCCGCGCAGGACACCCGCCCTCACGGCGGCGCTGGCCGTGGGCCTGTTCGTACTACCGGCGACGGTGTGGATCCCGCTGGCCCGCTCCGACGACACGAGCCCGCGCCGCATCCTGCTCCCGGGCACGGTGGCCGCTGCGGACGCCCCGGGCGGCGGGAGCGTGCTGCGACAACCGCCCGCCGCCGAGCCGCGGCCGGACGACGCGCCACCCGTACCGATCGACGAACTGCCGCCGCTGCCGCCGACCGACGCGGACGGCGCGGCGGCGGTCACCGATCCCTTCATCGCCTGCCGGGCGCTGGCCATCGGCGGCTCGGCCCTGTGGGTCGGCCCGGAGGGTCGGCGCGAGACGGGCGAACTCCTCGCCGCCGTCGACGACACCGTCCTACGCGCGGTCTCCGCCGTGCTCCTGCGCACCCTCCCGGAGCGGGTGCACAGCGACGTGCACCAGGCGGCGACGCTGCGCTGCGACGTACTGCACCGCTACGCCCGCTGAGCTCGCCCCGAAGTCGAGGAGTCCGACGATGAGTCCCGTCACCCGCACCCTTCCTTCTCTCCTGCTGTGCCTGGTGTTGGCCGCGACGGCGGGTGCGTGCGGCGACGGCGGGGGTGACGGCCGCGCCGACCGGGTGCGACCGGACGGCACGACGATCGAAGTCCCGTCGCCGCTGCCCACGACCACGTCTTCGTCGGCTGCCCCCTCGCGCAGCGCGACGCCCGGCCCCGGCCCGAGCTCCGTACGCCCGAGCACCACCGCCCCGACGGCGAACGGCACCCCGAAGGCGAGCGGCACCGGACCGGGCTCAGCCCCCTCCACCACCCACCGTCCCGCGTCCCGCTCCGCCGCCCCGCCCACCGTCGCGCCGACGACCGCCAGGCCGACGGCCGCCGACCTGACCCGCGCCCTCCTCAGCACCGCCCAACTCCCCGCCGGCTACGTCAAGACGATCCTGAAGAACGATCCGCCGACCCGCTCCAGCCGCCCCGACTGCGTCCAGCGCCTCAACTCACTGGAGATCCACCGCACCACCGCTCCCGGCTCCATCGAGGCCCGGGTCGCCTTCGCCCAGAGCAGCAGCGGCCCCTTCCTCCAACAGGTCCTGCGCTGGTACCCCGGCACGACCACCGCCCGCCGCCAACTCGAAGCCGCGGCGAGCGCCCTCGCCGGCTGCGGTACGTACACCCTCACCTGGCCCGACGGCGACCAGGCCCGACAGACCGTCACCCCCCACGGCTCCGCCGGCCTCGGCTCGGAGTCCTGGCACGCGACCGTCTCCGTGACGTACGAGGCGGTCACGGTCCGCGAGACCCTGGTGCTGGTCGTCGTACGGAACTCCCTCGTCGTCCTCAGCCACCTGAGCACCCCACACGCGCCGCCCCGCCCCCAGACGCTGTCACTCGCGGCGCAGGCAGCGGCCCGGGTTCCGTAGCCGGCCCGGGTGTGCTCCCAGGGGGCTTCTGATGGATCTTGCTGGGCTCGCGTGCCCTGGCACCGCTCCCCCTGGGCCTTCGGCCCGGGAGGTGCCCCCACTCAGCGTTGTCGTCGGTCGCCAATACTCCGCATTGACTCCCTCCTCCGCCTTGAGATCCACGGCACCAGAACCCGCCTCCTACGCCCGGAGGGCGTGGGAGGGACCCCCACCCTCATCCAGCCTGATCCATCAGAAGCCCCCTAGGCCGTGTCTGACAAATCCCGTCTGGGCCGCGGCACCCGGCACGCACACTCGCTGCGTTGTCGGGATCTTCCTGGTACGTCCAGTACGAGGAAGACCCTCCGCCTTGCGATTGCACGCACCGGATGCCGCGGCCCCCGCCCTCAGGGGCGGACGACGCTATTTGTCAGAAGCGCCCTAGCCCGGTCGCGCCGCCTTCCACCACCAGGTTCCCCCGTCCGCCGCCGGAGGCCAAGTACCCACAAAAAGGTGGCTACCGGCTCCCGGTCCGCGCCCCCGCGCACGTTCACTCAGGCGCTGTCGGCCTTGCGCGGGCGGAGGAGTACGGCCGCCAGGGTCGCGGTGACGGCCAGCCCGACCGTCGCGATCGTCGCCACGGTGGTGAAGCCGCGGTCGTACGCCTGCCGCGCCGCGTCCAGCACGGCGTCCGCGGTCGTCGCCGGAAGCTGGGCCACGAGTTCCTGCGCGGCGGTGAACGACTCTCCCGCGGTGGCCTGTTGCTCGCGGTCGAGCCCGGGGACGGTCGGGATGGCGGTGCCGTAGACGAGGGTCACGACGCTGCCGAAGACGGCGACGCCCAGGCCCGCGCCGAGTTCGAAGGAGGTCTCCTGGATCGCGGCGGCCTCCCCGGAGCGTTCGGGCTGGGCCGCGCTCATGATGACGTCGGCGCCCAGCGTCATCACGATCCCGGCGCCGAACCCGGCGGCGAGCAGCGCCGGCATCAGCGTCCCGTAGCCGGACGGGTCGCCGAACAGGGCGATGACGGCGTACGCGAGGGAGAACAGCAGCAGTGCCGCGGTGAGCATCACGCGGTTGCCCCACCGGTGCGTGAACCAGGGCGCGGTGACGGCGCCGACGGCGTTGGCGGCGGCCAGCGGCATCAGGGCGAGCCCGGCGCGCAGCTGCGAGTACCCGCCCACCTGCTGGAGCCACTGGGTGAGGAAGAACAGCAGGGCGATGTAGCTGCCGAAGCAGCCGATCACGCAGATGGTGGCGGTGGAGAAGCGGCGCTCGGCGAAGAGGGAGAAGTCCAGCAGCGGCTCGGCCAGGCGTCGTTGGCGGCGTACGAAGACGTACAGCAGCGCCGCGCCGCCGAGGGCGGTGACGAAGAAGACGGTGTTGACGCCCGCGTGTTCGCCGGCCTGCTTCAGGGCGTACACGACGCTCGCCAGTCCGACGACGGAGAGCACCACGCTGAGCACGTCCCAGCGTCGGGGCACGGGGTTCTTGGACTCCGGGATGACCCGCGCTCCCACCGCGAGGAGGACGGCGACGACGGGCACGTTCACCAGGAACACGGCGCCCCAGCCCCACCGTTCGGAGACCAGTCCGCCGATCAGCGGCCCGAGCGTCGCCCCGACGCTGTGGGCGGAGGTCCACACGCCGATCGCGAGGGCCCGTTCGCGGTTGTCCGTGAAGGTGACCCTGATGATCGCCACCGTCGAAGCCATGATCATTGCCGAGCTGACGCCGAGGGCGGCGCGGGAGGCGATCAGCTGCCCGGTGTTCGCCGCGAAGGCGCACGCCAGCGAGGACAGCCCGAAGGCGAAGAGGCCGCTCAGCACCATGCGGCGCCGGCCGATCCGGTCGCCCAGGGTGCCGCAGGTGACCAGCATGGCGGCGAGTGCGAGGGAGTACACGTCGACGATCCACAGCACCTGGGCGGCGCTGGGGGCCAGGTCCCGGCTCACGCTGGGCATGGCGACGTGCAGGACGGTCAGGTCGATCCCGGCCAGGAACAGGCTGCCCGCCACCACCACGAGCACGACCCACCGTTGCCGTGACGAGGAGATCGACCGGTCCGTCTCCGCCGGGAGGCTTTCCGCAGCGGGCACTTGACTCTTTGGCATACGCTCAGTCCAGTAGGTACCAACGCATGCTGCAAGTACGGTCTTTCCTGTCCCCTACTGTCATTCTGTATACCAATGGAGGTCAGCCGTGCGTAGCAAGATCGAGGAGACCCCGGAGTATTGCGCGATTGAGTCCGCCATGGAGGTGCTCGGGGGGCGTTGGAAGCTCGCGATCCTCAAGCAGCTCGTTCCCGGGACGCTGCGCTTCGGCGAACTCAGGCGCGCGCTGCCCGCCATCACGCAGCGCATGCTGACCCGCCAGCTCCGGGAGTTGGAGGCCGACGGGCTGGTGACGCGGACCATGTACCGGGAGGTACCGCCGCGCGTGGAGTACACCCTGACCGACGTCGGCCACCGGCTCGACGCGATCATGGACCAGTTGGACACCTGGGGACGGTGGTACCAGGACACCGTCCGCCGCGCCGACGACCCGACCGCGGGCGCGCCCTCGTCGGGCGCCGCCGCTACGACGAAGGGTTCGCCAGCAGCTCGATGAGGGTGAACACGGTGGCGCCGCCGACGAACAGCCAGCCGCCGAGGGTGTAACGGCTCTTCCTCAGGGCCGAGGAGCGCGTCCTCAGCTCGTCGTGGGAGAGCGTGGACACGATGAACCGGCCCGTGTCCGGGGGGCCCAGGACGACGTGGCCGGTCTCCGGGTGCCGCGCCCCCCTGCCCAGCACGCACATCGACTGCCCCGGCGGCACGATGACCTCCCGCCAGGTGACCTCGTGGTCGAGCTTGTCCGAGCCGTCGAGCTTGACCGGCACCGGCGGCAGTTCGGCGTCCTGTGACCTCGCCGGCCGAGTTCTGGTGAAGCTTTGGACCGGCTCGTCCACGTCCGTGCCGGCGAAGTTCACCACCGCGACGCCCGTGGCGTCGCGGACGCAGAACTGCGGCGGCGAGCCCGTCCGCCCGCGCACCTTGTCGTGCCGGGTGGAGATCTCACGGCCCTCGTCCTTGGTGACCGTCCGCCACTTCTCCCTGGTCGTGACCTGGTACCAAACGCACGGCTGTCCGGACAACGGGGCCGTCATCAGCCCGGCCGTGCCCGGCTCGGCGCTGCCTTCGACGGCGCACCTCAGCCCCTCGCCGGGCGGCCGGTCGGCCGCCAGTTCGGCGACGGTCACCGGTCGGGCCTTGTCGATGGTGGAGAGCTTGCGGTGCTCCAGCAGCGCACGGACGAGCAGGACGAGTCCGCCGACGACGACGAACTGCGAGATGAACTGGATGAAGATCAAGAGACCCCCGCGCGCTTCGAGTACGTGTGCTCCGGTCGGATCCTGCCCAATCCGAGGACGCCACCGCCCCCGTGATCGGTTTCGGCCGGAACGCTCCCCTCGTCAGACGGGCTCGGTCGCGGGTTTGGTCGCGGGTTTGGTCGCGTAGCGGCTCATCACGTCGACGTTGGCCTCCGGCGTCATCGGCCGGCCGTCGGCGAGCGCGTCCCGAAGGGCCCGGAAGTCCCTCCGCCGGGCCCGCAGGTCAGTCTGCCTGCGGGGCCAACGCCTGCTGACGTTCCGCCCTCTCAAGCCACGTCAGATACCAGCGCGCGAAAGTCATCGGAGCGTCGTGGTCATCCAGGAGCGGCCTCAGGTCCTCGTCATCGACCCTGTTGTCGGACCAGATTCGCCCACGCTCCGGTCCGCTGATGATCAGCCACTCGCGGGCGGCACAGCCCAGCGTTGAGATCACCACCGCGCCGACGGTGCGGTCCGCTGACCACATCACGGGTCCCCAACGCTCTTCCCATGCCTCAACGGCGTCATCGAAGTCCTCTATGTCCTCGAAGTCGTCCTCTTCAGGCTGCTCGGACAGCAGCAACTGGACAGCTTCAGGATCGGCACCCTCACGCGGAAACGGCTCGGCCAGACGGGACAGGTCAGCCAGTTCGGCTCCATCTCCCTCCCACTGCCAGCGACCCTGAATGAGCCGTACCGGATACACCCCGTGCGAGGGCCCGGCTCCTCCGGCGCCTACCCGGAGGAGGAAGTCGCGGTACTCCCCGGGCAGCGCCACACCCACCTGTCCTTCGAGGTCGGCCAGCTCTGCCGGGGTCAGAGGGTCTTCAAGGAGGAACTTGTGCCCGAGCGAGCCAAAGACACGGTCACCGGCCGGCGCGGCAGTGAGCGACTGCACCCGCTCCCGCACCCCCACCCATATCGAGTCATCCATGGGCCGAGCCTATGCCGCATGCCAAAGCGGTTCCGAACAGACGCACTTGACGGAGGTACGCGGCGTGGAACGAAGGCGACGCGAACCCGCTGGTGCGGTCGTTCGTCGCGACGGCGACGGCGACGGCGGCGTTCCGCCGAAGCCGAGCGTTCCGCTCACGCCACCGTAACGGCGCTCCGTCTTCAGTGGGAGCCATGAATCGACGCGACTTAACGGACGTACGAGGTGTCGACAGGCGGCGGCTGCTGGGGTGGGGCGGGCTGGGGGTGGCCGGCGTGACGGCGGCCGGCGCGCACCTGGTCGGCGCCGGGCCCGGCCACGCTGCCGTGGCCCCGGCTGCTGCCGCTGCCGACGCCGTACCGCCGGAGACCCGGCCCGGTGGGGCTTATGACCGGTACGTGGCGAAGCTGGCCGCCGAGGACAAGTTCTCCGGCGTGGTGATGCTGTCGCACAAGGGCCGGACGGTGCTGTCACGCAGCTACGGCATGGCCGACAAGGAGAAGGGCATCCGCAATCACGAGGGGATCGCCTTCAACCTCTCCTCCGCGGGCAAGCCGTTCGGCGCGGTCGCGATCCTCCAGCTCGTGCAGCAGGGCAAGGTCAGGCTCTGGGACACGGTGGGCACGCACCTGACGGGCTTCCCCAAGGAGATCGCCGAGCAGGTCACCGTCCACCACCTCCTCTCCGGCACCTCCGGCCTGCACACCCCGCCGGAGGACCTGCAACGCGTCTTCCAGAGCCGGGAGGAGGTGCGCGAGTTCTACGGGCAGTGGGCCCGCCGGTCGAAGCTGGTGGCCCCGCCCGGCACCCCCACCGACCACGCCGGCGCCGAGGTCGCCATCCCGGCGCTGATCGTGGAGGCCGTGACCGGCACGACGTACTGGGAGTACGTGCAACAACACGTCTTCGCGCGGTGCGGCATGACCGGTACGGGCTTCTACACCCGGCCCCAGTGGCTCACCGACCCGCACATCGCGCACTCCTACATGCGGCAGTCCGACGGCAGCCGGGTCGACGCCGTCCGCAACCTCGACAAGGGCAGCCCGGACCCGCACCAACTCGGCAAGAACCCGGGCCGCTACTTCATCGACCCGCCCGGCGACGCCGGCTTCGCCACCGCGCCGGACCTCGTCCGCTTCGCCCACGCCCTGACCGACGGCACCCTCCTGGACCGCCCCTACGCCGAGGTGGCCACCGCCCCCAAGGCCCCTCTCGCCCCCCAGGGCGGCGGCCTGACCACCCGGGCGACTCCCGCGGACGCGTCCTTCGCGACGTACACCATGCCGGTCGCCTTGGTGAACGGCCAGTGGGTGAAGGGCCGCGCCGGCGTCAACCCCGGCAGCGTCGCGAGCTGGAACATCTACCCGTACACCGGCTGGGTCGGCATCGTCGTCGGCAACTACGACGACGTCCCGTTCCCGCAGATCATCCAACAGGAAATCCAGGCCGTCACCGGCCGACCCTGACCCCCTCGTGCCGGCGGGCCGCCTCATGGTTGGTCTTCGGTTTCGTGGTGGGTGAGGGGGAAGTGGGTGGGGGGTGGTGGGTCGGGGAGTATGCCGTATTGGTGGTCGACGGTGGTTCGTTCGGTGTGGGCTGCGGTGGTCATTTCTTCGTCGGTGGCTTCGAGGTCGCGGTAGCCGTCGTCCATGGCGAGTCCGATGAAGTGGGTGAACGCGGCGCGTGGGGTGACGATGACGCGGTGGGGTGCGTTGCTGTCCCATAGGCGGACCATGCGGGTGCCGTCGGGCATGGCGTGGGTGGGTTCGGCGTTGAGCGTCATCGCTTTACGGCTCGGGGTGTGGGGTGGGTGGTCCCCAGCGGACGGGTTCGCGGTGGAGTTCGGCGAAGAGGTCGTGGCCGGTGGTGCGGAGGTGGAACTCCATCCACTCGTCGACGTCGTCGTGCCCGACGCGCTCGCCGTGGCCGTCCGGAGGCTCCGGCATGCGGGCCCCGCACTCGGGTGTGCCGGTGATGCACACGGCGGACACGACGATGTCCTCGCCGAGCATGCGTACGGATCGCCAGCCCTTGTACTGGCCTCGCTCGATCATGCGGTTCCTCCTGTGGAGGGGTGGGGTGTGGGGGTGGGTGGTCCCGGCCGCGCGCCGGGGCAGGGGCGTGCCCGCGGGGCGGCCGGGACCAAAAGGGGGACGAGGAGGGACCGTTGCTCCCCGCCCCCCTTTACCGCCGTCGCGCAATTCTCTTCAGCGTCAGGGAAACGCTGATGCGCGAAGGCGGAGCTGTGGGTGGTTAGGGCGTGCGGTTGCTGCTGATCGCGTTCAACTCGGCGAGCGCGGAGCCGAGTCGGTCGTCGAGGGTTGCGGCGCGGATGTGCTCGCGCCGTGCGTCCCACTCGCATCCGCCGTGCCGCGGGCGGAGCATGACCAGGGACCCGTAGACGTCCATGACCACCCCGCACCTCTTCTCGACGGTGTCGTACGCGAGTTCGCCGACCGAGAGTTCGCCATGCACGACGACTCCTCTCCGTAGCGGTTTCACTACCAAGGGCTGTCAGGTTGGCCTAGAGTCCAAGGGCAGTTCAACGAGGAGAATTCGCAAGCAAAACTGGGGCGCGACGCATGGTGAACCGGAAGGAACTGAACCCCGACGCAAGCCCGCAGGCGGCTTTGGGAGCGCGGCTCCGACGCGAGCGAGAGCAACGCGGTTGGAAGCAGCGCGAGTTAGGCGAACGCATGGAGTACTCACCGACGCAGGTCTCACACGTTGAAACTGGCCTGAAGGTTGCGACATTGCCGTTCTGCCGGCGCGTCGACGCCGTATTCAACCTGACAGGGACCGACAAGTCCTTCGAGCGCGAGTGGTTAGGGATGAAGTACGGCGCGCTGATGGAGGGATTCCCAGCGTTCATCGGGTACGAAAGCAGGGCCCTGGAGATCAGGTTGTACGAAGTGGGCGTGATCCCCGGGGTGTTCCAGACGCTGGAGTACGCAGCCACCATCGAGGACCACAGCGTGAGACGTGGCGCGATCACGTCGGAGCAAGCCAGAGAGCGAGTCACGACGGTTGCGGACCGGCAGGCGGCCCTGGAGCGGACTCCACGGCCGCTGATCCACGCGGTCATGGATGAGGGCTGCATCCGCCGGCGGGTGGGTAACCCGGAGATCATGCGAGCGCAGTACGACAGGCTGTTGGCGCTTGCGGACCAGCCACACGTGCTGCTCCAGGTCGCGCCGTTCACGATGGGAGAACGCAGGCCCTTCAACTTGCCGCTGTACGTGCTGACGTTGCCGGACCGCTCTCTGGTGTCCTATGCGGAGAGCGCTCACCGCGGACACGTTGAGCGAGATAGTCGCTTCGTGGGGCCCGTACTATCCGCCTACTATCAGCTACAGAAGTACGCACTCTCGCAAGCGGATTCTCTAGCCATGATCGACCAGGTACGAAAGGGCACCCCGTGACGACCACGATCGACCCCCTGAACTGGATCAAGTCCTCGTACAGCGGCAACGGCGGAGCTTGCGTCGAGTGGGCCCCCGCGCACGCGTCCGCAACCGGCGTCGTCCCCGTCCGCGACTCGAAGGTCCCGGCCGGCCCTGTCCTGCGCGTCCCCGCAACCGCCTTCGCCACGTTCGTGGAAGGCATCAAGCACGGCACGGTCTGACGACCGAAACGGCAGCAACAGCACGAGGGTGCCCCGCCGAGTCCCATTCTCTGGCTCGGTGGGGCATCCTCTTGCGAGCCGCGTCGTCGAACTCAAGGGGAGTCGTACATGAGCAGCACGCCCGGTCAGGACGACGGGGTCTGGTTCTTCCCGTACGGGCTGGACCGCGAGACGTACGACTCGCTGCGCGCCCGGGACGGCGTCGCGAGCACGTCCCGGGCCGGGACGCCCGAGGAGCGGGCGCTCGCGGAGGACGTCGTCGAGGCCGGGCGGGCTGCCGTTGTCGCGTCGCGGGTGCGAGGGCTTACGCACAAGGAGCTGTGGGAGGTGCACGCCCACATCGCAGGTCGGATGTGGCTGGGGGTGCACCTCCTGGACGGCGGCGGCGGGCTGCCGGACGAGGAGCGGACGGAGCGGCAGGCGTACGTCACGCGGCTGCGGGACGAGCTGCGCGCCGTCGCGAGCCTGCCGGGCCACGCTCCGGCGACGCCCAACGGCTGACCGTCCCCGTGGCGGGGTCACACCGGGTTGGCCTGGGGGTCGAGCGTGATCGTCATGAACGAGAGACCGTCGTACAGCGGCTGCGAACTGACCACACCGTACTGAGGGTCGATCCACTTCACCTTGCCGTGGATGTTGACGCCGTTGACGGCGTGGACGTTCCCCGACTGTTTGCGCATGAACACCACGATGCTTGAGGAGCCGTGCCCCGCGCTCTTCAGGCGGCTGGCCACCGAGTCCCAGTCTTCCCGGCCCAGGGGGTGTACTCCCGGGGTCACCTTGCTGGTCTTCCACTCGGCGTTCAGCCATTCCTTTGTCCGGCCGGTGCCGCCCTCTTCCACACCCGTCGGGTCGTAGACCGGGGCGGCCACCGTGGGGGTGCCAGACCAGGACGCCAGGAAGCTGCGTGCCGCGTCGATGCAGTTGCGCTTGTAGCGGTCGTCCACGTCGCGTTGGCTGTTGATCGCCACCACCCAGTCCGCGGCGCCGCCGGAGCCGGCCTGCGGGCCCTGAGGCTGAGGGACCTTGCTGAGGCGCTGGTTGAGCGAGCCCATGAGGGACGTGAGGTGGTTGGTGATCGTGGTCGGGTCGGGGAACTGCTCGTAGCTGCCGTCCTTGTTCTTGGGAAAGACCCTTTCCAGGTTCTGTTGGTCCGCCGACCTGGGGTGGTCCAACCGACCGGGGCCGAACTCCCGGTCGTGTTCGGCCAGCGCCCGCTGCACGGGCAGGTCGTGTCCGGGCGCGGCGGCGCGGGCGGGCCGCCCAGCCTCCAGCGCCCGGGTCACGGCCGCGTTGCCGGCGGAGCGCTGGAGGGCCAGGACGTCGGCGGCGCCGCGGGGGAGGCCGGGGGCCGCCGGGCCCGCCGGGTCCTTGGTCGGTGCGGGCGGGCGCAGCGGCGCGCGGGCAAGGGCGTGGGAGCGTTTCGACGGCTCGTTCTCATGCACCGCGGCACCAACTTCCGGTCGACCTCGTCAGGTCTGGTCGTGGCCCAGTCCATCAGAGGGGCCAAGGCGGCGGGAGGCCCGGAAGGGCACCCTTCCGGGCCACGCCGCCGGACCCCCCCTCAGGCCCTCTAGGTCGTGTCTGACAAATAGCGTCGTCCGCCCCTGAGAGCGGGGGCCGCGGCCCAGACGGGATTTGTCAGACACGGCCTAGCGCCCGCGGTACGCGTCGTGGATGGTCTGCTTCAGCGTGTTGCCGGCCTTGTCGACCAGCTCCGCCTGGAGCGCGACGCCCCGCCCCGCCGCCGGGTTGGTGACGGTCACGGCTCCGTCGGCGAGCGGCGCCTTCGTCCACGTACGCCCGTCGTCGTAGCTGACGCGGACCGTCAGGGAACGTACGCCGACGTCCGCCGCCGCGCCCTCGACGGTGACGGGGACGCGGGCCGTCGCGCCGGCCGGTGCGGTGGAGTCCGCGGCGAGCGCGGGGGCGAAGCGAACCGTGGAGACGGGCAGGTCGACGGTGGCCGCGGCGCGCTGCGAGGCGAACGTCCACTCGGTGGTGACCTTCGTCGACACGGAGGTGAAGCCGCTGCGGGTCTCCGTCGTGCTCAGCCGGTACTCGGCGCGGTCAGCCGGCACGGTCAGCGGGGTGTCGCAGAGCGAGCCCGGGCCGTCGAAGACCGAAGTGCCGTTGCGGTGCAGGGTCGTGACGTACGCGTCCGCCGGCGCCTGACCCCAACGGCCCGGCCCGTCAGCGAACATCGGCAGGCAGCCGCTGATCACGTCGCCGGTCCGGGTGAGCCCGCTGCGTACCTCCGGCCGGGACGGGTTCGGGGCGACGCCCGGGCCGAAGACGCCGACGCCCAACCGGACCGGGGTGGCCTTGCCGGGGGCGTACCGGCGCAGGCCGGTGTGCAGGTCCGCGCCGCGGTCCTGCGGGTCGTACTGCCGGAGCGAGAGGTTCCAGCGGACGCCGCGGGCGTTGACGTGCAGGGTGTACGGGCCGGGCAGGTCGAACCCGTCGAGGTAGTGGTAGAACCGGTCCCGGCTGCCGCCGTCGAGGACCGCATCGGACCGCGGGACGCCGTACAGCCCGGCCGTCGACGCACCGAACTCGCCGCGCAGGGTGGCGAGATCGGCGGGCTTCAGGTCCTGGGTGAAGCCGGCGGGGAGGGTGGATCCGCCGGCGGCGAAGGCGAGTTGGTACGCCTCCGCGGGGCCCTTGCGCCACACGCCGTGGAAGCCGAACGCCGCGCGGTCGCCGCTCGGCAGCGCGGGGCCCAGGTGCGCGGTGCGCACGTCGTCGAAGGAGCCGAAATCCCATTTGTCCCTGATCTGTTGCCCGTCGACGTCGATCGACCGGCTCAGCTCCGCGCGCGCCAGCGTCGCCGCCGTGTCCGGCACGGTGATCCGCACCGGCCGGGCGGTGCGGGCGTCCACGGTCACCGTGGTGTCCCGGTCGACCACCAGCCGGGGCTGGCTGATCAGGTCGTAGGACCACGGCCCGGTGCCGGTGCGCACTTGGCCGTCGAGGAAGTAGTTCCCGCGGGGCAGCCGGAGTACGGACTCGTCGACGCGGAAACGCTTGGTCCGCGCGAGTCCGGTGAGGCCGGTCAAAGCGGTTTGGTGGTTCAGGCTCGGCTGACCGTCCCGCCCGATGTGCTTGACGGTGACGTCGTACGACTCGACCTCCAGGTCCAGGGAGCCGAGCGCGCGGACCGTCTGGCCGCCGCCCGTCGCCGCGAGCTGCACCGTGAAGAGTCCGTCGGCCGTGCTCACCTTGCCGTTCGCGGTCACGTCGACGCTCGCGGTGCCGCCGGCCGGGACGGTGACCTGGTCCGCGGAGACCGTGAAGACGCCCGGCGACGCGGGCTTCCCGTCCGGTCCGGCGCCGGTGAGCGCGAGATCCAGGGTGACCGGCGCGGTGCCGGTGTTGCGGTACGTCACCTTCCGCGTCGCCGGTGCGTCGTCGTGCCGCGGCCACGACTGCCGGCCGAAGGAGAGCGGCGGGCTCTCCACGAGCACCGTCCGGGCGAGCGCCGCGGCCACGTCGATCCGGCCGTGTCCCTGCTCGAAGACGGTGTACGGGCCGGGCTTCGCCGAGCCGGCGAGGGCGCCCTTCAGCGCCCCGGCCCGCCACGTCGGGTGCTTCTGCTTCAGCAGCGCGGCGGCGCCGGCCGCGTGCGGTGCAGCCATGGACGTACCCGTTTTGGCGACGTATCCCGGTGCCGCGGGGTCGCCCGCGCCGACGGCCGCGGCCACGACGTTGTCGCCGGGTGCGGTGGCGTCGGGCTTCAAGCCGCCGTCGCCGCGGGCCGGGCCGCGGTCGGACATGGGCATCAGGACGTCCGAGTGGTCGACCCCGCCGAGGGTCAGGCCGGCCTCCGCGCTGCCGGGGGAGTCGATGCCGTCGTCGTAGTTGTTGCCGGCAATGGTGGTGAAGAGGGCTCCGCTGGTGGCGGTGAGTCGGTTGACGCCCTCCTCCAACACGTCGAGCCCCGGGTAGTCATTGCCGGTGATGCTCATGTTCACCACGTCCGCGCCCTGCGCCACCGCCCACTCCATGCCGGCGAGGATCTCGGAGTCGACGCCGTAGCCGCTGTCATGGAGCACCTTCCCGTCCAGATAACTCGCCGCGGGGGCAACGCCCTTGAACTTGCCGCCGGACTTGGCGCCCGTGCCGGCGGCGATGGACGCGACGTGCGTGCCGTGGCCAAGGCGGTCCACGGCATCCGGCGCTCCGGTGAAGTTCCGTTCGGCGAGTTGGCGGCCGGCGAGGTCAGGGTGGGTGTCGTCCACTCCGGAGTCGAGCACGGCGATCTTCACGCCCCGGCCGTCAAGACCGGACTGCCAGGCGGCCGGCGCGCCGATCTGCGTGGTGGTGCGGTCCAGCCCCGCTCGCCGCACGCGGTCCAGCCAGATTTTCTCGACGCCCGGCGCGGCCCGTCGCTGGGCGCCGGCGGTGTCCGTCAGCGCAGCCCACACGCGGGCGGCGCCGGCCGCGTCCGCGACCCGTACGGCCCGCGCGTTCACCACGGGCAACTCGCGGCCCAGCCGGTCGGCGGTGCCGAGTGCCTTGCCGAGTGCTTTGCTGAGCGCGGCCTTCGACGCCTTCGCCTCGCCCTGGTGGCGGATGATCAACGGCAGCCCCGGGCCCAGCTCGCGGTACTCGGGGCGGCTCAACTCCGTGACGTCGAAGAGCCGTTCGTCCAACCGGCCCGTACGGATGAGAGGTTCGACGTCCGCGGGTATCACGAGCGTACGGTCAGCGTGCCGGCTGACCTGCACGGGGATACGCTCGCGGCCCGGGCCGGGCTCGATCTCCGCGACCCCGCCGCTGCGGTCGAGGACGACGGTGTCCCCGGTGACGAGGACGATCCGCGGGCCGTCGCCGTGCGTGCCGTCGCCGCGCGGGCCGGCTTCGGCGGCGCGGGCCTGGTCAGAGGGCCGTTCGGTGGGTCGTTCCGCGGCGGTCGGCCGTTCCGCGGCGGTCACCGGAGCACTGAGCCCCACCGCCGCCGTCGCCACCACCGCGGCCAATGCCACGACCTTGCTGCTGCCGCGTCTCAACGTGCCTCCCCGGAATCGTCGGAGAGGTGGTCATCCCCGGGCCGCCCCGGGGCGACACGGTGATGCTCGTATCACGCGGACCGGTCGAACTCCTTGAACATGTGCACGTCCTCCGCGCCGCCCGGGAAGCCCAGCGTCCGCCCCGTCTCCACGTAGCCGTGCCGCTGGTAGAACCCGGGCGCCTGGAACGTGAACGACGACACGCACGCCCGGTCGCAGCCGCGCCGGCGCCCCTCCTCCTCGGCGGCGAGGAGCAGCCTGCTGCCCCAGCCGTCGCCGCGGCTGTCCTCGCGCACCCACACCATCTCGATGCCGAGCAGCCCGCCCCACGTCCAGCCGGTCAACCCGGCGACCACGTCCCCGGCCGCGTCCACCACCTTCACCGACAGGCTCGTCTGGTCGGCGGCGGTCGTCCCGGTCGCGGGGTAGTTCACCTCGTCGAGCCCGTCGGACAGACGCCGGCTCAACTCGGCGTCGCGCTCGCCCACGCTGAGAACCGGGCTGCTGCTGGCGTGATCGTGTGACATGTCGCACAGTGTGACACTCGGAAACATCGATGAGTTCGACTCGTGACACGTGTCATATCGGGTGATCACGCGGCGATTGCCGGGGCGACGGAATGAGGAGTGAGGAGCGCGATGAGCGAGAACACCACGGGAGGGCCCAAGGGCCCCGCGAGCTACTTCCCGTCGATCGAGAAGAAGTACGGACGTCCGGTTGAGGAGTGGCTGGAACTCATCCGCGCCTCCCCTCTGACCAAGCACTCGGAACTGGTCGCTTGGCTCAAGACCGACCACACCCTGGGCCACGGCCACGCCAACGCGTTGGTCGCGTACGTGTTGAAGGAGCCGCGCCCCGAGTAGCCCCGGCGCCGCGCCCTCTGCGACCCGGTGGTGTGCCGTTCACGCAGCTCGTCGCGCCCCCAAAGCCCACCCGCCGTAGTCCGTCAGGCACGTTGCTTGCTGCGGGCCGGTGGGTGGTTCTCGCGCAGTTCCCCGCGCCCCTGTTGTGCCTCCCCCGTCGCCCATCTGCGGGATCGTGGGCGAGCAACTGCAGGCGGGCTGTGGAGACCAGTGCTCCTGTAGGGCAACGGCGGGTGGGTTTAGGGGCGCGGGGAACTGTGCGATCAGCCCACCACCGGGCTGCGGAGGCCAATGTTCTCGCAGGGAAACCGCGGCGCCAGGGGGGCGCGGGCCCGCCCGCGACGTCACGGGCGGTCCGGCTCCGCGGCCGGCTCCGCAGGCTTCGCCGGCGAAGCCTGCGGCGCGCCCTGTGCCACCACCTGCGCCGGCCGCACCGTCAGTTGCCGGACGTCGCGGCTGCACAGCGCCGCCCCCGTCGCCGCCAGGCTCAGCAGCGCCGCGCCCAGCAGCGTCGCGCGCATCCCGTACCGCTCGGCGAGCGGACCCGCGGCCATCTCGCCGACAGGGAGGGCGAGGAGGGAGCCGAGGATGTCGTACGAGTAGACGCGGGCGAGCCGGTCCGGCGGGACGTTCTCCTGGAGGGAGAGGTCCCAGGCGACGGTGAACTGCTCGATCGCCATGCCGTTCACGAACATCGCGACGACGAGCAGCGCGACCGGCGCCGCCTCGGCCAGGGCGATCAGCGGCAGCACGTCGAGGGCGATCACGGCGACGCCGATGCGCAGCATGTGGCGCGAGCGCGAGCGGGCCACGACGAAGCCGCCGATGAACGCGCCCACCATCTGCGAGGCGAGGACGAGCCCCCACGCGGTGCGGCCGAAGGTGTCGTCGGCGATGGTCGGGCCGAGGACGTGGATGCCGCCGGAGGCGACCGCGTTGACGACGAAGAACTGGGCGACGATCACCCACACCCAGGTGCGGGAGGTGAACTCGCGCCAGCCTTCGACCAGTTCGGCCAGCGGACGGGCCCGCTGGGGCGCCGGCTCGGACTCGGGCCCGGCGTCGTCCGCCGGGCGGCGGGGGAGCCGTATGCCGTGGTACGCGAGGCCGGCGCAGGCGAAGACGGCCGCGTTCACCGCCATGCCCCAGCCGGGGCTGAGCAGCGACGCGAGCACTCCGCCGAAGGAGGCGCCCACGATCATGCCCAGGTTGACCCCCATGCGGGTCACCGCGTTCGCGCTGCGCAGCATGTCCTTCGGCGCGACGAGCGGCACGAGCGCCGCCGTCGCCGGCATCGACATCGCGGACATCGCGCCGTTGACCACGCTGAGCACGACGAGCAGCGGTACGGAGGACGTGCCGAGCAGCAGGACCGCGGCGACGGCGGCCTGGGAGAGCGCCGCGGCGGCGCTGGTGCCCTGGAGGATCAGGGGCCGCGGCAGCCGGTCGGCGAGCAGCCCGCCGAAGAGGACGAGGACGACCGTCGCCACGGACCGCGCGCCGACGACCAGCCCGAGGCTGATCGCGGAGCCGGTCAGGTCGAGCACGGCGAAGGCCAGGATGATCGGGGCCATCGCGTTGGCGAGCTGGGTGAGGGTGCGGCCGGTGACGAGCCAGCGGAAGGGGCGGTGCCGCAGCGGGGCGAACACCGAGGTCACGGCCGTGGGGGCGGGGGAGTCGCTCATCGGGCGCCACCGCGGGGCGCCGCCTCGTCGTCCGGGTCGTCCGGTTCGGGCGTGTCGCGTTCGTCGCCCCGTCCCACCATCGGGAACAGCATCACCGTCGCGCTGACCCGTACCGCCCCCGCCGTCCCCGGCGCCAGCGCCTCCTCGTGGATCACCCGGCCCAACTCCGCCGCCAGCGCCTTCACCCGCTCCCACGACTGCGGCGCCATCGTCAGCTCGGCGTCGGTGAAGTCGCCCGCCGCGCCCGGCAGTCGCTCGCGGCTGCGCCGGACCAGCTCGTCGGCGAGGACGGCCGCGACGGCGCGGTGGTCCGCGCCGGATCCGACGGGCAGACGCTCACCGCTGTCGGGCAGGTGCCGGTACCGTTTCGCGCGCCCGCCCCGTACGGACGCCTCCTCGACCAGGTCGAGCAGCCCGGCGGCGTGCAGCTGACGGACGTGATAGCTGACGTTCGCCTGGGACTCCCCGAGCTCCCGGGCCGCCTCCGCGGAGCTCATCGGCGCACCCGTGAGCAGGGAGAGCAGCCGCAGCCGGAGGGGGTGCGCGAGGGCGCGCAGCCCGCTGAGGGGCGAATGTTGATCGGCACCTGACATGCCCGGCAGTCTGTGCCCTCCGCCCGTCACTGTCCAACACTTATTTTGGGGTTGGTCGCAAACCATCACACACGGCGTCATGGACGACGCCGCGGACGCCGTCACCGCACACGGCGCCGCCAGGGCGACCCGTACCGTATGCCCCGATATAGCCTCCCTCCATGACCTGGCTTCGCGCGCTGAAGGAGACCGCGCGCCTGGGACTCACCGTCGAACGACAGGGGCTCGAACCGCTCGTCGCGCTGCGCGGCGCGGCCGGTCTGGCGATCGTCGTCATCGGGACCCTCGCGCTCTTCGGGCCACTCGTCGCCGTCAGCTCCGCCTTCGGCGCCTTCCAGGCCGTGATCGCGACCTTCCAACGCTCCTGGCGGCCCCGGCCGGTGCTCGCGCTCGCGTCCGGCGGCAGCCTCGCCGTCTCCACCTTCGTCGGCTACCTCGCGGCCGGCCACCCCGCGCTCTTCGGCGCGCTCATCGCCGTGTGGACCTTCGGCGCCGGGCTCGGTTGGGCGCTCGGGCCCACCGTCGGCATCATCGCCTCCTCCAACGTCGCGATCATGCTGGTGACCATCACCCTGCCCACCTCCGTCGCCGCCGCGGCCGGCCACGCCGCGGTGATCGCCGCCGGCGGGCTCGTCCAGGCCGCGCTGATCCTGCTGTTCCCCGTACGCCCCTGGGGCGCGCAGCGCGACGCGCTCGCCGACGCCCTCGCCGCGGAGGCCGACTACGCGCGCCGGCTGCGCCACGACCCCGTCGCCCCGTTCGACCCGGCGCCGCTGATGCTGGCCCGCAGCGCCGCCGCGGTCAGTCCGCGCCAGGCCCGCCGCCGCCCCGCCGAACTGCACGGCACGCGCGGCATCGCCGAACGCATCCGGCCCGTACTGGCCTCACTCGCCGACCCCTGCGTCGGCGTCCCGGAGGAGGGCCCCGAACGGGCCCGGGTACGCGAACTCCTCGCCGCCGCCGCGACCGTGCTGGACGCCGCCGCCCAGGCCGTACGGCACGGCGAACCCGTACGCCTGCCCGCGCCCGCGCTCGCCGCGCTGCGCACCCCCGACACCGGCGCCGTGCTCACCGGCCCGCCGCGCCGGGCCGCGCTCCGCCTCGCCGCGCTGCTCGCGGACGTCACGGAGACCGCCCGCGGCGAGGGCACCGCCGACGGGCACCGCGCCCGCCCCTCCCTGCTGCGCCTGCTGCCGTCCGCACTGCGCACCGTCCGCGCCGAACTGCGCCGCGGCTCACCGGTGCTGCGGCACGCCGAACGCTCGGCCGCGGTCGTCGTCGCCAGCTACCTCGCCGGCGCCGCGCTGCCCCTCGGCCACGGCTACTGGGCGCCGATGACCGCGGTGATGGTGATGCGGCCGGACTTCTCCCAGACGTACGCCCGCTCCGTCGCCCGCTTCGGCGGCACGCTCGTCGGCGTCGGCCTCGCCACCGCCGTCGCGGAAGCGGCGAACCCGGGCCCCTACCAGTCCGCCGCCCTCGCCGTGGCCTGCGGTTTCGCCACCTACCTCGTCCTGCGCACCGGCTACGCCGCCGCCAACGTCGGCATCTCCGCCTACGTCGTCTTCCTGCTCCACATGGGGGGCGAGGAGGCCGGCCAGACCGTGCCCGAACGCATCGTCCTCACCCTCATCGGCGGGCTGCTGGCGATGCTGTCGTACGCCGTCTACCCGGCCTGGGAGACGCCGCGGCTGCGCAACCGCCTCGCCGACTGGCTGAAGGCGGACTGCCGGTACGTCGCCGCCGTCGTCGACCACTACGCCCGCCCCGCCGAGACGGACGAGGCGAAGCAGGACATCCGACAGGCGCTGCTGGCCGCCCGGGACGCCCGGGTGGCCTGGCAGGACGCCCTGAAGCGGGCCGCCAACGAACCCGTCCGCAGCCGCGGCCTGTCCCGAACCGCCGCGGACGCCGCCGGCGAAGCCCTGTCCCAACTGGGCCGCGGCGCCATGCTGCTGGAGGCCCACCTACCCGCCCACGAAGACGCCCCCGTCCCCGCCGCCGCGACCCTCGCACAGGCGCTGCGCCACGACGGCGAGCGCGCGGCCCGAGCGATCCGCGAACGCCGGGTGCCGCGCTGGGACGGGGTGGAGGACGCCCTGACGCAGTGGGCGGCACAGTCCCCGCCCCAACAAGAGGACGACGGCCACGACGTACTGGACACGGCGACGACGCAGATCGGCCGGGCGCTGGAGGAGTTCACGGAGGTGTTCGCGGCGGAGGCGAAGAGATAGGGGGCGTGGTTGGTGGGGCTCAGCCCAGGCTCAGCCCGTCTCTTCGGCCGACCAGCACCCGCTCGACGTGCTCGACGTGCCCGACCTGCCCGGTGTCATCGGCAGTTTGCGGCACGGGGGAGGGGTCGGCATCCGTCGGCGTACTCAGATCACCACTCCGTGTGCGGATCACATGCCGCAGTCGGAAAGCATCGGCCCGTGTCGATGCACAAGCGCTTTCCCCTGCGGCCTGAGA
Source organism: Streptomyces sp. NPDC047315 (assembly GCF_040643215.1). Lineage (NCBI taxonomy): Bacteria > Bacillati > Actinomycetota > Actinomycetes > Kitasatosporales > Streptomycetaceae > Streptomyces > Streptomyces sp. NPDC047315. The sequence continues at coordinate 92,576 of NZ_JBEYTZ010000001.1, read as the reverse complement.
AGCACGCTGAGGCTGTCGTGACGGGTGTTGGTGGAATGACCACACTCGGCGGCCTCTCGTCGCGCGTCGTCGTGCTCGTCGTCGACTATTACGTGGAAACTGGAGCCTGCGGGGCTCGCTCCGCGTCTCATCCAGTGCACGGGGGCTCCACCGGCCGGCGCTTCGAGCGCCGAGCGGGACCGTTCGATGCGTAACCGAGGCAATACCCCGCGTGCACGTGCATCTGCGCGTGCGGATGCTCGCGCATTCGCACGCGAAACACAGCTATGATCCCCGACAGTTGACACATGCACCTTGTACCTCGGGAGCTACACGTGCACCACGCGTACAACGGCATGGCGGCCACGGAGCTTCCCGGGGTCGTCTGGCAGAAGAGCAGGCACAGCAACTCCCAGGGCTCCTGCGTGGAGTTCGCCAAGCTGCCCGGTGGCGGCGTGGCGGTGCGCAACTCGCGCCACCCGGAGGGGCCCGCGCTCATCTACACGCCCGCCGAGATCGAAGCGATGATCCTGGGCGTGAAGGACGGGGAGTTCGACCACCTGATGGCGGACTGACGGCGGCCCGGCCGCGTACTGACCGCCCACTCGGACAAGGAAGCGGGCCCGCTCCCCAGGGGGCGGGCCCGCTTCGGCCGGTCGGCTCGCGCCGCCGGCCCAACCGCTCAAGCCAGCCTGAAAAGCGCCCACACGACCTTGCCGTGCAGCGCTCCGGCGAGCGGATGCCATCCCCAGCTGTCACTGAACGAGTCGACCAGGAACAGCCCCCGGCCAGACTCTGCGGTGTCGCACGACTCGGGGAGCAGCGCCAGGCCCTGCGACGCCAGCCCCTGTGGCGCAGCGCCGTCCGCGCCGAAGCCGTCCGTGTCGAAGTCGTACGCGACGGTGGCGGCGTCGGTCTCGAAGTGCGCCCCCGGGCTCTTGGGGCTGGGATCGCGCACCGCGATCACCAGCCGGCCCGGCCAGCGCATCAGATGCAGCCGCACGGGTGCGTCGTACGTCTCGTACGTCTCGTGCGCGGGCTCGTCCGGCAGGGCGTGCCGCAGCGCGTTGGTGACGAGTTCGGAGACGACCAGGGCGATGTCGTCGTAGCGCTCCTGGAGTTCCCAGTCCCGCAGGGTCGCGCTGGCGAACTGCCGTGCCGCGCGCACCGCTTCGTGGCGGCCGGGCAGCGAGCAGGACGCCGAGCTGACGGCCCGTGCGGAATCAATGGGGGGAAGCCCCTGCCTTAAGGGCTTGAGCATGGTCGATCCATTCGTCCCCATGCGAGGCACTCCCCCGGGAATCGCAGCTGTGACGCTTCAACACGAACGGGCACGCTGTACGCGGGACCATGGTTCCCAATGCTTACGGCAGATGCAAGGGCAGATGCACGTGCACGTGCCTGCCGTGTCAGCTTTCATCAGGTTTCCTGCCGATATCTTCCTCTCATCTGCTCCATCGGCTTCCCAAGTGCTTCCCATTTCAGTAACCGAACGAGTACAGGGTGGAGTGTTTTGGTGGCAGAATCCCGCACTTGGGGTTAGGGCATGCTCCACGCTGTACTGAAGAACCGGAGGGCCGACACGTGCGGACGGACGCGTTGGGCGACAGGCAGAGACCGATGGAAGGGGAGGGGCGGAGTCGTGACCGCAGGCGAGTCGTGGGCGCAAGGCCCGGGTGGCGGGTCCGTGGTGCGGCGCATCTTGTTGGGTTCGCAGCTGCGGAGACTGCGCGAATCGCGAGGCATCACCCGTGAGGCGGCCGGCTATTCGATCCGCGCATCAGAGTCGAAGATCAGCCGCATGGAGTTGGGACGTGTGAGTTTCAAGGCGAGGGACGTCGAGGACCTGCTGACCCTCTACGGGGTCGCCGACGAGACCGAGCGGGAAGCGCTGCTCGCCCTGGTCAAGGAGGCCAACGTGGCGGGCTGGTGGCAGCGGTACGGCGACGTGCTGCCCGGCTGGTTTCAGACATATGTGGGACTGGAGGCCGCGGCCTCGCTGATCCGCATCTACGAGGTCCAGTTCGTCCACGGTCTGCTCCAGACCGAGTCGTACGCACACGCCGTCGTCACCCGCGGCACCCCGGACGCCCCGAAGGACGACGTCGACCGACGCGTCGCGCTGCGGCTGGAGCGGCAGAAGGTGCTCGTGTCCGAGCGCGCGCCGCATCTGCACGCGGTGCTCGACGAGGCGGCGCTGCGCCGGCCGTACGGCGACCGGGCCGTGATGCAGGGACAGTTGAAGCACCTCATCGAGATCTCGGAGATGCCGAACGTCACGCTCCAGGTGATGCCGTTCAGCTTCGGCGGGCACTCCGGCGAGAGCGGCGCGTTCACCATGCTGCGGTTCCCCGAGTCGGACGTCTCCGACATCGTCTATCTGGAGCAGCTGACCAGCGCGCTGTACCTGGACAAGCGCGAGGAGGTCGCCCAGTACGAGCGGGCGCTGCACCGACTCCAGGAGGACAGCCCGGACTCGGAGGAGAGCCGGGACGTGCTGCGCGGTCTGCTCCAGCTCACCTGATCCCCGTTCCCCGTTCCCCGTTCCCCGTTTCGCGATTCCCGTTTTCCTGCCTTCGTCTCCCGTATCCCTGATCCACGCAACCGAGCCGGTCCGGTCGTCACGGCTCGTCCGACCGTCGGCGGGTGCCCTCGCCCTCCGGCAGCGGCTTCACCGTCGACCGCTGAGCCCCGCGCCACGCCGCGGGTCGCCACCCCCCTCCTCGCATCGCCCCTCGTCACACCGCGACAGGTCTGGTCCACCACAGTTTTTATCGCCGTGGTCTACTCCAACTTGATTAAAGCGCCCGTATAGTGACGTCACATCAGCACCGCGCCGCACCGCACCAGTCATGCGCTTCCGAGGTAACTGAGGGATAAGGAATCGGATCACCATGTCCTTGTTCACCGAGCTGGCCCACCAGTACATCGACGGCGAGTGGAGGCCCGGGAGCGGTTCCTGGGACATCATCGACTTCAATCCGTTCAACGGAGAGAAGCTCGCCTCGATCCCCGTCGCCACGGCGGCCGAGGTGGACCAGGCGTATCGCGCTGCGGAGCGTGCGCAGGTGGCATGGGGCGAGAGCAATCCGTACGCCCGACGGGCGGTGTTCGAGAACGCGCTGCGCATCATCGAGGAGCGCGAGGCGGAGATCACCGAGGCGATCATCGCCGAGCTGGGCGGCACGTACATCAAGGCCGGTTTCGAGCTGCACCTGGCGAAGGAGTTCCTGCGCGAGGCCATCCAGCTCGCGCTGCGGCCGGAGGGCCGGATCCTCCCCTCGCCCGTCGACGGCAAGGAGAACCGGGTCTATCGGCTGCCAGTGGGCGTGGTCGGGGTCATCAGCCCCTTCAACTTCCCCTTCCTCCTCTCGATCAAGTCCGTCGCGCCGTCGCTCGCGCTCGGCAACGCCGTCGTCCTCAAGCCCCACCAGAACACGCCGATCTGCGGCGGTTCGCTGGTCGGCAAGGTCTTCGAGGACGCGGGCCTGCCGCCCGGGCTGCTGAACGTGGTGATCACGGACATCGCGGAGATCGGCGACGCGCTGATCGAGCACCCGGTGCCCAAGGCGATCTCCTTCACCGGCTCGGACAAGGTCGGACAGCACGTCGCCACCGTGTGCGCGGCGAACTTCAAGCGCGCGATCCTGGAGCTGGGCGGCAACAGCGCGCTGATCGTGCTCGACGACGCCGACGTGGACTACGCCGTCGACGCCGCCGTCTTCAGCCGCTTCGTCCACCAGGGGCAGGTGTGCATGGCGGCCAACCGGGTGCTGGTCGCGCGCAGCGTCGAGCAGGAGTTCACGGAGAAGTTCGTGGCCAAGGTGCGGACGCTGAAGGTGGGCGACCCGGCCGACCCCACCACCCACATCGGCCCGCTCATCAACTCCCGCCAGGCGGACGCCGTCACCGCGCTGGTGGACCAGACGCTCGCGGCCGGCGCGACCGCGCTGCTGCACGGCGGCTCGGACGGCAACCTCGTCGAGCCCTCCGTGATCACGGGCCTCGCGACGGACTCGCCGGTGCTCGGGCAGGAGATCTTCGGGCCGGTGGCGCTGATCGTGCCGTTCGACGGGGACGACGAGGCGGTGCGGATCGCCAACGACACCCCGTACGGGCTGAGCGGCGCCGTGCACACCGCGAACATCGAGCGCGGGGTGGCGCTGGCGAAGCGGATCAACACCGGCATGATCCACATCAACGACTCGACCGTGCACGACGAGCCGATCGTGCCGTTCGGCGGCGAGAAGCACTCCGGCAGCGGACGCCTCAACGGCGAGTCGATGATCGAGGCGTTCACCACCCAGAAGTGGATCTCGGTGCAGCACGGCCGGTCGCAGTTCCCCTTCTGAGCGGCGGGACGGGCTGCTTCGCGAAACTTCTGCGGGACTCCGGGCGGTGCCCGCGCCGCAGAGCAGGCGCCGCGGCAGCCTGCGACCGCCGCCGCCACCACCCGCCGGCCATTAGGCCATGTCCTGACCTAGACGGTGCATAGCGTTTGCGGTGTCGCGACGGGGGCGAAAGCCTCGTCCTTGGCTCGGCTGCCCATCTCTGCCCACCTCTGCTCATCGTCGCGTTCGGAAGGCGGACAAACCATGGTCACCCACGTTCCCGCGGAAGCTCACGGAGACGAGCGCGGTGCGCTCCTCGGTTTTGTGGAGGCCCAGCGCGGTGCGTTGCGGCGTTCCGTCATCGGTTTGAGCGAGGAGCAGGCCGCGAGTCGGCCGAGTGCGAGCGAGTTGTCGTTGTCCGGCCTGGTGAAGCACGTCGCCGGGGCCGAGCGGCACTGGCTGCGGCTGGCCCAGCAGCGGCCCGACGAGCAGGAGAGCACCCCGGAGAACTACGCCGACAGCTTCCGGCTCCTGGACGGCGAGACCGTCCCCGGCGTGCTCGCCTTCTGGGACGAGGTCGCCGCGGAGACCACCGAGTTCATCGGGTCGGTGGGCAGCCTGGACGACACCTTCCCGCTGCCCGACGCGCCGTGGTTCCCCAAGGGCGACGTGTCCATGCGCTGGCTGCTGCTGCACCTGGTGGAGGAGTTCGCCCGGCACGCCGGGCACGCCGACATCATCCGGGAGTCGCTGGACGGCAAGGGCGCGTTCGACCTGGTGGCGCTGGAGCACGGGCAGGGCGGCGAAGCCGCGTAGCCGCGCGCAGCGCCGTATGCCAACGCGGGCGAGCGGGCAGGGGGAGACCCCGCCCGCTCGCCCGCATCCGTGACGGCGTCCGTGACGGCGTCCGTGGCGGCGTCCGTCACTCGGTCAGATCGGCGAGCCTGGCCAGGGCGTCCCGCGCACTCGCCCGCTCGTCGTCCGTCAGCGCGACCCCGGCCGCCCGCGTCAGCAGCTCCGCCGCCAGCCCGGCCTCGCCCTGCCGCTGCGCGACGTCGCCCCGCAGCACCAGCAGCCGCAGCAGCTGCACCGGAGTCGGGCCGGCCTCCTCACCGTCACCCGCACCCGCACCCTCCCTGGCGCCGTCGGCCCGGTCCAGGGCCCGGTCGATGATCCGTGCGGCGCCGGGCAGGTCCTCCTTGGAGTCCGCGTACAGCTCCGCCTGGTGCAGCGCCCGGGCGTACCGCTCCTTGGGCACGGGGGAGTGGTGCTGGTCGTCGCTGATCGCCTGTCCGACGCGCAGGGAGTTCCCGGTCGGGTCGGTGACCAGGAACTGCCGCAGCCCGTAGCTCATGTCCTTCAACGGCCCGATGCGCGGCAGCCCCCGGGTCGGGATCCTGCCGTAAGCCGCCTTGAGCCCGGCCCGGAAGGCCGTGTGCAGCGCGTCCACGTCGTCCGTCAGGACGTAGGCGCCGGAGTAGGAGGCCGCCGGGTCGTACTCCTTGAGCCCGAAGAACTGGAGCTCGACGTCGCCGCGCTCGACGACGGCGTACGCGTACGGCTTGTCCTGGCGGAAGGTCGTGGTGAATCCGAGGGCGGTGTAGAAATCGACCACCGTGGGGAGGAGCGTCGCCTGACATGGGAGCAGCGGGATCGTCTTCTCGGCCATAGACTGACCCTAGTCAAAATTGAATAGATTAGTCAAAGTTGAAGAGCCTCCTGGGTGGTCCGCGACCGGCCCGAGGCTCGGGGAGAAGGTGTCCGTCATGTCAGCGATCCGCTTGCTGGTCCTCGGGGCGGTGCGTCAGCACGGACGCGCCCACGGCTACCAGGTCCGCAACGACCTGGAGTACTGGGGGGCGCACGAGTGGTCCAACGCCAAGCCCGGGTCGATCTATCACGCGCTCAAGCAGATGGCGAAGCAGGGGCTGCTGCTCGCCCACGAGGTCGCGCCCTCCACGGCCGGCGGCCCGCCCCGTACGGAGTACGAGGTCACCGACGAGGGCGCCGCGGAGTTCTTCCGGCTGCTGCGCGAGTCCCTGGTCGACTGGGGGAACCAGAGGCAGGAGTCCCTCAGTGCGGCCCTGGGCTTCATCGTCGAGTTGGAGCGCGCCGAGGCCGTGGCGCTGTTGCGCAAGCGCATCGAGACGATGGAGGGCTGGCGGTCCTCGGTGACCGACTACTACGACCCGACCAAGGGCCCCGGCCAGTTCGGGCACATCGGCGAGATCATGAACTTCTGGCTGGCCTCCGCCGACTTCGGCAAGGAGTGGACCCTCGATCTGATCGCACGCATCGAAGGCGGCGCGTACAGCTTCAAAGGTGAGGGCGAACCCTTCGTCGGGGTGCTCGGCGACGGCGAAGTGAACCCGTACGCGACGGGCGTTCCGCACGAGGGTGACGACAAGTAGTCAAGCAGCAGCAGCGGGTGGCGATCCCGGGATTTTCTCTATTCAAGTTTGACTAGAAGCCCCTCGGGTAGTTACGGTGTGCGCCGCTGGTCAAGTTTGACTACTTGGCCGGCGCGGACCGCCGCCACCTGCCGGAAGGACGTACGGACGCATGACAGGCGACGTGATCACCGTCGAGGGAGTGCGCAAGAGGTACGGGGACAAGCAGGCCCTCGACGGCCTGGACCTCGCGGTCGCCCGCGGCACCGTCCACGGCGTCCTCGGCCCCAACGGCGCGGGCAAGACCACCGCCGTCCGCATCATGTCCACCCTGCTGCGCCACGACGCGGGCACGGTGCGCGTCGCCGGCCACGACGTACGGACCGAGGCCGGCGCCGTGCGCCGCCGGATCGGGCTGCTCGGCCAGCACGCCGCGCTGGACGAGGAGTTGGGCGGCCGGCAGAACCTGGAGATGTTCGGCCGCCTGCACCACCTCGGCGCGCGCCGGGCCGGAGCGCGGGCGGACGAGCTGCTGGCGCGGTTCGGCCTCGCCGACACCGGCGCCAAGGCGGTGAAGAAGTACAGCGGCGGCATGCGCCGCCGGCTCGACCTGGCCGCGTCCCTGATCACCGACCCCGACGTGCTGTTCCTGGACGAGCCCACCACCGGGCTCGACCCGCGCGGCAGGACCGAGGTGTGGGGCGCGGTCCGCTCCCTGGTCGGCGGCGGCACGACCGTCCTGCTGACCACCCAGTACCTGGAGGAGGCCGATCAACTCGCCGACCGCATCAGCGTCGTCGACTCCGGCCGCGTGATCGCCGAGGGCACCGCCGACCAGCTCAAGGCCGAACTCGGCGGCGACCGCATCGACGTCGTCCTGCGCGACGCCGCCGACCTCGCCGTCCTCGCGGCCCTGCTGCCCTTCGACGCCGGGCTGACCCTCGACGAGGACCGCCGGCTGCTGAGCGCGCCCGTCCCCGACCGGATGGCCGCGCTCACCGAGGTCGTACGGGCCCTTGAGCGGGCGTCGCTGGAAGCCGAGGACATCACCGTCCGCCGCCCCACGCTCGACGAGGTGTTCCTGCACCTCACCAAGGAGGCCACCGCATGACGTCGACGTTCCTGACCGACTCCTGGACCATGACCAGGCGCGAGCTCGCCCGCTGGGCCCGGATGCCGTGGCAGGTGGCGATCGCGCTCGTCTTCCCGGTGATGATGCTCTTCATCTTCGCCTACCTCATGGGCGGCGGACGGGGCGTCCAGGGGGACTACCTCACGTATCTGATGCCCGGGATCCTCGCCCTGACCGTCGCCTTCGGGCTCGAATCGACGATGACGAACGTCACGCAGGACCTCAACAAGGGCGTCATCGACCGGTTCCGCTCGCTGCCGATGGCCGACTCCGCGGTCCTGGTCGGCCGCAGCCTCGCCGACATGCTGGAGTCGACGGTGTCGCTGCTGCTTCTGGCGGGCATCGGGTTCGCGCTCGGCTGGCGCTGGGACGGGAGCGGGCCGGCGTTCGTCGCCGGCTTCGCACTGCTCCTGCTGATGCGGTTCGCGATGCTGTGGATCGGCATCCACCTGGCGATGGTGGCGGGGCGCCCGGAGCTGATCCAGGCGGTCCAGATCCTCGTCTGGCCGGTCAGCTTCCTGTCCACCGCCTTCGCCTCGCCCGACTCGATGCCCGGCTGGCTCGGCGCGGTCGTGGAGTGGAACCCGCTGTCCGCGACCGCGAACGCCATGCGCGACCTGGGCGGACTGCCCGTCGGAGGCTCCTGGCCCGCGGAACACGCGGTGCTGCTCGCGGTCGGCTGGCCGCTGGTGCTGCTGGCGGTCTTCTTCCCGCTGGCCGTCGGCCGGTTCCGGAAGCTCAGCCGGTAGCCGGGGAGCCGTTGCCCACGGCCGGCCGGGAAGCCCCGACCCCCGGATACGCTGGACCGGTCCGGACCCCCCGACCGAGGGGCCGGCGCATTCCGGGGGAACGGGGAGCCGAGAGCGTGGAAGAGCTGGTGGGGGCGGTCGTACGGGCCGCCGGATGGGTCGGCCGCGGGGCCGTCGAACTCGTCGAGTGGCTGGACCTGTTCGAGGGCGACGACGAGAAGGACGAGCCCCGCAAGCGGCGCGACCGCAAGCCCCAACGCCTGCTCACCGAGGACGAGGTCCGGGCGGCCGAGGCGGAGCACGGCGTCACCTTCCCCGCCGAGTACCGCGCGTACCTGCTCCACCCCCTGCCCGTGGGCCCCGTCAACGCACTGGAGCGCACCGCGGGCCGCTGGCGCTGGGACGACGCCGACAAGACCCGGTACGGGCTGCTGGACGTCGACTTCCCGCACCCCGACACCTACCCGAATCCGGCCGAGACTGGCGCCGACGCCGGCGCCGACGCCGAGACCGAGGCGTTCGAGCACCGGCGGACGGCCGGCGCGGTGGTGCTCAGGGACGAGGGGTACGGACTGGCGACGCTGCTGGTGGTCACCGGAGCGGAACGGGGCACCATGTGGCTCGACGCCCGGAAGATCGGCGGGACCATCCTCCCGCTGGAGCGGGACGGCGGACCCGTCGGATTCGACCGCTGGTTGACGGAACTGGTGGCGGCGGGCACCCCCGAGGACGGCCCTGAGGAGTGACGGGCACCCTGACCCGTAGCCCGTAGCCCGTAGCCCGTACGGCTCAGTGGTGGAAGGCCGTCGCCTTCGTCGCGTCGTCCGTCAGCGGGCCCGACTGCCGCCGCAGCTCCGGCAGCAGCCGGTCCAGGTCCTCCACCAGCAGCTCCGCGAGGTCCGCGGAGAAGCCGTTGCGGCACACCAGCCGCAGCACGGCCAGGTCCTCGCGGTTCTTAGGGAAGGTGTACGCCGGCACCAGCCAGCCCTGCTCCCGCAGCCGCCGCGACACGTCGAAGACGTCGAACGCCCGCACGTCCGGCGCCGTCGTCACCGCGAACACCGGCAGCTCGTCCCCCTTCGTCAACAGCCGGAAGTCGTCGTACTCCCCGAACTTCCGTGCCAGGCCCGTCGCGATGTCCCGCGCCGACTGCTGCACCGCCCGGTAGCCGTCCCGCCCCAGCCGCAGGAACGTGTAGTACTGCGCGACGACCTGCGCGCCCGGCCGGGAGAAGTTGAGGGCGAACGTCGGCAGGTCGCCGCCCAGGTAGTTCACCCGGAAGACCAGCTCGTCCGGCAACTCGGCCGCCGACCGCCACAGCGCCCACCCCACCCCCGGGTACACCAGGCCGTACTTGTGCCCGGACGTGTTGATCGACGAGACGCGGGGCAGCCGGAAGTCCCACATCAGGTCCTCGTCGAGGAAGGGTGCGACCATCGCCCCCGAAGCGCCGTCGACGTGCACCGGGACGTCCAGTCCCGTGCGCTCCTGGAGCGCGTCCAGCGCCGCGCACACCTCGGCGACCGGCTCGTACGACCCGTCGAAGGTGGAGCCGAGCACGGCGACGACGCCGATGGTGTTCTCGTCGCACAGGTCCGCCGCGGCCTGCGGATCGAGGTGGAAACGGTCGCCCTCCATGGGCACCAGCCGAGGTTCCACTTCCCAGAAGTTGCAGAACTTGTCCCAACAGACCTGCACGTTGATGCCCATGACGAGATTGGGACGGGCGGTCGCCGGATAGCGATCGGGGTTCCGCTTCGCCCAGCGGCGCTTGAGCGCCATGCCGGCCAGCATGCACGCCTCACTCGATCCGGTGGTCGAACAGCCCACCGCGGCGGCCGGGGCCGGCGCGTGCCACAGGTCCGCGAGCATCGCCACGCAGCGGCGCTCCAACTCGGCCGTACGCGGGTACTCGTCCTTGTCGATCATGTTCTTGTCGCGGCATTCGCCCATCAGGACGCCCGCCTGGGGCTCCATCCAGGTGGTGACGAAGGTGGCGAGGTTCAGCCGTGAGTTGCCGTCGAGCAGCAGTTCGTCGTGGACGAGCTGGTACGCGGTCATCGGCGGCAGCGGCCCGTCCGGCAGCCGTTGCGTGGGCGGCGCCTCCTGCATTCCGCTGACCGGGTTGGCCTCCCCGTAGAAGGGGTTCATCGACAGCCTGCGCCGCTCGCGCTCGCGCGGTTCGTCCCGGTCCGTGGGGTCCGCGCCCTTGTGGAGTGGCATTCGCCGTCGCCGCCTTCCGCGTCCGTGCCGGGGTGGGGCCGGGCCGCGCCCGTCGCCGTGTGCCCAGGCTCGTACGGGCCGCAGCACCCCGCAACGCGAGCGCCGCGCGTCCGTGCCCGTCCGTAAGCGTCCACACGCGTCGTCCGTACGTACCAGTGCCGTCACAGCGCGGCCGGCGGAGGGCGGGAAGACCCGGCTCGGCGCCGATGCGTTGATAGCTTTGGAAGACGGCCGGTCGACCGCACCGCCCCCTCGACCGCAGGCCGTTCGACTCCGTCCGTTCCCACCTCTCACAGGAGCCCGGACCTCGTGACTACCCTTGCGCTCGGACCGAGCTGGCTCGACCCGGACCATCTGATCGGCACCTTCGGCCTGATCGGCGTCCTGGTCATCGTCTTCGCCGAGTCCGGCCTCCTCATCGGCTTCTTCCTGCCGGGTGACTCGCTGCTCTTCACCACCGGCCTGCTGGTGACCAGCGGCAAGCTGGACACCCTGCCCCTGTGGGCGGTGTGCGTGCTGATCGTCCTGGCGGCGATCGCGGGCGACCAGGTCGGCTACCTGTTCGGGCGCAAGGTCGGGCCCGCGCTCTTCAAGAAGCCGGACTCCCGGTTCTTCAAGCAGGAGAACGTGGAGAAGGCGCACGTCTTCTTCGAGAAGTACGGGCCCAAGTCGCTGGTGCTGGCGCGCTTCGTGCCCATCGTGCGGACGTTCACCCCGATCATCGCCGGGGTCAGCCGGATGAACTACCGCTCGTTCATCACGTACAACATCGTCGGCGGCGTCCTGTGGGGCGCGGGCGTCACCCTGCTGGGCGCGGCCCTCGGGAACGTGGAGTTCGTCCACAAGAACATCGAGGCGATCCTGATCCTGATCGTGCTGCTCTCGGTGCTGCCGATCGTGATCGAGCTGCTGCGGGCCCGTTCGCAGGCGAAGAAGCAGCAGGGGCGCACGGACGGCGGCGGGGGCGACGGGCCGGGCGCGGCGCTCCAGGGGCTTCCGGAACACCCGGGACACCCGGAACACCCGGGACATCCGGACGAGGGGCGGGCGGCGGCGCAGCTCGACGCCGGGTCCGCGGCGGCCGACGGGCAGGACCCGCGCGGGCGGCACGCCAAGCGCTGAGCCCCGCCGGCTGAACCGATTGACGTACGCAACGGCGAAGGAGCCGCGTCCCGTGTGGACGCGGCTCCTTCGCCGTTCGGGTTGCCAGGTCGCCCGGTCGCCGGGTCAGAAGCCGCGGGTGCGCTTCGCCGCCTTGCGCCGCAGCGCCGGCCCCGGCAGCCCGCCCACGACCGGCGGCACCCGCAGGAACAGCCGGGACAGCTCGCTCCCCAGGTTCACCCCGATCGCGATCGCCAGCGCCAGCGCCGCCGCCTTAGACAGCGACGCCAGACCGGCGTTCAGCTCGCCCCGGGAGATCGACAGCAGCGCGAAGTACGTGGCGCTACCGGGCAGCAGCGGGCCGATCGCGGCCGTGATGTACGGCAGGGCCGACCGGTGCTGCGCCCGCGCCAGCATCTGCCCGAACAGGCCCACAAGCCCGGCCGCGACCGCCGTCGCCGCCACCGCCGGGATGTCCGCGGTGAGCGCCAGCGCCCCGTACACCGACCAGCCGATGCCGCCGTTCAAGGTGACCAGCAGCACCGTGTCCCGGTCCTGCTGGAGCAGTACGGCGAAGCAGAGCGAGAGCCCCATCGCCGCAAGCAACTGCACCTCCGGGCGCTCCACGGTGTGCAGCGCGGTCTCCGGCGTCAGCGCAGCGCCCAGCGCGATCCCCAGGTAGAGCACGCTCAGCACGCCGGTGACGATCCCGACGACCAGATAGCCCACTTCCAGCAGCCGGGCGGCGGCGGTGATGTAGAAGCCGGTGAGGCCGTCCTGCACGCCGGCGACCAGCGCCCGCCCGGGGATCAGCGCGAACAGGCCACCGGTGATGACGGCGGAGGCGCGCACGTCCAGCGGGGACAGCGACAGCCCCACGCCCATGGCCGCGGGCGGCATCGCCGCCGCCACGAACTGGTAGAACTCCGGCAGTCCGCGGCCGGCGCACAGCCACGCCAGCCGGTCGCCGGCCATCGCCCCGATCGCCGCGGCCAGGAACACCAGGTAGTCACCGCCGACCAGTACGGAAGCGGAGCCGGCGAGCAGCCCGCCCGCGACGGTCAGCGCCCAGGTGGGGAAGGGGTGCCGATTGCGTCGGATCTCCGCGAGCCTGCGGTACGCCTCCTCCAGCGTGATCTCGGTCTCCGGCGAGCTGATGTCGTGCACCAGCCGGAACACCGCGGCCAGTCGGGTGTAGTCGGTGCCCCGGCGGCGCACGGTCCGGTTGGCCGTCACCGGGTCGTCCACCAGGGACGGCTGGTACGTGATCGACAGCAGTGTGAAGGTGACCGTCGGCTCGCAGCGGTCCAGGCCGTACGAGCGGGAGATCGCGAACATCGCGGCCTCCACGTCCTCGGCGCCCTCGCCGCCCGCGAGCAGCAGCTCGCCGATGCGCAGGGTCAGGTCCAGCACGCGCGGCACGGCCGGGCCGGTGTCGTCGTGCCGCTGCACGACCTCCGGCACGGGCCGCTCGCCGACCGGCATGCGCAGCATCGTGCGCATCCGGTCCTGCCAGGGCGCGTCCTTGGTCAGCTTGATCTGCGGCAGGCCCTCGGCGGGGGTGAAGGCGACCGGCGACTCGCGGGCCCGGTAGGTCGACGGAGTGGCGAAGGCGGAGCCCTCCTGCTCCGGAGGGGCCGGCTCGGCGACGCCGTCGGGGACGGCGAACTCCGACGTCGACTGGTCCTCCTCGACGGCGTCGGGCGGTGCGATGCCGTCGGGGACGGCGAACTCGGAGGAGGGGTGCTCGTCCGCGGGCACGTCGGGGCGCGGGCCGGACGGGCGCAGCTCGTATCCGCTGCGTGCCTCGTCCGAGCGGGGCTTCGCGTCCTGCGGCTCGGGCTCCTCGGGCCCTTCCTCCGCCACCATCTCCTGCTCGCTCCTCTGCCGTCTTGTTGTCGGTGTCCCATCAGATTGGTGACTCGATCAGTATGTGCGGCGACGCGCGTGCGTACGACTTCGTGTCCGCGTCTGCCCCGAGGGCGCCCGCGGAACACCTACGGCGGAGGAAGCCGGCCGGAACGCACTGCGAACGCGCGGCGGCCGGAACGCACTGCGGCCGGAACGTACTGCGGCCGGAACGCACTGCGGGCGGGACACCCGGTGGGTGTCCCGCCCGCAGCACGGTGCGAAGGCGTGAAGCCTCAGTGGCTGCCGTGCGCCTCGAAGCGCTTGTAGGACGCCTCGATCTCGGCCTCCGCCTCGGTGCGGCCGACCCAGTCCGCACCCTCGACGGACTTGCCGGGCTCCAGGTCCTTGTAGACCTCGAAGAAGTGCTGGATCTCCAGGCGGTCGAACTCCGAGACGTGGTGGATGTCGCGCAGGTGCTCCACGCGCGGGTCCGACGCCGGAACGCAGAGCAGCTTGTCGTCGCCGCCCGCCTCGTCCGTCATCCGGAACATGCCGATGGCACGGCACTTGATCAGGCAGCCGGGGAAGGTCGGCTCGTCCAGAATGACCAGGGCGTCCAGCGGGTCGCCGTCCTCGCCCAGGGTGTTCTCGACGAAGCCGTAGTCGGCCGGGTAGCTGGTCGAGGTGAAGAGTCGACGGTCCAGACGGATCCGACCAGTCTCGTGGTCCACCTCGTACTTGTTCCGCGACCCCTTCGGGATCTCGATGGTGACGTCGAACTCCACGGGTGGCTCCTCCAAGATCAACACATACGGCAGGTACGTCAGGGTCATGCTGTGCCGAGCTGTGTCCCACCGTGGCTATCTGGGGTACCCCGGACCCCCGGGCGGTGGGCAATCGCCTCCGATCGGGGTGCCATGCTCGCGGCAAGACGCAGTTCTGGTGATTAAGTGTCCCTCACGCACGTGTGTGATCGCGAAAGGGGCTGGTGCCGGGTGCGACAGCTCGGAACCTGGCAGCTCACGGCGGGTGCCGCCGTCCTGGGTCTGGCCCTCGCCGCCGGCGCCGTCACCGCGGCCGGCCCGTGGGACTCCGGACAGCGCTCCGCCGAACGCACCTGGGCCGCGGACGCCGACCGGGGCGAGCCCGCCGGCCGGCGCGGGGGAGCCGACCGGGGGCCCGCGCCGGCGCCGAGCGCCCCCGCAGTGCTCTCCGCGCTGGGTACGGCTCCGGACGACGCGGCCGGCCGGGGCGAGGTCGGCGGCGGCGCGCCCGACACCCTCGCCCGCGCACTCGACCCGCTGCTGCGCGCCCCCGGCCTCGGGAAGCTGCCCGCCGCGTCCGTCGTGGACGTGGCGACCGGGCGGGAGTTGTACGGCGCGGAGGCGACCCGCTCCGTGGTCCCCGCCTCCACCGTCAAGATCGCCACCGCGGCGGCGGCGCTCTCCGCGCTCGGCCCGTACCACCGCGTCCCCACCACCGTCGTCGCCTCCGAGGACGCCCGCACCCTCACCCTCGTCGGCGGCGGCGACGCCACGCTCGACCGCGCCCGGCTGGGCACCCTCGCCGACCGCACCGCGTCCGACCTGCGATCCCGCAAGGTCACCTCGGTGCGCCTGGGCTACGACACCTCCCGCTACCGCGGGCCCGACCTCCACCCCATCGGAGTGAACGGCAACATCGCCAAGGTCACCCCGCTCATGGTCGACCAGGGCCGGGTCGACCCGAAGTCCACCGGCTCCGCGGAGCGCGTCGCGGACCCCGCGGGCGAGGCGGCCGGCGCGTTCGCCGCGCTGCTGCGGGACAGGGGCGTACGGGTCGAGGGCGCGCCGGCGCACGAGCGCCCGCCCGCCGGCGCGAAGCCGCTCACCACGGTGCTGTCCGCGCCGCTGTCCGCGGTCGTCGAGCGCATGCTGACCAACAGCGACAACGACATCGCAGAGTCGCTCGCCCGGCACACCGCGGTCGCCCTGGGCGAGGAGGCGAGCTTCGCGGGCGCGGGGCGGGCGGTGCAGAAGCAACTCGCCGTGCTGAAGGTCCCGCTGGCCGGCGCGCACTTCGCGGACGGCAGCGGGCTGGACCGCGCGGGCAGGGTCACCGCGCGCCTGCTCACGTCCCTCCTCACCCGCGCCGCGGAACCCGCCCGCCCGGGCCTGCGCCCCGTCCTCACCGGACTGCCGGTCGCCGGCTTCACCGGCACGCTGGAGTCCCGGTACCGGGGCGGCGATTCCCCCGCGACGGGCGTCGTGCGCGCGAAGACGGGCACGCTGACGGGCGTGAACGCCCTCTCGGGCACGGCGGTCACCCCCACCGGTCGGGTCCTCGCCTTCGCCTTCCTGGCGTCGGAAACCCCTTCCCCCACGGAAGCCCAACGCGCCCTCGACGCCCTGGCGACGTCCTTGACGACGTAGCCGCCACTTCCTCGCGAGAGCGCTGCCCCACCGGGTCGCAGGGGGCCTGGGGGACCCCCAGCACCCCTGACATGCCCGCCGTACCCCTGCGGAGCGTCGGTCTCCACCGGCCGGTGGTGGGCTTGTCGCGCAGTTCCCCGCGCCCCTAACCCCCTGTTCGTCTGCGGGCCGCGGAGGGTTGTTCGCGCAGTTCCGCCCCCTATGCCCAGAGGGCATGGGGGCCCCAGCGCCTCTGTTTCGCTCACCTTGTCACCCACCTGCGGGGCAGAGGGTTTCAGGGGCGCGGGGAACTGCGCGGGCAACCCACCACCGGCCGGTGGAGATCAATGGGCCCGCAGGGGCAGACGGGGGTGTCTGGGGGAGCGAGAACCATGCACGGTCTGCAGACGGACGGGGGTTTCAGGGGCGCGGGGAACTGCGCGGGCAACCCACCACCGGCCGGTGGAGACCAACGGGCCCGCAGGGCTACGGCGGGTACGTCAGGGAGCCCGGGGCCAAGCGCGGGGAACTGCGCGACAAGCTCACCACCAGGTCGCAGGGGGCAACGCTCCCGCGGGGAAACGGCGGATGCGTCCAGGCCCGAGGGGCGAGGTCACCCGCTGCACGCGGGCACCACGTACCGTTGACGCATGACGAGCATCGGTGGAGCCGAGATGGTCGACTGGAACCTCGCCGTCGCGACCGCGACCCGCTTCGTGCGGCCCGGCCCCGACGTGAGCAAGGACGAGGCCCGCGCGGTCGTCGCCGAGCTGCGGCGGCACGCCAAGGCGTCCGAGGAGCACGTCCGGGGCTTCACCCGGATGATCCCCGACGGGCACGAACCCGAGGACACCCCCGTCCTCGTCGTGGACCGCGCCGGCTGGATCCGCGCGAACGTCGCCGGCTTCCGCCAGCTGCTCAAGCCGCTGCTGGAGAAGATGCAGGACCGCCGCCCCGGCGGCCCCACCGGCGCCGTCCTCGGCGCCGTCGGCGGCAAGGTGACCGGCGTCGAACTCGGCATGCTGCTGTCGTTCCTCGCCTCGCGCGTGCTCGGCCAGTACGAGACCTTCGCCCCGCCCACCCGCGAGCTGCCCGCCGGCAACGGCGGCGGACGCCTGCTGCTCGTCGCGCCCAACATCGTCCACGTCGAGCGCGAGCTGGACGTCGACCCGCACGACTTCCGCCTCTGGGTCAGCCTCCACGAGGAGACCCACCGCACCCAGTTCACCGGAGTGCCGTGGCTGCGGGACCACCTCGAAGGCGAGATCCAGGAGTTCCTCGACCAGACCGAGGTCGACCCCATGACCGTCCTGGAGCGGCTGCGCGAGGCCGCCCAGTCGCTGTCCGGGGCCCGCCCGGAGGGCGAGGAGAACGAGAGCGGCAATTCCCTCGTCGAACTGGTGCAGACGCCCGCACAGCGCGAGATCCTGGGCCGGCTCACCGCCGTGATGTCCCTCCTGGAGGGCCACGCGGACTTCGTCATGGACGGCGTCGGCCCCGCCGTCGTACCGTCCGTCACCGAGATCCGGGAGAAGTTCCAGCAGCGCCGGGCCCGCGGCGCGAGCAGACTGGACCTGGCGCTGCGCAAGCTGCTGGGCCTGGACGCCAAGCTGCGGCAGTACCGCGACGGCGAGCGCTTCGTGCGCGCCGTCGTCGAGGAGGTCGGCATGGACGGCTTCAACCGCGTCTGGACGTCCCCGAACACCCTCCCCACCAAGGCGGAGATCGCCAAACCGGCGGACTGGGTGGCGCGGGTGCACCGCAGGGCGGAACCGTGAGCATTCGGGGGGCGTACGCCGTCCAGGTGGGCGGGAGGCGCCCCCCTGGACGGCACAGCATCACCCGTCCGAGGGACCGTAGGCGTCGGGATAGGCGTGCAATGCTCGGGGAACGGCTCGCTTCTGTCACCATCGACGCACTCTGAGTGACGACGCCCGAGCCACGCAGAGGCCACTAAAAGAACCTCTCCACGAAGGGCACCGACATGGGTCCCCATCCTTCGGTTGCGGCGATACGCCTGGCGGTCCGCCGCGTCCTGAACGACCTCCTGACCGAGTACGCCGAACTCGCCGACCACGCGGCCTCCGCCGCGCAGACCGGACAACCGGCAGTACCCGCCGGCCGCCCCGAGGCCGGCCTCCCCGAACGGGCAGTGCGCCCGGGCCGGACCGCCCCCGCCGCCCGACTCCGCGACGCGAACGCCGCGAGCGCCACCAGCGCCGCCCCCGCCCCGCCCCGCCCCGCCACCGCCTTCATCCCCTCCGCCGCGCGCCACACCGGCGGCCACCACACCGCGCGAGTCCCCCTCGTCCTCGTCGCCTGCTCCGGCGGCGCCGACTCCATGGCCCTCGCCTCGGCCCTCGCCTTCGAGGCCCCCAAACTCAACGTCCGCGCCGGCGGCATCACCGTCGACCACGGCCTCCAGGACGGCTCCGACCTGCGCGCCGCCGAGGTCGCCGGCCGGCTCGCCGCGATGGGGCTCGACCCCGTCGAGGCCGTCTCCGTGAGCGTCGGCCGCGACGGCGGACCCGAGGCCGCGGCCCGCGACGCCCGCTACGCCGCGCTCGACGCCGCCGCCGAACGGCACGGCGCCGTCGCCGTCCTGCTCGGCCACACCCGCGACGACCAGGCCGAGACCGTGCTGCTGGGGCTCGCCCGCGGCTCCGGGATCCGCTCGCTGTCCGGCATGGCCGCCGTCTCCGGCGCCCACCGCCGCTACCGCCGCCCCTTCCTGGAGATCGACCGGCAGACCGCCCGCAAGGCGTGCATGGTCCAGGCACTGCCCGTATGGGACGACCCGCACAACGCCGACCCCGCGTACACCCGCTCCCGACTGCGCCACGAGGGCCTGCCCGCCCTGGAGAAGGCGCTGGGCAAGGGCGTCGTGGAGGCCCTGGCGCGCACGGCACAGCTCTCCCGGGACGACGCCGACGCCCTCGACGCCTGGGCCGCCGACGCGGACGCCGCCGTACGCGACGAATCCGGGGAGCTGGAGTGCGCCAAGCTCCACGCGCTGCCGCCCGCGGTGCGCCGCCGCGTGCTGCGACGGGCCGTGATCGACGCCGGCTCGCCCGCCGGGTCGCTCTTCGCCCGCCACGTCGAGGAGGTCGACCGGCTGATCACCGGCTGGCGCGGCCAGGGAGCCATCAATCTGCCGGGCCGCGTCGAGGCGCGGCGGCAGAGTGGCAGACTTGTCATTCGGCAAGCCTGACCCGGGCCCCCGGCGAGAGAAAGCGACCGCGTGAACGAGAAGGACATGGGCACCGACCTTGAGTCGGTGCTCATCACCAAGGAAGAGATCGACGCGAAGCTGGCGGAGCTGGCCGCGAAGATCGACGCGGAGTACGCGGGCAAGGACCTGCTGCTCGTCGGGGTCCTCAAGGGTGCCGTCATGGTGATGGCGGACCTGGCGCGCGCCCTGTCCAACCCCGTCACGATGGACTGGATGGCCGTCTCGTCGTACGGCGCGGGCACCCAGTCCTCCGGCGTCGTGCGGATCCTCAAGGACCTGGACACCGACATCAAGGGCCGGCACGTCCTGATCGTCGAGGACATCATCGACTCCGGACTGACCCTGTCCTGGCTGCTGTCCAACCTGGGGTCGCGCGAGCCGGCGTCCATCGAGGTGTGCACCCTGCTGCGTAAGCCGGATGCCGCAAAGGTCTCGATCGACGTGAAGTGGATCGGCTTCGACATCCCGAACGAGTTCGTCGTCGGCTACGGCCTGGACTACGCGGAGAAGTACCGCAACCTCCCCTTCGTGGGGACGCTCGCGCCGCACGTCTACGGCGGCTGACCCCGCCGGGGGCGACCCGGGTTCGAGGCGGGGAACCAAGCGGGCCCTCCCCCCGTTGATGCATGGGAGGACAGGTTTGTCGACCGTACCGTTCGGTCACGGTTGTCGAGCTGAGGTACCGTCCGAAGAACAGTCTTTTCTCACAGCAGCATTTACCTACGGGCAGGAGGAACGGGGCGAATCCGCCCCGTATGGATGGACGTGAAGCGATACTTCCGTGGGCCTGTCATGTGGATCGTGCTGGCCGTCCTTGCCGTGGTCGTGGTGATGCAGGTCGTCGGCTCCTCGGGCGGCTACAAGACGGTGGACACCGGCCAGGTCATTCAGGCGATCGACAAGAACCAGGCCGAACAAGTCAAGCTGACCACCGGCGACGACCAGATCATCAAGGTCGAGCTCAAGGACGGCCAGAAGATCAAGGGCAGCTCCAAGATCCAGGCGAGCTACATCGGCAGCCAGGGCGCCGACCTCGCCGACAAGCTGCAGCAGAAGTTCGAGGCCGGCGACATCGAGAAGGGCTACACGGTCTCGCCCTCCAAGCAGAGCCCGTTCCTGTCGATCCTGCTCTCGCTGCTGCCGTTCGTGCTGATCGTGCTGGTCTTCCTGTTCCTGATGAACCAGATGCAGGGCGGCGGCTCCCGAGTGATGAACTTCGGGAAGTCCAAGGCCAAGCTGATCACCAAGGACACCCCGAAGACCACCTTCGCCGACGTGGCGGGGTCGGACGAGGCCGTCGAGGAACTCCACGAGATCAAGGAGTTCCTCCAGGAGCCGGCCAAGTTCCAGGCCGTCGGCGCCAAGATCCCCAAGGGCGTGCTGCTGTACGGCCCGCCCGGTACGGGCAAGACGCTGCTCGCGCGCGCCGTCGCGGGCGAGGCGGGCGTCCCGTTCTACTCGATCTCCGGCTCCGACTTCGTCGAGATGTTCGTGGGTGTCGGTGCCTCCCGGGTCCGTGACCTCTTCGAGCAGGCCAAGGCGAACGCTCCCGCGATCGTCTTCGTCGACGAGATCGACGCCGTCGGCCGGCACCGCGGCGCGGGCCTCGGCGGCGGCCACGACGAGCGCGAGCAGACGCTGAACCAGCTCCTGGTGGAGATGGACGGCTTCGACGTGAAGGGCGGCGTCATCCTGATCGCGGCGACCAACCGCCCCGACATCCTCGACCCCGCGCTGCTGCGTCCCGGCCGCTTCGACCGCCAGATCGCGGTCGACCGTCCCGACATGCAGGGCCGGCTGGAGATCCTCAAGGTCCACCAGAAGGGCAAGCCGGTCGCCCCGGACGTCGACCTGGGCGCCGTCGCCCGGCGCACGCCCGGCTTCACCGGCGCCGACCTGTCGAACGTGCTGAACGAAGCCGCGCTGCTCACCGCGCGCAGCGACAAGAAGCTCATCGACAACCACTCGCTGGACGAGGCGATCGACCGGGTGGTCGCGGGCCCGCAGAAGCGGACCCGGATCATGTCGGACAAGGAGAAGAAGATCACCGCGTACCACGAGGGCGGTCACGCCCTGGTCGCGGCGGCTTCGCCGAACTCCGACCCGGTCCACAAGATCACGATCCTGTCCCGCGGCCGGGCCCTCGGCTACACCATGGTCCTGCCCGACGAGGACAAGTACTCCACCACGCGCAACGAGATGCTGGACCAGCTCGCGTACATGCTCGGCGGTCGTGCCGCCGAGGAGCTGGTCTTCCACGACCCGACCACCGGCGCTGCGAACGACATCGAGAAGGCCACCGCCACGGCCCGCGCGATGGTCACGCAGTACGGCATGACGGAGCGCCTGGGCGCGATCAAGTTCGGCGGCGACAACACCGAGCCCTTCCTGGGCCGGGAGATGGCGCACCAGCGGGACTACTCGGAGGAAGTCGCCGCGCTCGTCGACGAGGAGGTCAAGAAGCTCATCGAGACCGCGCACAACGAAGCGTGGGAGATCCTCGTCGAGAACCGCGACGTCCTGGACAACCTCGTCCTCCAGCTCCTGGAGCGGGAGACGCTGGGCAAGGAGGAGATCGCCGAGATCTTCGCCCCCATCGTCAAGCGCCCGGCCCGCCCCGCGTGGACCGGCTCCGCCCGCCGCACCCCCTCGACCCGTCCGCCGGTCCTCTCCCCCAAGGAGCTGGCCCTGACGAACGGCGCCGTGGGAGCGAACGGCACGCCGACGGACACCCCCGTCCCCGGCATCGAGGTCGCACCGGAGGAGCGCCCGGAGACCACCTGACGGTGTCTCCTGCGTCACACCCCTAACGGGATGGCTGCCGCGTCCCCCCAGGTTTTAGCCTGGGGGGACGCGGCATTCGTATGACTGCATCCGGACGACCGCATTCGGACGACCGCGCGCAGCAAAGAGGAACGAGGCACAGATGACCGACCCGGTGACGCTGGACGGCGAGGGCTCGATCGGCGAGTTCGACGAGAAGCGCGCGGAGGACGCGATCCGCGAGCTGCTCATCGCGGTCGGTGAGGACCCGGACCGCGAGGGCCTGCGGGAGACGCCGGCGCGGGTGGCCAGGGCGTACCGGGAGATCTTCTCCGGGCTCTGGCAGCGGCCCGAGGACGTGCTGACGACCACGTTCGACCTGGGCCACGACGAGATGGTGCTGGTCAAGGACATCGAGGTGATGAGCTCCTGCGAGCACCACCTGGTGCCGTTCGTGGGGGTCGCGCACGTGGGGTACATCCCGTCCTCGGACGGGAAGATCACCGGCCTGTCGAAGCTGGCCCGCCTCGTCGACGTCTACGCCCGCCGCCCGCAGGTGCAGGAGCGTCTGACGACGCAGATCGCGGACTCGCTGATGGAGATCCTGGAGCCGCGGGGGGTGATCGTGGTGGTGGAGTGCGAGCACATGTGCATGACGATGCGGGGTGTGCGGAAGCCTGGCGCGAAGACGATCACCTCTGCGGTGCGGGGGCAGTTGCGGCACCCCGCGACCCGCAACGAGGCGATGAGTCTCATCATGGCGCGCTGACCGTCCGGCCCGCGCCCCTGACGTTGCCCCTGCGGGTGAGCTGGGGGCTGACTGCCCGCCGTTGCGCTGCGGATGCGCTGCCGCTGCGGGAGCGCTGCGGTTGGTTGCCGTTGCCGTTGCCGTTGCCGTGCGGGCGTGCCCGCCGTTGCCCTGCCGGGAGCGTTGGCCTCTGCGGCCCGGTGGTGGGCTTGTCGCGCAGTTCCCCGCGCCCCTGTTTCGCTGCTCCCGTCACTTGCCTGCCGGCAGGGGCCAGGGAGTTTGGGGGCGCGGGGAACTGCGCGAACAACCACACACCGGGCCGGTAGAGACCAATGGGCCCGCAGGGGCAGATGGGGGTGTCTGGGGCGCTGGGGTCCCCCCCCAGGTCCCTGGGCATAGGGCGGAACTGCGCGACAAGCCCACCACCGGGTCGCAGAGGCCAATGTGCCGGGAAGGCCATGGCGGGTGTGTCGGGGCGCGCTACAGGGGGCCACAGGCCGCTGCGTGGGGGAGGTTGCTTCGGGTGGGCCAGCCGCAGGCGGCTAGGCGTGGGCGCGGCCTGGGCCGCCCGCGCCGCCCGTCGCGCCGCCGCCCGCGTCGTCGCCGTCCTCCGGAAGCCGGCACACCCGCTCCAAGAAGAGCGCCGCCGCGATCACCGCCACCCCCGCCAGCACCGAGAACCCCGCGTAGATCGCCTGGTCCCGGCGGGCCGGGATGTCCAGCGAGCCGAGCAGGAACACGCCGACGCCGCCGTACCCCCCGCTCACCAGCGCCGCGACCAGCGCGCTCGCCTGGCCGAACACCAGCGCTCGGGCAGCCATCAGCGGCTCCACGCCCTTCGCGCCGGGCCGCCGCTCGCGCTGGGCCTTCAGCCGGGAGCGCAGGGAGAGCGCCGTCGCCATGAGGATCACCGCGATGACGGCGAGCACGATCGGCGCCGCGAGCGGCACCGCCGGCAGCGTCCCGAAGGCGTCCCACAAGCGCGCCGCGGCCCAGGACAGCACCCCCGTCCCGACGAAGAGACCGGCCAGCACCGCGAGGCGTAGCTGCTTCACCGGGAGCACACGTCCTTCCACTGTCGTCGACACCGCCGTCAGCAGCCTAACGACTACTCCGGCAGGCGCAGTTCCAAGTCGGGCCGTGGCTCCACGCCCTCCCGACCGATCGCGGCCAGCAGCCCGGCGACCGCCCCGCGGCCCGGAAGCTGCGCTTCCGGGTCGATGTCGTGCCAGGGCACGAGGACGAACGCGCGCTCGTGGGCCCGCGGGTGCGGCAGCGTGAGCGCGGGGTCGTCGGAGACCACGTCCGCGTACGCCACGATGTCGACGTCGATGGTGCGCGGGCCCCATCGCTCGTCCCGCACCCGGTCGTACGCCTCCTCGATGGCCTGGCCGCGCTCCAGCAGGGAGCCGGGCGGCAGGGTCGTCTTCACCGTGATCACGGCGTTGAAGTACGTCGGCTGGGAGCCGGGCTCGACGCCCCAGGGCTCGGTCTCGTACACCGGGGAGACGGCCGTGACCCGGAGGCCGGGGGTGTCCTCCAGCGCGTCGACGGCGCCCTGGAGCGTGTCGAGGCGGTTGCCCAGGTTGGAGCCGAGGGAGAGGACGGCCCGCCGGGGGTTGGAGAGGGTGACGTCGGCCGCGTCGACCTGCTCGACCACGGACGTGGGCACCGGCTGCACTGTGGGATCGCTCATACCCTGCTCCGCGTGATCGTGATGGTCACATCGTCGAACGGGACGGTGATCGGTGCGTCCGGCTTGTGGACGACCACCTGGACCTGCTCCACCCCGTCGTGCTTCAGGCACTGTTGGGCGATCCGCTCCGCCAGCGTCTCGATCAGGTCGACGGGCTCGCCCTCGACGATCGCGACGACCTCCTCCGCCACGATGCCGTAGTGCACGGTCTTCGCCAGGTCGTCGTCCGCAGCCGCGGGGCGGGTGTCGAGTCCGAGCTCCAGATCCACGATGAAGGTCTGGCCCTCCTCCCGTTCCCTGGGGAAGACGCCGTGGTGCCCGCGGGCCTTGAGGCCGCGCAGCGCGACACGATCCACGCGAATCACTCCTGATGTCCGAAAGTCTGACGGGCGGAACGGGCACCTGACCGTGTCACAACGGCTTCCTTGCCCTCTTCGAATCTACCTGCGACCACCGACAGCCCTCACGGACGGGTCGTCCTGGGGGCCGGGGGCCGCGGTCACGGGGTGAAGCCCCCCGGTCCCCTTCCCGGTCCCCCTCCCGGGCCGCGGCCGTCCGCGGGGCCGCCGGCGGCCCCCGGACCGCCGCCCCGCTCGCCGTCCGCACCGTCGGCGCCGCCCAAACCGTCTTCTTCCGCGTACCCCTCCGCGAGCACGGGGGAGCCGTGGTGCGACCAGAGCTGCCAGCCCGCGGCCGTGCGGCGGAACACGTTCGTCGCGACGACGTGCTGTCCCACCAGCGGGCCCAGCTCGCCGGCCTCCTCCGCGGGGCCACCGCTGAGGATGTTCTCCGTGCAGGTCACCACCGCCGTGTCGGCGGCGACGCTGGCGCGCACGTCGGTGAGGAAGAACTGGATGTACTCGGTGTGCTCCATGATCACGGCGTAGGAGCGCAGCACCTCGCCGCGGCTCTGGAGCACGGGCCAGCCGGGGTGCACGCAGGAGACGTCGTCGGCGGGCAGCCACAGCTCGGCCATCGCGACGGTGTCGCCGCGCTCCATGGCTTCGTAGTACGCCGTGTTCGCCGCCTCGACCTCGGCGCGGGCCGCGGCTTCGACGGGGTCGAGTTCTTCGTCGCCGGGCTGGTCGTCGTCGCCGTCGTAGCGGGAACGGCTCACCGGGCGGCCTCGACGGCGTGGGCGATCCGTACGGCGTCGGCCGTGGCCCGCACCTCGTGCACGCGTACGGCCCACGCGCCCTCGTGCGCCGCGATCGCGGACACCGCGGCCGTCGCCGCGTCCCGCTCCCGCGCGCGCGGGGGCCGGCCGTCCTTGGCGTCCTGTGCGAGCACGTGGCCGAGGAAGCGTTTGCGGGAGGCGGCGACGAGCAGCGGGCGGCCGAGCGCGTTGAGGTCCCCCAGGTGGGCGACGAGCGCGAGGTCGTGCTCGGCGTCCTTGGCGAAGCCGAGGCCGGGGTCGAGCACGATCCGCTCGGGCGCGACGCCGCCGGCGACGACGGCGTCCATCCGGGCCCGCAGCTCGTCGACGACCTCGGTGACCACGTTCGCGTACACGGCCCGGTCGTTCATGTCGTGGCTGAAGCCGCGCCAGTGCATGACGACGAAGGGGGCGTCGGCGGCGGCGACCGCGGGCACCATCGCCGGGTCCGCGAGTCCGCCGCTGACGTCGTTGACGAGGACGGCGCCGGCGGCGAGGGCGCGCTCGGCGACGCTGGCGCGCATGGTGTCGACGGAGACCGTGATGCCTTCCGCCGCGAGCCCGCGCACGACCGGGACGACCCGGCGCAACTCCTCGTCCTCGTCGACCCGGCTGGCGCCGGGCCGGGTGGACTCCCCGCCGACGTCGACGAGGTCGGCGCCGTCGGCGACGAGGTCGATGCCGCGCTTGACGGCGGCGGCGGTGTCGAACCAGCGCCCGCCGTCGGAGAAGGAGTCCGGCGTCACGTTGACGACTCCCATGACCGCGCAGCGGCCCCACTCCGGCAACCCATGCAACGTACTCATACGCCCAGCGTAGGCCCGCGCCCGCGGCACGCGATCGGGGGCCGGGGCCGGGGATGGCCGGCCTCGTGCGGTGCGCCCGGCGCCGTACGCCCGTACGACCCGTACGGCACCGCGCGGACGGTACGGCTCCGCTCCGGCGGCACGGCTCATGCCGCGCGGCTCACCCGGGACGGGGTGCGCGGGGGCCCGGAGATCGCGTGGGTGCAGGGACGCGCCGGGCGCGGGGCGCGGCGGGCGGCGAACGGGCGGGGCAGTCCGAGGGTGACGAAGCCCTCCGCCCGCATGGCTGCGAAGCCTATGCGCGGCAGGTCCCGGGTGGTGCGGAAGACGACGAACCGGGGCTCCCAGCGTGGCTGGAACTTGGCGTTGAACTTGTACAGCGACTCGATCTGGAACCAGCGGGACAGAAACACCAGCAACCCCCGCCACATCCGTAGCACCGGTCCCGCGCCGATCTTCTCGCCGCGGGCCAGGGCCGCCCGGAACATCGCGAAGTTGAGCGAGACCCGGGTGATCTTGAGGTCGGGGGCCGCCCGGAGCGCGGCCACGATCAGCAGTTCGTTCATGCCGGGGTCGGCCGAGCGGTCGCGGCGCATCAGCTCCAGGGACATGCCGTCGTCGCCCCACGGCACGAAGTGGATGATCGCCTTCAGGTCCCCGTACGGCTTCGCGCCGGCCTCCCCGGGTCCGTCGGGGGCCGTCGCGTCCGCGTCCGCGGTGTCGTCCTTGTGCGCGGTGGCGATCACCGCGTCCCCGTCCGCCGGATCCCCGATCCGCCCCAGGGCCATGGAGAATCCGCGCTCGGTGTCCGTGCCCCGCCAATCCGCCGCGGCGCGCCTGACCTGGGCCAGTTCCTCGGCCGACAGGTCGCGGACGCGCCGTACGCGGGTGGTGTAGCCGTTGCGCTCGATGCGCTTGACCATCTGGCGGACGTTGCGCATCGAGCGCCCGGAGAGCGAGAAGTCCGCGACGTCGACCACCGCCTCGTCGCCGAGTTCCAGTGCGTCCAGTCCGGTCTCCCGGGTCCACACCTGGCCGCCGGTCTCCGAGCAGCCCATCACGGCCGGCGTCCAGGAGTGCGCCCGCGCCTCGTCCATGAAGCGCTCGATGGCGCCGGGCCACGCCTCGACGTCCCCGATCGGGTCGCCGCTGGCCAGCATCACTCCGGAGACGACCCGGTAGCAGACCGCCGCCTTCCCGCTGGGCGAGAAGACCACGCCCTTGTCGCGGCGGAGCGCGAAGTGGCCGAGGGAGTCGCGCTGGCCGTGCAGCGCGAGGAGTTCGCGCAGCCGCCGCTCGTCGTCCTCGGTGAGCAGCGCGGTGGGGTGCTCGGGGCGGAAGGCGAGGTACGTGGTGGTCACGGCGGTCAGCAACCCGAGCGCCCCGAGGGAGTACCCGACGGTCCAGGCGTCGCTGCCGGCGTAGTCGACGGGGCCTTCGACGCCGAAGAGCCCGTACAGGGTGTGCTCCAGGCGGTCGACGAGGCCGGGGTCCCCGATCTCGTTGTCCGGGTGCGCGCTGACGACGACCAGTCCGAGGCCGATCGAGCCGGCGCCCATCAGGACGAAGTTGGCGAGTGCCCGCCATCGGCTGCGCGGGTCGGGCAGCGCGGCGAACTGCGCGCGGTGGCGCAGCAGCAGGGCCAGCACCAGCAGGGAGACCAGCACCCCGACGACGGAGTTGCGGTACGCGAACTGCACGACGGCACCGACGGGCAGCAGCACCACCGCGGCCCGCCAGGCCCGCCGCTTGCGGCGCTTGAGGCCGTGCGCGAGCAGCAGCAGGAGGACTCCCACGCTGAGCGAGAGGGCGGCGGCGAGCGGTCCGGTGGTGCCGGGGAGCACCTCGACGAGCGCGTGCGCGCGGCTGTGCCGGAAGCGGGGGACGACTCCGGCGGCGACGTCGATCAGTCCGACGAGGGTGCAGGCGGTGCCGACCACCGACGGGACGGCTTCGGGGCGGGGGCCGCGCAGCACGCGGCGCACGCCCTCGGGCACCCGGTCGGACAGCCGATCCCGCAGCCCCCGGTTCCCGGGTGGCTGATCGTGGCCGGTCCGAACCGGAACCTTTCCTGAATTGTCCCCATCTACAGGTGCAGGCATGGCGATGTCGAGTTTCCGTGCTT
Source organism: Streptomyces sp. NPDC047315 (assembly GCF_040643215.1). Classification (NCBI taxonomy): domain Bacteria; kingdom Bacillati; phylum Actinomycetota; class Actinomycetes; order Kitasatosporales; family Streptomycetaceae; genus Streptomyces; species Streptomyces sp. NPDC047315. Next base: position 63,904 of record NZ_JBEYTZ010000001.1, on the reverse strand, counting down.
CCGCGAGAAGGTCGGGTGTTCGTCCGCGAGCCGGTGGTCAGGTCGGCTCCGGGCGATATGCGCCCTCTAGGACGGGAGTCCCGGGACGTCGGTTCACTCCCGTGCCCAGAAAGTCCTCGGGTTTCTCGGAGACCCCGCACACCCCGGCCGACCCGTCGGGTCCAGACAAGGAGCACCCACCCCATGGGTTTGACCAGTACTTCCGTCCTGGCCTTCGCCGTCGCCGCGGCGGTGTTGCTGTTTGCGGCGACGATCTGGCTGTGGCCCCGGCTCGCCGGGCGCGGCTGGCGGCCACTCGTGGGGCGGGTCGGCCTGCTGCTCGCGACCCAGCTCGCGATCTTCGCCACGGTGGGCCTGGCGGCCAACAAGTCGTTCCTCTTCTACGGCTCGTGGGCGGACCTTTTCGGCCAGGAGCAGGACCTTGGCGTGGTGGTCGACCACTCGGCGGGCGGCAAGCGCGTGAAGGTCGTCGGCACGCAGCAGTTGGACGTGCCGGGCGGCGAGCGCCCCGAACGGGCCGGGCAGATCCAGAAGGTGGTGGTCGCGGGCGCGAAGTCGCGGATCGACAGCCCGGCGTACGTCTATCTGCCGCCGGAGTACTTCCAGCCGGCGTACGCGAAGAAGAACTTCCCCGCCGCGGTCGTGCTCACCGGCTACCCCGGCACGGCCGAGAACCTGATCAAGGGCCTGAAGTATCCGCGGACGGCGTACGAACTGGCCAAGAAGGGCCGGACGCAGCCGATGGTGCTGGTGATGCTGCGGCCGACGGTGGCGCCGCCGAGGGACACCGAGTGCGTGGACGTCCCGGGCGGTCCGCAGACGGAGACCTTCTTCGCCGACGACCTGCCCACCGCGGTCTCGCAGGCGTACCGGGTCGGTACGAAGCCGCAGAACTGGGGCTTCGTCGGCAACTCCACCGGTGGCTACTGCGCGCTGAAGGTGGCGCTGCACCACCCGGACCGGTTCGCGGCCGGCGCCGGGCTGTCCGCGTACTACAAGGCGGCGGAGGACGCGACGACCGGGAACCTCTTCCAGGGGGACCAGTCCCTGCGCAACCGGGCGGACCTGCTGTGGAGCCTGGACAACCGGCCCGCGGCGAAGTCCTCGTTCCTGGTCACCACGTCGAAGCAGGGCGAGTCGAACCTGAAGGGCACGCTCCGCTTCATTGAGAAGGTGAAGGCGCCCGCCCGGGTCTCGTCGATCACGCTGGACAGCGGCGGGCACAACTTCACGACCTGGCGCCGGGAGATCCCGCCCACGCTGGAGTGGCTGAGCGGTCGCCTCAGCGCGACCTGAGCCGCGTCCCGGCGTGATCCGCGGTGCGTCCCAGCGCACGTCTCGGCGTGATCCGCGGTGCGTCCCGGCGCGATCTGAGCCGCGTCCCAGCAGGGCCTCGGCTACGTCTCAGCCGCGCTTGCGCGGTCCGTCCGCCGCCAGTGCGGGCAGGGTCTCGATGGACTCCAGGTCCACCTCCGTACGGGGCACGTCCCGCCCGTCCGCGTCGATCGAGCGGCGCAGCGCCTCGTGCAGCCGCCCCGGGGTCAGGACCCCGAGGAAACGTCCCGTCTCCTCCTTGTCGATCACCGCGATCCAGCCGGCGTCGTGCTGGAGCATGGTGGCGAACGCCTGCTTGAGGGAGGCGCCCAGCGGCAGCCAGGCGTCCATCCGGCGGGCCTTGTCCCGTACGGTCCCGGCCGGGCCGGAGCGGGCGTGCTCGGACGAGATCCAGCCGTGCAGGTTCTCCTCGCCGTCCAGGACGACGGCCCAGCGCGAGCCCAACTCCCGCGGCAGCGGGTCGTCGAGGTGGACCACCGGCGGCTGCTCCAGGTCGCTCTCCTCGATCGGGGTGACGGAGAGCCGCTTCAGGCCGCGGTCCGCGCCGACGAAGTCGGCGACGTACGGGGTGGCGGGCGCGCCCAGGACGGCGGCGGGCGCGTCGAACTGCTCGATGCGGCCGTGCCCGTACACCGCGATGCGGTCACCGAGGCGGACGGCCTCCTCGATGTCGTGGGTGACGAACAGGACGGTCTTGCGGACCTGGGACTGCAGGCGTAGGAACTCGTTCTGGAGGTGTTCGCGCACCACCGGGTCGACCGCGCCGAACGGCTCGTCCATCAGCAGCACGGGCGGGTCGGCGGCGAGCGCCCGGGCCACGCCCACGCGCTGGCGCTGACCGCCGGAGAGCTGCTCGGGGTAGCGCTCGCCGTGGACGGCGGGGTCCAGGCCCACCAGGTCGAGGAGTTCGGCCGCGCGGGCGCGGGCCTTGGCGCGGGGCCAGCCGAGGAGGTGGGGGACGGTGGCGGTGTTGTCGAGGACGGTCTTGTGGGGGAAGAGGCCGACCTGCTGGATGACGTAGCCGATGCGACGGCGCAACTGCACCGGATCGACGGTGGATATGTCCTCTCCGTCCAGGAAGATCCGGCCGCTGCTGGGCTCGATCAGCCGGTTGACCATCTTCATGGTCGTGGTCTTGCCGCAACCGGACGGGCCGACGAGCGTGACCAGTTCGCCCTGCTCGACCTCGAACGACAGGTCGTCGACCGCTGTCGTCCCGTCCGGATAGCGCTTGGTGACGTGCTCGAAACGGATCATGGGTCCCCATTGTGGCGGGTGTCGTGTGAAGGCCATGTTGCCTCCGTGTGGCGGTCCTCGGCGATTGTCAGTGGTCAGGGTTAGGGTCGAAGAACCTCAGGAATACGGTCATACGTTCGGTGCGGGTGGGGAGGTGGGGGAGCATGAGTGCGAGTGTGAGCGTCGCCGCGCAGAGCTGTCTGGCGGCGAACGACTGGATCTGTGGGGAATACCTCCGCAGCCGTAGCCAGGAATTGACGGACGCGACGGTGGAACACGTCTGGATCACCGCCGTTTCCGTGCTGATCGGGCTGGCCGTCGCCTTCCCGCTGGCCCTGCTCGCCCGGGCGAAGCCGGCCTTCGCCGGCCCCGTCCTCGGCCTGACCACCCTGCTGTACACGATCCCGTCGCTGGCGATGTTCTCGCTGCTGCTGCCGGTCTTCGGACTCTCCTCCGCCCTCGTCGTCACCGGCCTGGTGCTCTACTCGCTCACCATCCTGGTGCGGAACGTCATGGCGGGACTGGAAGCGGTGCCCGCGGAGGCGCGGGAGGCCGCCCGTGGGATGGGGTACGGCCCGGCGCGGCTGCTGTGGGAGGTCGAGTTGCCGCTGGCGCTGCCGGCGCTGATGGCCGGCCTGCGCATCGCCACCGTCTCCACGATCGCGCTGACCACCGTCGGCGCCCTCGTCGGCAAGGGCGGCCTCGGCAACCTCATCGACGAGGGCGTGCAGACGACGTTCAAGGCGCAGGTGCTCACCGCGTCCGTGCTGTGCGTGCTGTTGGCCGCGGTCGCCGATCTGCTGCTGCTCGCCGTGCAGCGGCTGCTCACGCCCTGGACCCGGCTGCGCGCCGGCGGGGCGCCGAGCCGCGCCCGTAGGGCCACGGCTCGAATACGGACCTCGGGGGAGGCTCTCTGATGCAGGTCGTGGCCGACGCCTTCACCTGGCTCACCACCGGGGCGAACTGGTCGGGGGAGAGCGGCGCCTGGCACCGGCTGGGCGAGCACGTGTACGTGAGCGGGGTCGCCCTCGCGGTCGCCGCCGCGATCGCCCTGCCGATCGCGCTGTACCTCGGACACCTGGGCCGGGGCGGCGCCCTCGCGGTCAACATCTCCAACGCCGGCCGGGCGATCCCCGTCTTCGCCGTCCTCGCGCTCTTCATGCTCACCCCGCTGCGCAGCGCCGGGTACGCACCGACGATCATCGCGCTGGTGCTGTTCGCGGTGCCGCCGCTGCTGACCAATGCGTACGTCGGGATGCAGGAGGTCGACCGCGCCGTGGTGGAGGCGGCCCGGGGGATGGGGATGTCGGGCTGGCAGCTCTTCCGCCGCGTCGAGCTGCCGCTGGCGTACCCCCTGTTGATGACCGGAGTGCGCTCGGCCGCCGTGCAGGTGGTGGCCACCGCCACCATCGCGTCGATGGTCGGCCAGGGCGGGCTCGGCCGGATCATCACCGCCGGCTTCAACACGTACGACACCCCGCAGGTGGTCGCCGGTGCGCTGCTCGCCGCGCTGTTGGCGCTGGCGGTGGAGGGCCTGTTCGTGGCGGTGGACCGGCTGGTCGACCCGCGCAGGAGGTCCGTCGCCGCGAAGGGGCGGGCCGCCGGGGCGCGGGCGTGAGCGTCCCGGCGCCGGAGCCTTGGAGACCTGACGATTTCGCCGCGCATGTCCTTCCACGTGGATCAGCGCAGTTCGGCGCAGTGCAGTGCAGTTCGGCGCAGTTGGGAGCAGTCCGGCGCTTCATCGCAGTGCAGTTCAGTTCAGAGCCGCAGTACGTTCGAACGGAGACACCTCATGTCCCTGCCCAAGTCCCCCCGTGGCGCCCGCGTTGCCCGGGCCGCCCGCGTCGGCGTCGCGGTGGTCGCCCTCGCCGGTGTCCTCGCCGCCTGCGGTGACGGCGACAGCCTGGAGGATTCGAAGAACGGATCAGGATCAGGAGGTGGTTCGGGCGGAAAGGGATCGCTCGTCGTCGGCGCCGCGGCTTTCACCGAGTCGAAGGTCCTCGCCGAGCTCTACGCCCGGGTCCTCGCCGACGCCGGCTACAAGACCTCCGTGACGACCGTGAAGAACCGCGAGCTGTACGAACCGTCCTTGGAGAAGGGCGAGATCGACGTCGTACCGGAATACGCCGCCACCCTCGCCGAATTCCTGAACGCGAAGGCGAACGGCCCGAAGGCGCCCATCGAGAAGCCCGTCGCGACCAGCGACGTCACCACCACCGTCAACGCGCTCACCGCGCTGGCCGAGCCGCGCGGGCTGAAGGTCCTCAAGCCCGGCGGAGCCGTCGACCAGAACGCCTTCGCGGTGAGCCGGGAATTCGCCGAGAAGAACGGTCTGAAGACGCTTTCCGACCTCGGGAAGGCAAAGCTCAAGGTCAAGATCGCGGCCGGCGACGAGTGCGAGGTGCGCCCGTACTGCGCACCCGGGCTGAAGGAGAAGTACGGCATCGACGTCACCGGCATCGACCCCAAGGGCGTCGGCACCCCGCAGTCCAAGCAGGCGGTGCGCGACGGCGACGTCCAACTGGTCCTGACGACCACCACCGACGCGGTCATGGACGGGCTGGTCTTCCTGGCGGACGACAAGAAGCTCCAGAACGCGGACAACGTCCTGCCGGTCGTCAATGCCAAGGACGCCGGCGATCCGGAGATCGTCGCCGCCCTCGACAAGCTCACGCAGGTGCTCACCACCGAGGACCTGGCCGAATTGAACCGCAAGGTGGATGCCGAGCGGGCGAAGCCGGAGGACGCGGCGAAGGAGTATCTCCAGTCCAAGGGGCTGGCGAAGAAGTAGTTCGGGCAGCTGATCACCTGCCTGTTGAGGTGCCTGTTGAGGTGCCTGTTCAGGTGGGTGATCGGGTAGCTGATCGGATGGGCGTCGGGGCGGAGGTCGGTCGTACCCCGGGGCCACTACCGTCACGGGTATCCCGCCCGTATCACCGGTGAGTGGCTTGAAGAAGTGGGTAAGAGAGCGCGGATCGGGAGATGTTGGGGAGTTTCCGCGCTCCTTCCGGGTTCCGTTCCGGTTATTTGCTGACCCGCCATCCCATTCGCCGTCTACGCACGGTAAATTTCGGGCCATGCCCCGTGGACGTCACCGCCATTCACCTCCCCTGCACAGGCTGCTGCCGCCGTCGGCGGTCGCCGGAGCGTCGGTCCTGAGCGCGGCCGGCGCGTGGTTCCTCACGGAGCCGGTCCTGCTGCGCACCCTGACCGCGGTGGCGGCCGGAGCCGCGCTCAGCGGCGCGTTCTTGATGCGCCGTTGGGACCGGTCCGCGGGGCGCCGGGTGGCCGACCTCGTCCGGGGCCGCGCCAGCGACGCCTGGCAGAGCGAGGAGCGCATAGCCGAACTGGAGTCGGACGTCGAGGAGTCGCGCGAGCTGCGCGGCAAGCTGGAGACGAAGCTCCGGGCCAAGCGCGTCGAGCTGGCCGCCCTGCGCAACGAACACGCCGAACTGCTGCGCCGTTACGCCGCCGCCGAGACCGGGCGGGCGAGCGCGCTGGAGGGCCGCCGGCAGCTCGCCATCGAGGTGGCCGACCCCAAGGCGCTGCCGGGGGCCGGCGTCTCGCCGACGGCTGCGGCGTATCTGCGTGCCGCCCAGGCGCTGGACGCCCTGGCGCGCAACGCCGCGGCGCAGCGGTCGGGCGAGCAGACCCGTACCGAAGGCACCGACGGTGTCGAAGGTGTCGAAGTCGCACGGAAGGCGATCCAGGCGGCCGGGACCGCGAAGGCGATCGAGTCGGGCAAGTCGGCCGCGGTGGCCGGGGTCGCGGGGGCCATGGCCGCCAGGGAAGCCGTGTCCGCCCCGCCCCAGCAGGGCGACAAGGGCCCCGAAGGACCGGGCGACGGCGGTGGCCCGGGCGGCGGCCGAAGCCCCGAGGACCGTACCGCGGCGGCCGACGCCCGGCCCGCGGCGCTGACGGCCGCGATCGTGCCGTACGGCCCGCGGACCGACCGGCCCGACACCGCGAAGCGCCGCCCGGAAGGGACGTTCGACTTCTTCGGCCACCAGGGGGCGGGGAACGGGAACGCGTCCGGTGGCGGCACCGCGAAGGCCATCGAGGCGGCCCAGCAGGAGGACCTCGCCGACGTCGTCGGGGAAGAGGCCCTGGCCGAGCACGAGCAGAACGCCCGCCGCCAGCCGACGGCCCCGAGCCAGGTCCGCCCCCCGGTCGCTGCGGCGGGCGAGGTCATCGACCTGACCGCGCACGACGACACGGAGAAGCTGGACTTGGCACCCCTCCGAAACGCGCTCAGCTCCTGACGAACGCGCTGGGGCGCGCCCGGAAGGTCCCGCCCGCTTCCCTGCGGCTTGGGACGTAGCCGCGGTTTCCCTGCGGAGGTCTGGTCTCTGCGGCCCGTCTGTGGCTTGTCGCGCAGTTCCGTCCCCTATGCCCTGCGGGCATAGGGGACGGAACTGCGCGAGTAACCCACCACCGGGCCGAGGTCGCCACGTTTGCTGAGCCACCCACGGCGCCAGCGCGCCAACCGACTTGCTCGGGGCTACTTGTCGATGTCGCCGACGACGAAGAACAGGGAGCCGAGGATCGCCACCATGTCGGCGACGAGCGTCCCCGGCAGCAGCACGGCCAGCGCCTGGATGTTGTTGTACGACGCGGAACGCAGCTTCAGCCGGTACGGCGTCTTCTCGCCCTTCGACACCAGGTAGTAGCCGTTGATGCCGAGGGGGTTCTCCGTCCAGGCGTACGTGTGGCCCTCCGGGGCCTTCAGCACCTTCGGCAGTCGCTGGTTGATCGGCCCGGGCGCCAGGTCCGCGATCCGGTCGAGGCACGCGTCCGCGAGGTCGAGGGAGTTGTGCGTCTGCTCCAACAGCACCTCGAACCGCGCCAGGCAGTCGCCCGCCGGCCGCGTGACCACCTTGAGAACGTCCCCGAGCTCCCCGTACGCGAGGTACGGCTCGTCGCGCCGCAGGTCGAAGTCGACGCCGGAGGCGCGCGCGATGGGCCCGCTCACGCCGTACGCGTGCACGGCGTCCGCGGACAGCACGCCCACGCCGCTGGTGCGCCCCCGGAAGATCTCGTTGCCGAGCACCAGCCGGTCGTACACGTCCATCCGCGACCGCACGTCGGCGACGGCGTGCCGCACCCGTCCCAGCCACCCCGCCGGCAGGTCCTCCTTCAGCCCGCCGACCCGGTTGAACATGTAGTGCATCCGCCCGCCGGAGACCTCCTCCATGACGGCCTGGAGCTCTTCGCGCTCGCGGAACGCGTGGAAGACGGGGGTGATCCCGCCCAGCTCCAGCGGGTACGAGCCGAGGAACATCAGGTGGTTGAGCACCCGGTTCAACTCGGCGAGCAGCGTCCGCGTCCACACCGCGCGCTCCGGCACCTCCATGCCGAGCATGCGTTCCACGGCCATGACGACGCCGAGTTCGTTGGAGAACGCGGACAGCCAGTCGTGCCGGTTCGCCAGCATGACGATCTGCCGGTAGTCCCGCGCCTCGAACAGCTTCTCCGCGCCGCGGTGCATGTACCCGATGACGGGCTCGGCGTGCTGGATCACCTCGCCGTCCAGCACCAGCCGCAGCCGCAGCACCCCGTGCGTGGAGGGATGCTGGGGCCCGATGTTGAGCACCATGTCGGTCCGCTCCGCGGCCCCGCCGACGCTGAACGTGGTCTCCGTCATGTCATCAGTATCCCCCGCGCGAACTGCACGATCAGCCCCCCGTCGGCCCGGACAGGCCCTGACTCCGCCCCACCTCCTGCCGCAGCCACCAGAAGTCCCCCAGCCCCCCGCGTCCCGTCAACTCCGCCGCTTCCCCCGCCGCCGACAGCGCCCGTAGGTACGCCGCCGGGTCGGTGCTGGCCAGGGCCAGCGGCGGGCGCCGGAACCCGGCGAAGGGACCCAGTGCGGACAGCGCTTCGCGCTGCCGCACCAACCGCGCCCCCGGCAGCGCACACGCGTCCACCGCCACGTGCGCCGTCAGATCGCAGCTCCCGTCCGGCACCGGCGCCACCTCGCGCCCCGCCCGGAACCCGGTCAGGGTGCCGTACGGCGGACGCGCCTGCGCCAGGTGCCCGTAGTCGACCGCCACCGCGAGCCCCGACCGCAGCGTGCCGACCGCCGCCGCCCACGCCTCGTCGCGAGGGCGGCCGATCTCCGCCCGGCAGCCGGGCTCCGTCAGCAGCCACCACCGCGCCAGCCACTCCGCGTCCGCCCCGGTGACCGGCGGACCGAGGCGTTCGGTGCCGTCGGGGCGTACGAGCACCTGGCGCACCACCCCGTCCTCGTCGACCTCGGCGACGTCCACGGGCACGTTGTCCAGCCACTCGTTCGCGAAGAGGAGGCCGCTGACCCCGGCGGGCGGTGCGGCGAGCCAGGTGACGCGGGGGTCGAGGCCGGCCGGGCGGTCGGCGCGCTCCACTGCGTACGCACGTACGGGGAAGTCGTCCGGCAGCGCCGCCAGCACGCCGGACACCAGTTCCCCGCGGCCCGATCCCATGTCGACGAAGGCGACCGGTCCCTCGTGGCCGGCGTCCGAGAGGTCGTCGGCGGTGGTGCGCAGGAGAGTCGCGACCGCCGATGCGAAGAGGGGCGAGGCGTGCACGGAGGTACGGAAGTGGCCGGCGGGGCCCTCGGGCCGCAGGTAGAAGCCGTCGGGGGAGCCGTAAAGGGCCTGCTCGGTGGCGGCACGCCAGCCCCGCCAGCCGTCTTCCGCACCGTCCTCCGAGTGCTCCGGACCGGCCTCGGGCGCATGAGAACCCGCTGCCCCTTCAGCCCCCTGAACCCCGCCCGCACCGGCGCGGGCGCTGCCCCCGCAGCCCGTTCCGTCGTCCCCCGCCACACCACCGTGACCAGGCGTCTCATCCGTCCCGGCGCATTCCGTGTCGTCCGTCACGACCATCAGTCTCCACCTTGTGGAGTACTGACCGGCCGTTCGGATCGCTCTGGCGGTTGACCCATACACCTGTCCACTTTCCCTACGCTGGGTTACGTGCAGCGCCTCTACGACTTCATCCGCCGACACCCCACGGGCGTCGACTGCTTCTGGGCGGTCTTCGTCATGGGCCTCGCCGCCCTGAGGTTCGTCGGTGACATGGACAGCGGGCCCCTGTGGGCCGCCGTGCCGGTGGTCGTCGGGCTGGGTGCGGTGATCGCGCTGCGCCGTCGGATGCCGGAGAAGATGCTGGTGCTCGCCGGGGTGATCGGCCTCGCCCAGCTGGTGTTCGACGTGCCCCCGGGCGCGGCGAACTTCGCGATGCTCGTGATCATCTACACCGTCGCGGTGCAGTCCACCTCGCGCTGGGCCTCCCGGGCCGCCCTGGTCGGCGGCCTGGCCGCGGCCACCTGCGCACAGATCCGCTGGCCCACGCCCGACCAGAGCGCGCTCCGTCAGATCTTCATCACGATCATCCTGACGGTGCCGTTCGCCCTCGCCTGGTCCCTCGGCGACTCCGTCCGCACCCGCCGGGCCTACTTCGCCCAGCTCGAAGAGCGCGCGCGGCGGCTGGAGAAGGAGCGCGAGGCGCAGTCGAAGGTCGCGGTGGCCGCCGAGCGCGCCCGGATCGCCCGCGAGCTGCACGACGTCGTCGCGCACAACGTCTCGGTGATGGTGGTGCAGGCCGACGGCGCCGCCTACGTCCTGGACGCCGCCCCCGACCAGGCGAAACAGGCTCTGGAGACGATCTCGTCGACCGGCCGTCAGGCGCTGGCGGAGATGCGCCGGCTGCTGGGCGTGCTGCGCACCGGTGACGGACCGGAGAGCGGCGAGTACGTGCCGCAGCCCGACGTGCAGCAGATCGAGGACCTGGTGGAGCAGGTGCGCACCTCCGGGCTGACCGTGGACTTCAAGATCGAGGGCACGCCCCGGCCGCTGCCGAGCGGCGTGGAGCTCACCGCGTACCGCATCGTGCAGGAAGCGCTGACGAACACCCGCAAGCACGGCGGGCCCGACGTCGGCGCCAGCGTGCGGCTGGTCTACTTCGACGACGGCCTCGGGCTGCTCGTCGAGGACGACGGCCGGGGCGCGGCGCACGAGCTGTACGAGGACGGGGGAGCGGACGGGCAGGGCCACGGCCTCATCGGCATGCGCGAGCGCGTCGGTATGGTCGGCGGCACGCTGGACGCCGGACCGCGGCCGGGCGGCGGTTTCCGGATCAGCGTCCTGCTGCCCCTCAAGACGGCCTGACCGGCACCACGGCACCACCTGCGGCGGCCCCCGCGGCAGCCCCGAAAGCCCTCAACCACCCCGACCCACCCCGACAGCCCCGACCGCCCCGACAGATGAAGGAACCGCTGAGATGTCCATCAAGGTCTTGCTCGTCGACGACCAGGTCCTGCTGCGGACGGGGTTCCGCATGGTGCTCGCCGCCCAGCCCGACATGGAGGTCGTCGCGGAGGCCGGGGACGGCGCCGAGGCGATCGACATCCTGCGCTCCACGGCGGTGGACGTGGTGCTGATGGACGTGCGCATGCCGCGGCTGGACGGGGTGGAGGCGACCCGGCGGATCTGCGCCGCGCCGAACCCGCCGAAGGTGCTCATCCTGACCACGTTCGACCTCGACGAGTACGCCTTCTCCGGGCTGAAGGCCGGGGCCAGCGGCTTCATGCTCAAGGACGTGCCGCCCGCCGAGCTGCTGGCGGCGATCCGCTCCGTGCACAGCGGGGACGCGGTGGTGGCGCCTTCGACCACCCGGCGGCTGCTGGACCGCTTCTCGCCGATGCTGCCGAGCACCGGCGGGGAGCCGAGCAGCAAGGAGCTGGACCGGCTCACCGACCGGGAGCGCGAGGTGATGCTGCTGGTCGCGCAGGGGATGTCGAACGGTGAGATCGCGGCCCGGCTGGTGCTGTCCGAGGCGACCGTGAAGACGCACGTGGGGCGGATCCTCACCAAGCTGGGGCTGCGCGACCGGGTGCAGGTCGTGGTCCTCGCGTACGAGTCCGGGCTGGTCCGCGCGGGCGGCGGCGCGGGCCCCGCGCGCTGACACCCCAGGGCCCGTCCCGGGGCCCGCCGCGCTACCGCAGGACCGTCTCCAGGAATTCGCTGCCCAGCCGGGCGACCGCGGTGATGTCCAACTGGTGCAGCACGTAGCGCCCGCGCCGCCGGGTGGAGATCAGTCCCGCCTTCTTCAGCACCGCCACGTGCCGGGAGACCTCCGGCGCGGTGATGCCGTACGCGTCGGCCAACTCGCTGGTGGTGTGCGGCGAGCGCGCCAGATTGCGGCACAGCCTCATCCGCATCGGGTGGGCCAGGGCCTCCATACGGCGCTGCAACAGCTCGACGGAGGCGGGATCGGAGGGGGACGGCGCGCCGACGGGGTACCAGATCGCCGGCCGCCAGCCCGGCGCGTGCAGCACCAGCAGATGCGGCCAGCCGAAGCTCGACGGCACGAGCGTCAACCCGACGCCCATGTCCGGGTCCACGGCCGACGTCCGGCCGGTCGTGAGCTTGTCGACGGTGATACGGGTCAGGTCCTCGTCCACCGAGAGCGCCGGCGACACCGCGTGCAGCGCCTCGGCGACCCCCTTGTGCCGCAGCAGCTCGGTCTTGTGCCGGGCGTCGGCGGCGAGCTCCGGTGCGACCCGCCGCCAGGCGTCCGCGAAGAACGCCTCGTCGCAGTCCTCGAACAGCCTGCGCAGCCACACCCGCACCGGGCCGGGGTCGTCCAGCAGCCGGGTGGCGGCCTCCATCACGTGCGGACCGCGGGTGGCGGCCAGCGCCAACGTCCGCTCCCGCATGCTCGCGCTGCCGAGCACGTCCGCGTCCCCGTAGGTGAGGGCACAGGTGAAGTCGAGGGCGGCCGTCACGAAGCGCTCGTCGTCGAGCCGGTCGAGCAGGTCCAGGTCCTCCTTGAGCGTCGTCCCGGGCTTGCCCATCGCACCGGCGCAGGTCGTCAGCCCGGCGAACGGCGCGAGGACGTCGGAGTGCGTCGTCCGCCACAGGAAGTCCGCCTCGTGCAGCCGGTCGGCCAGGTCGGGCTTGAGGCTCGCCGCGGTGGCGGTCGCCCAGCCGTGGAGGCCCGGATGGTGCCCGGGCTCCGAGAGGGCGTGCAGCGCGAGGCCCAGCTCCGCCAAGGGGGAGATCTCGAAGACGATGCGCTCCTGGGGGAGCCCGCTGATGTCTATGGTCACGCTCACACATCCATTCTGCGCGTCCCCCGACCGCGACCCGAGGCCAGTTGACGAGGGTCGTCAATCGACGTGACCCGCCCGGGGCTTGGGTCGCAGCGTGAACGGCATGAACGCCATGCACCAGCACATGATCGACGCCTACCGGGCGACCCAGCACGGCACTCGGATCCCGCCGCAGCCGGGCCGCCACGATTGGCAGGCCGCCCGCGAACTCGTCTCCCAGGCCCAGGCCCCGGCCCGCACCCGGGCGCCTCGCCCCGGGCGCCGACTGCGTGCCGCACTGCGCCGCCTGGCGGGCCGACCACCGACCGTCCGCCAGACCCGAGGAACACCCACCCCGCGCTTCGGGGAACGCGTGGAAGACCCCAGCGCGACCTGACGCTCCCGCCGCTGCTCCGCAGGCACGCTGGTCTTTGCAGCCGGGGGCGGGTTGGTCGCGCCGTCCTCCCCCTGTGCCTGCGGGCACGGGGGGACCCCCACCCCTGTGCCTGCGGGCACGGGGGACCTCCACCCCTGTGCCTGCGGGCACGGGGGACCTCCACCCCTGTGCCTGCGGGCACGGGGGACCTCCACCCCTGTGCCTGCGGGCACGGGGGACCTCCT
>NZ_JBEYTZ010000001.1:0-50542 GCF_040643215.1 Streptomyces sp. NPDC047315 | reverse complement strand
CACCCCTGTGCCTGCGGGCACGGGCCCCAGCTTGCACCTTGCGGGCACGGCCCCAGCCTGTGTCCTGTAGGGCACGGGGCCGACCTGTGTCCCACGGGCACGGGCCCGCTCTGTGCCCACTGACCGGCCGCGCTGTCGAGCGTCTGCCCGCGTCGTCTAAGCCAGCTGGTCCACCACCCTCCGCATGAACTCGGCGGTCGCCTCCCGTACGTCCTCGGGCGTCCACTCCAGCCCCGCGGCGTCGACCGTCAGCTCGGTGACCGACACTCCGGGCGGGCAGCCCTCGGCGTACCAACTCCGGAAGAGCGTCGTCCCGGTCTCCTCGGCCTGAGCGAGCCCCGCGGCATCCAGCACCTCGGTCGGATAGGGGAGCCACAGCGGGAACTGGTGGGTGTGCGGGACCTCCGGATGGACGCGGAACCAGGGAGCGGGGGAGTCCCTCAGCGCATCGGCCAGCGCCTCGGCCACGACCCGCGCCTGTCGCACGTACGACGGCAGGCGCGGCAGCTCCCGGTCCAGCCCCATGAGCGCGGACAGCACCGTCGGGAACTGGTGGAAGAGCTGGCCGCCGTACCGGTGGCGCCAGGTGCGGACCTCCGCCATGACGTCCTCGGGGCCCACCAGCGCCGCGCCCGAGAGGCCGCCGAGCGACTTGTAGAAGGACACGTAAACGCTGTCGGCGAGCGGGGCGATCTCGTCGAGCGGGCGGTCGAAGTGCACGGTGGACTCCCACAGCCGGGCGCCGTCGAAGTGCACCACCGCGTCCCGCTCGCGGGCGGCCTCGACGACCTCGACCAACTCGTCCCAGGAGGGCAGCACGCACCCCGCGGACCGCAGCGGCAGCTCCAGCATCAGCGCGCCGAACGGCTCCTCGAAGCCCCGGACCTCCTCGGCCGTGGGCAGCCGGGGCGCCGTGGTGGGGTGCACCGTGCGCAGCCCGCTGAGCGCGCCGAACGCACCGCGCTCGTGCTTCTCGGGATGCGCCGTGGGGTGCAGGGCCACCGTCGCATTGCCCGTGCGCCCCGCCCAGCAGCGCAGGGCGACCTGCTGCGCCATGGTGCCCGTGGGGAAGTACACCGCGGCGGGGAAGCCCAGCAGGGCGGCCACCTTCCGCTCCAGCGCCTCCACCACCCCGTCCCCGTACATGTCGGGGGCCTCGGACAGGTCGAAGACCTCACCTGCACCCTCCGCTATGGCGGCCAGGCGCTCGCCCATCCGTCGGTCGGCCGGGCCCTGCCACAACTTTCGCTCCGAGGCCCGCCAGGCCGCCTGCTTCCGCAGGTGCAATTCGTCTTCGGACATGGTCCGTCCCCCTTTTCTCGTCGTCTTTCCGTTTTTCCGTCTTCTCCCGCAGCCACGCAGCTTTCGCCGCAACTCTCGTCCGCCCGCACGTCCCGCGCATGTGCTTTTCCGCTGTGCCGCCCGCTGTGCCTTCCGCGCACACGGGCGCCCACCGCCCACCGTCCGCCGTCCGGCCGCTGAACGCCCGCCGTCGATCGGCCGCCCGTCGGAACACTCTCGATCTTTCCCGCTGTCGAATCCGCCGTCCACGCCTGTGGATAACCTGCCTGTGGATAACCGGAGGGGCGTCCGCGACGCTGGCGTAGCATGACGGAACATCGTCCGGTACCCGCCGCGGACTGGAACGGAAGGCCCCACCGCGTGAATGCATCAGCACCCCTGCACGAATCGCCCGACCCCCGGGACCGCCCCGCCCGGCTGACCGTCGGCGTCGTCGGCGCCGGCCGCGTCGGGCCCGCGCTCGCTGCCTCGCTCCAGCTCGCCGGCCACCGCCCGGTCGCGGTTTCCGGGGTCTCCGACGCCTCCCGGCGTAGGGCCGAGGCGCTCCTCCCGGACGTGCCCCTGGTCACGCCCGCCGAGGTGCTGGCCCGTGCTGAGCTGGTGTTCCTGACCGTCCCGGACGACGCGCTGCCCGCGCTCGTCGAAGGACTCGTCGACACCGGAGCCGTACGCCCCGGTCAGCTCCTGGTGCACACCTCCGGTCGGTACGGCACGGGCGTGCTCGCCCCGGCCACCCGCGCCGGTGGGCTCCCCCTCGCCCTCCACCCGGCGATGACCTTCACCGGCACCAGCGTGGACGTCCAGCGGCTGGCCGGGTGCTCGTTCGGCGTGACCGCGCCCGAAGAGCTGCGGCTGGCCGCCGAAGCCCTGGTCATCGAGATGGGAGGGGAGCCCGAGTGGATCGAGGAGGAAGCCCGCCCGCTGTACCACGCGGCCCTCGCCCTGGGGGCGAACCACCTGGTCACCCTGGTCGCCCAGGCCATGGAGCTGCTGCGCACCGCCGGCGTCACCACTCCCGACCGGATGCTCGGCCCCCTCCTCGGCGCCGCGCTGGACAACGCCCTGCGCTCCGGCGACGCCGCGCTGACCGGCCCCGTCGCCCGCGGTGACGCCGGCACGGTCGCGGCGCACGTGGCCGAGTTGCGCAAGCACGCACCGGGCACGGTCGCCGGCTACCTCGCCATGGCCCGCACCACCGCCGACCGCGCCCTCGCGCACGGCCTGCTCAAGCCGGAGCTGGCCGAGGACCTGCTCGGAGTCCTCGCCGACAGCAAGGAGGGCGAGCCCCGATGACGCTGGCAGACGGCTCCGGCCACCCCGATGCGACCCCGGCGGGTGCGACGAACCCGGCGGAGACTCCCGCCGCACCGGCAGCGGCCACGCCGCCCGCGCCCGCCGTCACCCTGGTCCGTACGAAAGCCGAGCTGCACCA
Organism: Streptomyces sp. NPDC047315; assembly: GCF_040643215.1. Taxonomy (NCBI): domain Bacteria; kingdom Bacillati; phylum Actinomycetota; class Actinomycetes; order Kitasatosporales; family Streptomycetaceae; genus Streptomyces; species Streptomyces sp. NPDC047315. The sequence continues at coordinate 47,808 of NZ_JBEYTZ010000001.1, read as the reverse complement.
CGCCCTGACCGGCGCCCCCACCCCCGGCCGGCCCACCGCGCCCACCGCCGTCGTGATGACGATGGGCGCCCTCCACGACGGTCACGCCACCCTCGTGCGCACCGCCCGGGCCCACGTCGGCCCCGAAGGCCGGGTCGTCGTCACCGTCTTCGTCAACCCCCTCCAGTTCGGCGCCGGCGAAGACCTGGACCGCTACCCGCGCACCCTGGATGCCGACCTGGCCACCGCCGCCGCGGCCGGCGCCGACCTCGTCTTCGCCCCCGCCGCCGCCGAGGTCTACCCCGGCGGCCAGCCCCAGGTCCGCATCACCGCGGGCCCCATGGGCGAACGCCTCGAAGGCGCCAGCCGCCCCGGCCACTTCGACGGCATGCTCACCGTCGTGGCCAAGCTCCTCCAGCTCACCCGCCCCGACACGGCCTTCTTCGGCGAGAAGGACGCCCAGCAGCTCGCGCTGATCCGCCGCATGGTCCGCGACCTGGACTTCCCGGTGGAGATCGTGGGAGTGGCCACCGTCCGGGAGGACGACGGCCTCGCCCTCTCCAGCCGCAACCGCTACCTTTCGCCCGCCGAGCGCCGCACCGGCCTCGCCCTGTCCGGCGCCCTCTTCGCCGCCCGCGACCGGCTCGCCGCCCAGCAAGCACTGCTCGCCAGGGCCGAGACCAGCACGAACACCGCCGCCCGCGCCGAAGCCCTGTCCAAGATGGGCGAGGCGCGCGCCGCCGCCGACGTCGCCGCAGTGGCGCACGCCGGCCCGGGCACCGCCGCCGCGGTCCGGGCCGCCGCCCACGCCGTGCTCGACGAGGCCACCCGCGCCGCCCCACCGCTGACGCTCGACTACCTGGCCCTCGTGGACCCCGCCGACTTCACCGAGGTCCCCGACGACCACCAGGGCGAAGCGATCCTCGCGGTCGCCGCCAAGATCGGTACGACCCGACTGATCGACAACATCACGTTGAGGTTCGGAGCCGCCCCGTGACCGACCACCGCCACCCGCAGGGAAGACCGACCGCCCGGGGCATACGCCTGGACGCGCCTCCGCCCGGCTGGGCCATCGCCGCCGACGTCGTCGTGGTCGGCTCCGGCGTCGCCGGCCTCACCGCCGCCCTGCGCTGCGCCGCCGCCGGGCTGACCACCGTCGTGGTCACCAAGGCCCGTCTCGACGACGGCTCCACCCGCTGGGCCCAGGGCGGCATAGCCGCCGCCCTCGGCGAGGGCGACACCCCCGAGCAGCACCTCACGGACACGCTCGTCGCCGGCGCGGGCCTGTGCGACGAGGAGGCCGTACGGCTCCTGGTCACCGAGGGCCCCGACGCCGTACGCCGACTGATCGCCGCCGGTGCGCGCTTCGACACCTCCGACGCGACCGGCGAGATAGAGCTGACCCGCGAGGGCGGCCACCACCGCCGGCGCATCGCCCACGCCGGCGGGGACGCCACCGGCGCCGAGATCTCCCGCGCCCTGGTCGAAGCGGTCCGCACCGCCGGGCTGCGCACGATCGAGAACGCCCTGGTCCTGGACCTGCTCACGGACGCCGAAGGCCGTACCGCCGGCGTCACCCTGCACGTCATGGGCGAGGGCCAGCACGACGGCGTGGGCGCGGTCCACGCCCCGGCCGTCGTCCTCGCCACCGGCGGGATGGGCCAGGTGTTCGCGGCCACCACCAACCCCGCCGTCTCCACCGGCGACGGCGTGGCCCTGGCACTGCGCGCCGGCGCCGAGGTCTCCGACCTCGAATTCGTCCAGTTCCACCCCACCGTGCTCTATCTGGGCGCCGACTCGGAGGGCCAGCAGCCGCTGGTGTCCGAGGCGGTACGGGGCGAGGGCGCCCACCTCGTGGACGCGGCCGGCACCCGCTTCATGGTCGGGCAGCACGAGTTGGCGGAGCTGGCGCCCCGTGACATCGTCGCCAAGGGGATCATGCGGCGCATGCAGGAGCAGGACGCCGACCACATGTTCCTGGACGCCCGGCACTTCGGCGCCGCGATGTGGGAGCACCGCTTCCCCACCATCCTGGCCGCCTGCCGGTCCCACGGCATCGACCCGGTGACCGAACCGATCCCGGTGGCCCCGGCCGCCCACTACGCCTCCGGCGGCGTGCGCACCGACCTCGACGGCCGTACGACGGTCCCCGGGCTGTACGCGTGCGGCGAGGTCGCCTGCACCGGGGTCCACGGCGCGAACCGCCTCGCGTCGAACTCGCTCCTGGAGGGCCTGGTCTTCGCCGAGCGCATCGCCGCAGACATTGCGGACATCGCGAAGGTCGCCGACGTGACTGACGCGGCTGACGGGTCCCGCGCGCGGGGGGCTGGCCCCGTCCCCGAGCCCGGCCCCGTCCCCGAGGCTGGTTCCGCACCTGAGGCTGGCCCCGTCCCCGAGCCCGGCCCCGTCCCCGAGGCTGGTTCCGCACCTGAGGCCGCCCCCGCCCCCGCCGCCGTCACCGTCCTCCCGCTCATTGACCCCGGCGTCCGCGCCGACGTCCAGCGCATCATGTCGCGCGGCGCCGGCGTCCTGCGCTCCGCCGAGAGCCTGCGCGCCGCGGCCAGCGCTCTCGACGAGGTCCACCGCGCCGCCGCGGCCCCCGCAGGGCCCCCCGGCGAAGGCGCCGCAGCCAAGCCCGCCGTCCCCGGCGTCGAGTCCTGGGAGACCACCAACCTCCTGTGCGTCGCCCGAGTCCTGACCGCGGCGGCGCTGGAGCGCGCGGAGACCAGGGGCTGCCACTGGCGCGAGGACCGCCCCGACCGCGACGACCGGACCTGGCGCCGCCACCTGGTGTTCCGCCTGGCCCCCGGCCCCGCGGCCGATCCGTACCGCGTCGCCCACCGCGTCCACCGCACCGAGAGCACCACCTTCCCGCCGACACGCCCCAGGGAGCCCCAGCCGTGAGCACGCCCGAAGAACGTCCCGTCCCCGTGGACGTCCCCCTGATCCAGATCGGGGCCGACCCCTCGGCCACCGCTGGTCCCGCCGGTGCCTCCGGCGGCTGCGGGGACGCCTGCGGCTGCGGCCACGGCGCCGACGGCGAGGTGTACGAGTGCGGGCTCGACCCCGCGCTGGCCGCCCTCCTCGCCGCGGCCGGCCTCGACCCCGTGCAGGTCGAGGACATCGCCCACCTCGCCCTCAGCGAGGACCTGGACGGCGGCGTGGACGTGACCAGCGTGGCGACCGTCCCCGAGGACGCGGTGGCCACCGGCGACTTCACCGCCCGCGAGGCCGGCACGGTCGCCGGCATCCAGATCGCCGAAGCGGTGCTCTCCATCGTGGTCTCCGCCGAGTTCGAGGTCGAACGGCACGTCGCGGACGGCGACCGCGTCGAGGCGGGCCAGAAGCTGCTGTCGGTCACCGCCCGCACCCGCGACCTGCTGACCGGCGAGCGCAGCGCGCTGAACATCATGTGCCGCCTCTCCGGCATCGCCACCGCCACGCGCGCGTGGGCGGACGCCCTCCAGGGCACGTCCGCGCAGGTCCGCGACACCCGCAAGACCACCCCCGGGCTGCGCGCCCTGGAGAAGTACGCGGTGCGCTGCGGCGGCGGGGTGAACCACCGGATGTCCCTGTCGGACGCCGCGCTCGTCAAGGACAACCACGTGGTGGCCGCGGGCGGCGTCGTCGCCGCCTTCAAGGCCGTCCGGGAGACCTTCCCCGGCCTGCCCGTCGAGGTCGAGGTGGACACCATGGACCAGGTCCGGGAGGTCCTGGACGCCGGCGCCGACCTGATCCTCCTGGACAACTTCACCCCGGCCGCGACGGCGGAGGCCGTCGCCCTCGTCGCCGGCCGCGCCACCCTGGAGTCCTCCGGCCGCCTCACGCTGGACAACGCGCGCGCGTACGCGGAGACCGGCGTCGACTACCTCGCCGTCGGCGCCCTCACGCACTCGTCCCGCATCCTCGACATCGGCCTGGACCTGCGCGAGCCCGCCGACGGCCCCGCAGGCGCCACCGACGGCTCCGCCGAAGCTTCCGCGGGGGAGGCGGGCGCCTGATGCTGCTCACGATCGACGTCGGCAACACCCACATGGTGCTCGGCCTCTTCGACGGCGAGGAGATCGTCGAGCACTGGCGCATCTCCACGGACGCCCGGCGCACCGCCGACGAGCTCGCCGTGCTGCTCCAGGGCCTGATGGGCATGCACCCGCTGCTGGGCGTGGAGCTCGGCGACGGCATCGAGGGCATCTCCATCTGCTCCACCGTCCCCGCCGTCCTCCACGAGCTGCGCGAGGTCACCCGCCGGTACTACGGCGACGTGCCGGCCGTCCTCGTCGAGCCCGGCGTGAAGACCGGCGTCCCGGTCCTCACGGACCACCCCAAGGAGGTCGGCGCGGACCGCATCATCAACGCGGTCGCCGCCGTCGACCTCTACGGCGGCCCGGCGATCGTCGTGGACTTCGGCACGGCGACGACGTTCGACGCGGTCAGCGCGCGCGGCGAGTACGTGGGCGGGGTCATCGCCCCCGGCATCGAGATCTCCGTCGACGCGCTCGGCGTGAAGGGCGCGCAGCTGCGCAAGATCGAGCTGGCCCGCCCGCGCAGCGTGATCGGGAAGAACACGGTCGAGGCGATGCAGTCCGGCATCGTCTACGGCTTCGCCGGCCAGGTCGACGGCGTCGTACGGCGGATGAAGCAGGAGCTGGCCCCCGAGGAGCCGGACGAGGTGACGGTGATCGCGACGGGCGGGCTGGCGCCGATGGTGCTCGGGGAGTCCTCCGAGATCGACGAGCACGAGCCCTGGCTCACCCTGATCGGCCTGCGCCTGGTGTACGAGCGGAACGTCTCGCGGATGTGACCCGGCGTGGCGCGGGGCGCTCCGTCGCCTCGCGCTGTGATCCGGTCGGGTGGGCGGGTTCGGCCGGCCGGGTGCGCCGACGCTCCGTTCCGGTCGCCCCACCGGCACGCCCGGAAAGGGGCAATTAACCCGATATTGTCCAAGTCGCACGTATCGTCGGGCCATGCCCACGCCATACGGATCCCGCGGCGGAATGGCCTTCAGCGCAGACGAGCTGCGTGTGCTCCGACGCGCCCTCGCCGTCACCCTGCATCCCGCCCCCCTCGCCGACGAAGACGTCCAGGACTGTCTGAGGCTGGCCGAGTCCGTGGACGAGGCGACGCACGAGGCGGGCCGGTTGCGCGCGTTCCTGCTCGCCGATCTCGCCCGTTACCGCGCCGCGCTCCCCGGCGCCGCCGCGGGGTATCTGGAACTGCTCCAGGACGCCCTCGCGGCCGGGTACGACCCGCGCCCGGACGACCTGGCCGCCCTACGGACGCTGCGCGGCCACGCGGTCGCCGAGGCCGTCCTGGAGCGGTGCCAGGTGCTGGCCGAGCGGTCCGTACGGGCCAGGCTCGCGGGCCGTCAGGCAGCCGCGCCGGCCCCCCGCACCCGGCTCCTCGCGCTCCCCGGCGGCCGTACGGAGGCGCCGCCCGAACTGGCGGCCGTGGCCGCCAGCCCCTACGCAACCAACGACTCGGGCGGCGCCAACGACCCCGGCAGGTCCGGCCACTCCAGTGGCTCCGGCAGGTCCAGCGGCTCCGGTGGCTCTGACGAGACCCCCAAGCCGCGCCCCAAGCCCCGACCCAAGCCGGAGCCGGCCAAGCCGCGGCCCGCGACGCCGGCGCCCGGCGAGCGCCCGGTGCCCAAGCCGTCGGAGGTCTTCCCGCCGCGCCGCCGCCCCACGCCGCCGGCGGAGCAACGCGCCACGGCGTGACCCGCAGCCGACCCCCTGTTCGGGAGCCCGGACCCCGTCCGGGCTCCCGACGCGGCCCCCGGCTACGCTGGCTCCATGGACTACGTATCCGCGCTCGTGCCTCCCGTGGTGATGGCCGTCTTCTTCACGACCCTGATCGTGACGATCGTCAAGAGCCAGGGCGGTCCGAACAAGGCCAAGGAAGACGCGTACGTGGACGCCGCCCTCGCCCGCGCGAAGGCGGCGGGGCAGCCCGGCGCCCCGACCCCGGCCGGCAGCGCCGCCCAGGGCGACTGAGCCCGACGCGAAAGCGCGAAGAACCTGACGCCCGGACACCCGTTCGCGGCTGACCTGTGCACGCGCCCCGCCCGACATCGGGCGGCGCTGCGCAGGTGGACGTATGGATGACGCTATTTGTCACCCGTACGTCCTTTTTGTTACGCCGCTACCAATAATTCTGAGTCATCCCACTATGGTGTATTTGTGCCCCGCCCATTGGGAGAACTCGAAGACGCCGTCATGACCCGCGTCTGGCAATGGAACCGTCCCGTCACCGTGCGGGAAGTTCTGGAAGACCTCCAACAGGAGCGTTCCATCGCCTACACGACGGTCATGACCGTCATGGACAATCTCCATCAGAAGGGCTGGGTCCGCAGGGAAGTCGAAGGCCGCGCCTATCGATACACGGCGGTCTCCACGCGGGCCGCCTACTCCGCGGCGCTGATGAACGAAGCGTGGGCGCAGAGCGACAACCCCGCCGCCGCGCTGGTCGCCTTCTTCGGGATGATGTCGCCGGAGCAGCGGGAAGCGCTCCAGGCCGCCGTCCGCATCGTGCAGGCCGACGCCCCGCAGGAAGCCCCGGAACCGAACCCCGGCACGAACCCGGAGCCCTCCGGCGAACCCCTGGAGGAACCTTCCGACGCACCTTCGCGCGAGGCGTCCGGGGGCGCAGAGGGCGACGACGTCCCGGAAGGCCCGGGGCGATAGCGTCGGCGCATGCCATATCCCGCCGCAAATGCCATCACCGTACGCCGCGCCAGGACCAGCGATGTGCCGGCGGTCCGCCGCCTCCTCGATCCGTACGTACGCGATGGCATCCTGCTCGACAAAGCGACTGTCACTCTTTACGAAGACATCCAGGAGTTCTGGGTCGCCGAACGCGACGAAGACGGTACGGTCGTCGGATGCGGTGCGCTGCACGTGATGTGGGAAGACCTGGCGGAAGTGCGCACTCTCGCCGTCGATCCGGTCCACAAGGGCGCCGGCATCGGCCATCACCTGCTCGACAAGCTGTTGCACACCGCGCGCTGGCTCGGCGTGCGCAAGGTTTTCTGCCTCACCTTCGAAGTCGCCTTCTTCGGCAAGCACGGCTTCGTCGAGATCGGTGAGACGCCGGTCGACGGAGATGTCTACGCGGAGCTGCTGCGTTCCTATGACGAGGGCGTAGCCGAGTTCCTCGGACTCGAACGCGTGAAGCCCAACACCCTCGGCAACAGTCGGATGCTGCTGCAACTGTGAGAACCCCCGACTGAGAACCCTCCACTGAGAACCCCGGTCAGTGCCGACAACGCTGACAGTGCCGACAGGCTTGACAGCCTTCGCGGCTCCCCCTAGTCATCGTGTGACCGGATCCCTATGTCCGAATCGCGCATGTTTCCCGCGTTCTCAGGGTTCTGAACCTCTCTCAAGGGTTTGTGTTTTCCAGAGAAAAGCGGTTTCCTTTCCGCGTACTGCATTTTCGATGAAAGGAAATCCGGTGGCACAGAAGGTTCAGGTCCTTCTTGTTGACGACCTCGACGGCGGCGAGGCGGACGAGACCGTGACGTTCGCGCTGGACGGCAAGACCTACGAGATCGACCTCACCACCTCCAATGCGGACAAGCTCCGCTCGCTCCTGGAGCCGTACGCCAAGAACGGCCGGCGCACCGGTGGCCGCGCCGCCACCGGCCGGGGCAAGGGGCGTGCCGCGAGCGACAACAAGAACACCGCGGAAGTGCGCGCCTGGGCCAAGGCGAACGGTTACGAGGTCAACGACCGCGGTCGAGTCCCCGCCACGGTCCGCGAGGCGTACGAGAAGGCCAACGGCTGATCCCGGCCGACGTGCGCGTCCGGCGCGCTCCTAATCGGACGGGTATTCGCCCGCTGCGTATTCGTACGTGCCCCCAGGCGCGGCACGGGCATTCGCACGCAGCAATCGGGCGCGGTGGCATTCGGTGGCCAGCGTGTCCAGGAGTCGTACGAGATCGGGGCCCCGCACCGACCCGGGGTCCCCGTCCGCTCCGGCACCGCGCCCGAACGGCGCCAGTGCCGGAAGGGTCGGCTCCACCTCGCGCCCCGGCACGGGGGGTCGCAACCACACCGCGACCCCCTGTGCGCCGGACCACCCGGGTGGCACCGGTGCGGCCGTCCGGCCACCCGCGCCCACGGCGCACAGATCGAGGGTGACACCGCCCCATTCCAGCCACTGAAGCAGCCCCGGCACCTCGTCGGCGCTACCGGCCGCCACCAGCAGCCGCATCCGGTCCCCGTGCAGGGCCACCGGGCCGAGCGGACCGAGGGGCCCCGTCGGGCCCGCCTGGCGCAGTACGGCCGCACCGGCGTCCGCCGGCACGTCCAGCACGTCGAAGCGCAGCCCCGTCAGCAGGTCCACGCGGGGCGCCGCGCACGGCGCCCGCGGAGGTCGGGGGGACGGCGCAGGCGCGGTGACCGCCCATCCCAGCGCGGTCGCGTACCAGTGCGCCACGGACGCCGTGGTGGCGACGCGCGCCTCGGGGGGCTTGCGCGGGAAGGGCAGCGCGATCGTCATACCCCCGGGAACTCCCGGCCGCCCCCAGTAGTTACGCAGGGTGGGCGGCGAGTTGCACACGGTGTCCGAAAGGGGGGTCTTCGCGTCCGTTCGATCCCGCGGCGATGTTCGCCCTTAGCTGAGGGAACCTGGGCGCGCCGCATGGAGTGTCAGTCCCAACGGGTAAGACATTCCTAGTGAGGAGGGGCGACACGCTCGTACGGCGGCCGTGCGTTCGCCATCGGCGTACAGATGGCGCGAGTAACTGCCTGGCCTGCGGGAACATCGTCTCGCACCATCGGGTTGGAGCATTTGTCGGCGTTCAGGGCTCAGGAGGCCACAGACGGGTGTCGGCAGTTGGAATGAGCGGTCCCCGCTTGCGGGACTAAGCTGCGGAAGGACAGGGAGGGGACCGACCCCTTACTGCCTGACCGCTCTGAGGAGCGATTAACGATGTTCGAGAGGTTCACCGACCGCGCGCGGCGGGTTGTCGTCCTGGCTCAGGAAGAAGCCCGGATGCTCAACCACAACTACATCGGCACCGAGCACATCCTCCTGGGCCTGATCCACGAGGGTGAGGGTGTCGCCGCTAAGGCCCTGGAGAGCCTCGGGATTTCGCTCGAGGCGGTCCGCCAGCAGGTGGAGGAGATCATCGGCCAGGGCCAGCAGGCCCCGTCCGGGCACATCCCCTTCACGCCCCGTGCCAAGAAGGTCCTGGAGCTGTCGCTCCGCGAGGCCCTCCAGCTGGGGCACAACTACATCGGTACGGAGCACATCCTGCTCGGCCTGATCCGCGAGGGCGAGGGCGTCGCCGCCCAGGTCCTCGTGAAGCTGGGCGCCGATCTGAACCGGGTGCGGCAGCAGGTCATCCAGCTGCTCTCCGGATACCAGGGCAAGGAGGCCGCCACCGCCGGCGGCCCGGCCGAGGGCACCCCCTCGACCTCGCTCGTCCTGGACCAGTTCGGCCGGAACCTCACCCAGGCCGCCCGCGAATCCAAGCTCGACCCGGTCATCGGGCGCGAGAAGGAGATCGAGCGGGTCATGCAGGTGCTGTCCCGCCGCACCAAGAACAACCCCGTGCTCATCGGCGAGCCCGGCGTCGGTAAGACCGCCGTCGTCGAGGGCCTGGCGCAGGCCATCGTCAAGGGCGAGGTGCCCGAGACCCTCAAGGACAAGCACCTCTACACCCTCGACCTGGGCGCGCTGGTCGCCGGCTCCCGCTACCGCGGTGACTTCGAGGAGCGCCTGAAGAAGGTCCTCAAGGAGATCCGCACCCGCGGCGACATCATCCTGTTCATCGACGAGCTGCACACCCTCGTCGGTGCGGGCGCCGCCGAAGGCGCGATCGACGCGGCCTCGATCCTCAAGCCCATGCTGGCCCGGGGCGAGCTGCAGACCATCGGCGCCACCACCCTCGACGAGTACCGCAAGCACCTGGAGAAGGACGCCGCCCTGGAGCGCCGCTTCCAGCCCATCCAGGTCGCCGAGCCGTCGCTGCCGCACACCATCGAGATCCTGAAGGGCCTGCGCGACCGCTACGAGGCCCACCACCGGGTCTCCATCACGGACGAGGCCCTGGTCCAGGCCGCCACCCTGGCCGACCGGTACATCTCGGACCGCTTCCTCCCGGACAAGGCGATCGACCTGATCGACGAGGCCGGCTCCCGGATGCGCATCCGCCGGATGACCGCGCCGCCGGACCTGCGCGAGTTCGACGAGAAGATCGCCGGCGTCCGCCGCGACAAGGAGTCCGCGATCGACTCGCAGGACTTCGAGAAGGCCGCTTCCCTGCGGGACAAGGAGAAGCAGCTCCTGGCGGCCAAGGCCAAGCGCGAGAAGGAATGGAAGGCCGGCGACATGGACGTCGTCGCCGAGGTCGACGGCGAGCTGATCGCCGAAGTCCTCGCCACGGCGACCGGCATTCCCGTCTTCAAGCTGACGGAGGAGGAGTCCTCCCGACTGCTGCGCATGGAAGACGAACTCCACAAGCGCGTCATCGGCCAGAAGGACGCCATCAAGGCGCTCTCCCAGGCCATTCGCCGTACGCGTGCCGGTCTGAAGGACCCGAAGCGTCCCGGTGGCTCGTTCATCTTCGCCGGCCCGTCCGGCGTCGGTAAGACCGAGCTGTCCAAGACGCTCGCCGAATTCCTCTTCGGCGACGAGGACGCACTGATCTCCCTCGACATGTCGGAGTTCAGCGAGAAGCACACGGTTTCCCGCCTCTTCGGCTCCCCGCCCGGCTACGTCGGATACGAAGAGGGCGGCCAGCTCACCGAGAAGGTGCGCCGCAAGCCGTTCTCCGTCGTCCTGTTCGACGAGGTCGAGAAGGCCCACCCCGATATCTTCAATTCCCTTCTGCAGATCCTGGAGGACGGTCGGCTGACCGACTCCCAGGGCCGCGTCGTGGACTTCAAGAACACGGTCATCATCATGACGACCAACCTCGGGACCCGGGACATCTCCAAGGGATTCAACCTGGGCTTCGCCGCCCAGGGCGACGTCAAGACCGGCTACGAGCGGATGAAGGCCAAGGTCAACGAAGAGCTGAAGCAGCACTTCCGGCCCGAGTTCCTGAACCGTGTCGACGACACCGTGGTCTTCCACCAGCTCACCGAGGACGACATCATCCAGATCGTCGACCTGATGATCGCCAAGGTGGACGAGCGGCTGAAGGACCGCGACATGGGCCTGGAGCTCAGCGCCACGGCCAAGTCGCTCCTCGCCAAGAAGGGCTACGACCCCGTGCTGGGCGCCCGGCCGCTGCGCCGGACCATCCAGCGCGAGATCGAGGACATCCTGTCGGAGAAGATCCTCTTCGGCGAGCTGCGCCCCGGTCACATCGTGGTCGTGGACACCGAGGGCGAAGGCGAGGAGAAGAAGTTCGTCTTCCGCGGCGAGGAGAAGTCGGCGCTGCCGGACGTCCCGCCGATCGAGCAGGCGGCCGGCGGAGCCGGGCCGAACCTGTCGAAGGAGGCGTGACCCCGCGCAGCGGGTGCGCTAGTCGGTAACGCGGCTGCCCCGGACTCGTACGGAGACGTACGGGCCGGGGCAGCCGCGTTTTCGCTTGCGGGGCTTCAGGGATGGGTGGACGCGCGGCCGAAGTCCCCGGTGTCGGCGACGTCGTCGTTGCCGACGAGCCAGGCGTCACCGGTGCGGGCGTCGCGGGGCTTGAGGGTGAAGGCGACGCGGTGGGTGCGGGTGGCGCCGCGGACGGTGTCCGCCCCCGCCTCGACGACCCAGGCCCGCACCCGCCCGGTGCCGGTGGTGTCCCGCCGCAGCTCGACGGTGAACTCCATCTCGATGTCGCCGGTCTCGAACTGCACGGCCTGCCCACTGGCCCGCGTGGCGGCCTCGACGAGCTGCGCCCGGACGGCTTCGACGGCGTCGGCGAGGTCGATGGGGAGGGGGTCGGGGGTGGGTGGGTCGGTGCGGGGCAAGAGCGTCATCCTTCGAGTCGGTTGATACGGAGGCGGCTAGCGAAGACTTCGCCCCCTTCGACCGTCAAGTTCGTCCCTGGCCTGACGTTGATCTCGACCCGGAGGGTTTCGGAGCTGTCGCTGAAGGGCGTCAGATCGAGTTCGTACGAAGGAACGTAGTCCACACGCAGATCAAAAGAGGTCAGTGCCGGGAAGGCGCCGGAGACGGCTGCGGTGTCCAGGGGGGTGGTCCGCCAACTCAGGGAGAGTTCGGTGACGCGTGGGGCGGGGGCGCTGGCGTCGATGGTGACGTCTGGGGACAAGGTCAATGCGGACTGCCTGGGTAGCTGTCTGGTGGCATCGATCAGGGTGGACAGCCGAGCGGGCGCGAAGACGATGAAGCGCTCAACGGATGTCCAGGCCGCCAACTGCTGGTAGGGGACCTCGGTGTCGCCAGTAAGGCGCAGCCTAGCGGTCGTCACCGGCGCACCAGGCAGAGACAGCATGCAGGTGTCCAACGACAGCCAGTCCAACTGTCGGCCCGCCAGGCTCTCCAAGGAGGTCAGCGCCGGGCATCCTTGCAGCATGAGCCTGGTGACGGAGGGACGCTCGGCCACGAAGTCCAACACTGTCATGGCGGTGTTGTCGGCCACTTCGATTCGGGTAAGTCCGGTCTTCGGCAGGGCTTGCGACAACGCTGCCGACAGATGGTCTCCAGCCAGGTGCACGCCAGTGACGCCGGTGAGCCCACCCAATCGTTGGAGATGCCACGGCGTGGGGGCGGGAACAGACACGTCGTCCAGTGGGATCTGGGAAAGCACCTGCTCGATGAACTCCTCGTTGGGGAAGTGGCGCCATGCCTGGGCCAGCTCCCATGTGACGAAGGGTTCAAGAGCTGTTGTGAACTCCCGGAGCAGGGGGATGCCTGGTGCGGTGCCCACCCGCGCGAGGATGTTGACGACCCGTCTGTTCGTCATCGGGTTGTCCAAGGGCCCTGGCAGTAGCGGCAGGACCCACTCGCCCAGCTCCGCCATGCGGAGCGCCTCCCCGGGGCGCGGTGGCATCACGCCGCGGACCGCGTCCTCCGCGCGGGTGCGGGTGGCCGGGGCCAGGAAGACCGCGTGGGACGCGCAGTGGCCGGCCAGGATGCGTAAGGGGCGGTGCTGGGGGTCGGGGAGGCTGTTCGCCTTGTCGACCAGGCCGTCGATCAGGCGGCTCACGCGGCGGTCGAGGTGGCCCACCGACAGCAGGATGACGTCGCGCCACTGCTCGTCCTCGGCGCGGTTGACCAGTTCGCCGATGCTGTCGTTCTCGGCGAGTTCCTTCGCGGCCAGGTAGTCCTGGAAGGTGCGGTGGATGAACTGGATGGTGTCGCCGGTGCGCTGCTGGAGCAGTCCGCTGCGGTTGACCAGGTGGGCGAGGATGCGGCGGGCGCTGCCCTGGTCCCGTACCTGCGGCATGTACGCGGTGGCCCGTTCGATCTGGCGTACGGCGTCGTCCGCGGTGAACTGGGTCTGGCCGCAGCGCACCAGCCAGACCGCGATGTGCTGGAGCAGCAGTTTGTGTTCCTCGACGCCGATGGTCAGGCCCTCGGGCGCGTCGATGCCGCGTTCGTGGTCGCGTTTGCCCAGCAGCATGTCCAAGGTGGCGCGGTACAGCTCCCAGCGGGTGTGCGGGAGCCGGCCGTGGCGTTTGCGGTGCAGGGCGCAGATGACCGCGCACAGCAGCGGCGTACGGGCCAGGTCGCGCAGGACGCGGTTGCCGTCGAACTCGCGGAGCAGGCGTTGCTCCAGGCCGTCCAGGCGGGCGCACTCGGCGGTGGTGTGGCCCTTGCGGGCGGCCCGGTGCCAGGCGGCGACGAACACCGCGATGTCCGTGTCGCTCATCGGCAGGAGCAGCAGGTCGGCGAAGCCCTCGCGGGTCAGCCAGGCCGTTTCGACCGCGCCGGGGCGGACGGTGGCCAGGCAGCGGGTGCCGGGGAAGCGGGCCAGCAGGCCGGTGAGCCAGGAGCGGGCCCGGCCGCGTTCGGTCTGCGGGAGTTCGTCGAGGCCGTCGACGAGGAGGAGGGCGCGGCCGGCTTCCAGGACGCGCTCCGCCCAGCCGGCCGGGGAGGGGCCGACGGGGAGCCCGGCGGCGTGTGCGAGCCGGTCGGGGGTGGGGAAGCCGGCGCCGGCCGCCCGTACGCTGCGCAGCGGTACGACCAGCGGGACGAGGCCGCCGAGCCGGTCCAGCTCGGGCGGGAGGGTGTCGCAGGCGGCGTGCGCCGCGAGCCACCACACCAGGGTCGTCTTGCCCGCGCCGGCCTCGCCGCGCAACAGGGTGCGCTCGCTGCGGCCGAGCAACTCCTCCACGCGCCGCGGGTGGGTGTCGCGCGACGGAAAGGGTTGGTACGGGGCGCCGCCCAAAGGCTGGTCGCGGCCGGTGTCGACGTCCCTGAGCGCGGTGGCCTCCAGGCTCAGGTACGCGGTGTCCAGGTCCCAGCTCGACTCGCTGACGCCCAGCTCGTCGATGCCGAAGATCTCCGTCCTGCCGTACTGGGCCTTGATCGCCTGCGCGTACCCCTCTTCGAAGACGGCGTCGGCGGGGTCGTACGCCGTGAGGTTCTCCAGCCTCGGCCCGGGGGAGTGCGTGAACCTCCGGATCAGGTCGTGCACGGCGGCGATCGGGGTCGCTTCGAGCTGCTGGGCGTGGTGGCCGCGGACCCGGGACACGACGCCGAGCAGCAGGGGGCCGGCGAAGACGGGGGCTCCGGAGAGGCCGGCGAGCGGGGAGGCGCCGCCGGGGAGCGGGCGGCCGGGGGAGTGGTCCAGCCAGAAGGTGAGGGCGCCGCGGACCTGGCCCGCGACCGGGAGGACCGTGCCCGGGTACTGGCCGAAGTCGAGCTTGTTGCCCCCGTACCTCTGCTGGCCGGAGAAGCCCACGGTCTGGGCGCCCGGGAGCGGATCGTCCCTGGTCAGAGCGGCTGTACGGAGGCGGGGGAGGCGGGCTGCGGGCAGGACGTCCGCGGTGGCGCGCAGCAGTGCGACGTCAAGGCCCTGATCGCGGCCGTGCCACAGCACCTCGCAGGGGACGCGGCGGGTGAGGGCGAGGTGGGAGAGGGCCAAGCCGCCACCGGAAACGCCACCGAAATCGCCGTCGCCGTGGTCGTCGTCCTGGTCCTCGCCGAGGACGTGTGCGCAGGTCAGGACGTGTCTGGGGTCGATGAGGACGCCGGTGCCCTGCTGGGCGCCGTGCACCGCGACCACTCGCAGGGACGGGCCGCTGCGTACGGCTCCGGACGTGCTGCCTGGCCCTCTTCTGCGTAAGAGCGGTGACGGATCGCTGTATTCGCTCCCGTTTTGTGTGGCCCCCGACACGTTATCCGCCCTTCTTCCGCGCCCCCGACAACGCCCGCTGACGCCCGAGGTTAGTGGCGCGGGCCACAAATCCGCGGGCGAACCCGTGACAAGGCACACAGGCCCGATCAGCCCTACTAGCCGCTTTAGGAGCTTTTTATGGCGTTATGTCCCATATGGGGTGTTGATCGATGTCGGGATGGTGGCCCCTCGATGGGTTCGCGCGAGGTGGGGCGGTGTCGGCGAGGGGTCGTCCGCTTCGGACCACCGCCCGCACGTGCGGCGGGACCGGTTTCCGCGTCGAGGGGCGAGGTGTGGAGTCGCGGCTCGACCGGCCGCTCCCAAAAGGTGTCAAGGGGATGAATCACTCCCTTCTCGCTACGACGGAATGTCGTAGTTGGGGGGTTTGAGGTGAAGTGCCGGGGTCGGTTACCAAGGGATGGCCAACCCGCCCGGCGCATTTCCCGCGTCGGGTCCCTTTCTGCCCGGAGGCATTCATCCCTATGACGCGCATCACTTCCCGTATCCCCCGCCCGGCCGTTCTTCGTACCCGCGCCGGCATCCTGGCCGCAGGCTTCGGAGCGACCGCCGTGCTCGGAACGGGCGCTGCGTTCGCCGTAGAGGCCACCACCTCCACTCCGGCCCAGGCCGCCGAGGCCAAGGCGCCGGAGGCGAAGCCCGCCGCCGCGAAGCCCGAGGCCAAGGTCGAGACCAAGCCGGCCGCAGCCCCCGCCGCTCCCGCGGCCCCCGCCCCGAAGGCCGCCCCCAAGGCCGTCGCCGCGCCCTCCTGGGTGAAGCCGCTGGACTCCTACGTCCTGAGCGCCACCTACGGCAAGGCCGGCGGCATGTGGACCAGCAACCACTCCGGCCAGGACTTCGCCGTCCCGACCGGCACCTCCGTGAAGTCCATCGGCGCCGGCACGGTCGTGAAGGCCGGCGGCAACGGCGCCGGTGACGGCCCCGCGTACGGCAACGCCGTCGTGATCAAGCACAACAACGGCATGTACTCGCAGTACGCCCACCTCAACTCGGTCGGCGTGTCCGTCGGCCAGAGCGTGAAGGCGGGCCAGGAGATCGCCAAGTCCGGCAACACCGGCAACTCCAGCGGTCCCCACCTGCACATGGAGATCCGCAACACCGCCAACTACGGCAGCGCGGTCGACCCGGTCTCCTTCCTGCGCTCCGTCGGCGTCTCCATCTGACGAGACTGACGCACCCCACTGGGGAACCACCCCATTCCGCCGCGACCCCGAGGTCGGCCACCGCCGCCTCGGGGTCGCGGCGTCCCCACGCTCCGTAGCGCCCCTGCGCTGTCAGTGCCGGCTGGCACCATCGAGACATGGCACGTCCACCCGCGCACCGGACCCCGGCGGCGGAGTCGGCCCGTCTGGCCCGGCTGCGCCAGCTCAGGCGCGCCAAGGACGCCATGGACCGCGACTGGGCGCAGCCGCTCGCCCTGGACGCGGTGGCCGCCCGCGCCGGGTACTCCCGCTATCACTTCGTCCGCGCCTTCAAGGCGGAGTACGGCCTCACCCCCGGGCAGTACCTGTCGCGTCGCCGCATCGAGCGCGCCGCGGAGCTGCTGCGCACGGCGGACCTGGCCGTCACCGAGATCTGCCTGCTGGTCGGCTTCAGCAGCCTCGGCACCTTCTCCGCCCGGTTCAAGGAGCAGACCGGCCACACCCCCAGCGCTTACCGCGCGCGCCACGTCGAGCGCGGCAGCGCGCTGATACCGGGGTGCTACGCCCTGCTGTGGGCCGGCGGCTTCCCCGAGCGCACCCCGCCGCCCGCCCCCTCGACACAGAGCGCAACTTTCGAGAAGCGGGGGGCAGCGGGCGGTGCCTAGGTTGGCGGAGCGAGACCATCCGCCACCGAAGGAGCAGCGATGATCAAGGGCCTGGGGATCTCCACCGTCTGGACGCTCGACCAGGAGCGCACCAAGGCGTTCTTCCGGGACAGGCTCGGCTTCGAGGTCCGCTCGGACCTCTCCATGGGCGACATGCACTGGGTGACCGTCGGCGCGCCCGACCAGCCCGACGTCGAGCTGGCCCTGATGAACCCCGACCACCTGGACCCGGAGTCCGCGCAGGCGCTCAAGACCATGATCAGCAAGGGGGTGCTGGGCGCCGGTGCGTTCCGTACGGACGACTGCCGCGGGGACTACGAGACGTTCACGGCCCGCGGCGTCGAGTTCGTCCAGGAGCCGAAGGAGCGCCCGTACGGCATCGAAGCGATCTTCCGCGACGACAACGGCAACTGGTTCTCGCTGACGCAGCGCAGCGCCGAGCTGGACTTCTCCAAGGAATGGGGCTGAGCTCACCCGGGCGCACAGATCCCACCGGGCGCACAGGCCCACCCGGGGCCACGGCCCACTCGGGGCCACGGCCCACTCGGGGCCACGGCCCACTCGGGGGCACAGGCCCCCCTGTGGGTCGCGGCCCTCCCGACTTGAGTCAGCCCGCGTCCACGGGCAGCACCGGGAAGCTCCCCGTGTCCGTGGGCGCGTGCTCGGGCAGCCACAGCACGGCGACCGCGCCGCCGGACTCGCCCAGCGGGGCCGCCCCCTCCTCGCCGGCGTTGCGGAACGTCAGCCGGGCCCCCAGGACCCTGGCCTGCCCCGCCGCGATCGTCAGCCCCAGGCCGTGGCCGGTGCCCGCGCGGTCGCTCGCGCCCGTACGGAACCGGCTCGGGCCCTCCCGCAGCAGCGCTTCCGGGAAGCCGGGCCCGTGGTCGCGCACCCGCACCACCCGCCCCTCGACCGTGACCTCCACCGGCTCGGCCCCGTGCTTCGTCGCGTTCGCCAGCAGGTTCAGCAAGATCCGTTCCAGCCGCCGGGGGTCGGTCGCCACCCACGACTCGTGCACCACGTTCACGGTCACGTCCGGGTTGAGCTGGGAGATCCGGCGCCGTACGAACTCCCCGAGGGCGATCTCCTGGAGCTCGGCCCGCTCCGACGCACCGTCGAGCCTGGCCACCTCCAGTACGTCCTCCACCAGCGTCCGCATGGCCTGCGCCCGGTCCCGCACCAGCTCCGAAGGGCGGCCGGGGGGCAGCAGCTCCGCCGCCGTCAGCAGCCCCGTGACCGGGGTGCGCAGCTCGTGGGCGATGTCCGCGGTGACGCGCCGCTCGGCCTCGATGCGCTCGTTCAGCGCGTCCGTGAGCGCGTCCACCGCCCGCGCCAGGTCATCGGTCTCGTCGCGCACGACGCCGCCGATGGCCTCCCGCACCCGTACGTCCGTCTTGCCCGCGGCCACGGTCGCGGCGGCAGCGGCGGCCTTGCGCAGCCGGCGCGAGATCTGCCCGCCGATCAGGACGCCCAGCGCGCAGCCGCCGAAGACCACCGTCACCGAGCCGATGGTCAGCGCCCGGTCGAGGTCGCCGAGGATGGTGGCGCTGCGCCCGGCGAACGTGGTGCGCAGCGAGATCACGTTGCCGTCGGTGGTGGGGACCGCGGCCCAGATCTCCGGCGGGCCGTTCGAGGCGTCGCGCACGTACGTCCCGCGCCGGCCCTGCTTCAGCAGGTCCTGGAGTTCGCGCGGCAGCGCGGGGTCGTTCAGCTTGGTGCCGAAGCGGGCGTCCTTGTTCTTCGACGTCTCGTACAGGCGCTGGGCCAGCGCCACCCGGTCCATCTGCACGTCGCGCGCGTTGTCGAGCATGGAGACGCGCGCCGCGTTGTGCACCACCAGGCTCAGGGTCACCGCGATGAGCGCGCCGACGGCCGCGATCGCGATGCTGATCTTCCAGCGGATGCCGGTGCGGAACGCGAACCGAGACAGGAAGCGCGACGCCAGCGCCCCAGTCCTCGTTCCCGACCCCGGTCCCGCCCCCGACGGCGATCCGGACGACGACTCGGATACGGGCCCGGACACGGGATCGGAAACCGGCCGCGAATCGGACACGGAAACCGGCCCGGCTCCCGGGGTTCGCCGCCCGTTCCGTTCCTCGGCGCGCCACCGGGCCACCTGCTGCTCGACGCGCGCG
Source organism: Streptomyces sp. NPDC047315 (assembly GCF_040643215.1). Classification (NCBI taxonomy): domain Bacteria; kingdom Bacillati; phylum Actinomycetota; class Actinomycetes; order Kitasatosporales; family Streptomycetaceae; genus Streptomyces; species Streptomyces sp. NPDC047315. The sequence goes on along the minus strand of NZ_JBEYTZ010000001.1, from coordinate 28,616 downwards.
GCGACCCGCTGCGCCGCCTGCCGCTCGACCGCCCGCCGCCCGAACCAGGTCCGGGCCCGCTCCCCGGGCGGCCGTCCGCTCCGCTTCATGCCTTGAGCTTGTAGCCGAAGCCGCGGACCGTCTCGATCCGGTCCTGGCCGATCTTGCCGCGCAGCCGCTGCACGTGGACGTCGACGACCCGGGTGTCCCCGCCCCAGCCGTAATCCCAGACCCGTTCCAACAGCCGGTCGCGCGACAGCACGGTCCCCGGCGCCGTGGAGAACTCCAGCAGCAGCCGCATCTCGGTCGGCGTCAGCGCCACCGGCACGCCGCCCTTGCGGACCTCCATGCCCTCCGTGTCCACCACCAGGTCACCGAAGGCCAACAGCGCGCCCTGCCCGCCCGAACCCTCGCCCACGGCCGCGTCGCCGCCGCCCGCGTGCCCGAACCGGCGCAGCACGGCACGGATCCGGGCCACCAGCACCGCACCGTCGAACGGCTTGGTGACGTAGTCGTCCGCGCCCGCCTCCAGGCCCAGGACGACGTCGATCGAGTCGGCCCGCGCCGACAGCATGATCACGGGCACGGTCGACTCGTCGCGGATGCGCCGGCACAGGCTCACCCCGTCGAGCCCGGGCACCATCACGTCGAGCAGCGCGATGTCGGGGCGGTCCGCCCGGAACGCCTCCAGCCCCTGGAGCCCGTCGGGCATCGCGGTCACCACGAACCCCTGCCGCTCCAGCGCGATCTGCGTCGCCTCCCGGATGACGTCGTCGTCCTCCACGAACAGGACATGGGTCTCGGCCATCGGGTCCCTCAGTTCTCGCTCGGCGGTGCGCTCGGCAGCGGTACGGTGACGCCCCTGCGGAGCAGCCCGGACGGCACGGGCACCGGCTCCTTCTGCGACTCCGTCGACGGCCCGACCTCCGCGGGCGGCTCGGCGGGGAAGACGTACTCGCCCCCGTCACCGTCACCGCCGCCCGGATACTGGTTGCGCACCCAGTGCAGCTGGTTGAACCGGCTGCCCGACCAGTGGAACGTCGTCACTTCCTCCGCGGTCGGCTGCGCCGCGACCGGCGCCCCCTCCTCGTACACCTGCTTGGTGACCACCAGATCGCCGCGGTCGATGGACGAGACGACCGCCGGCTCCTCCGACGCGAAGACGTTCTCGTAGCCCGTGGCGGTGGGGCGGAACACATACGTTCCGACGTTCACGGCGTCACCGCAGGTCATGACGTTGACGACGACGTCCGGCGACGAGGCGCCGGTGAGATTGCCGAGGGCGGAGTCGACCGGGTACGAACGGTTCTCCTTGGTGCACGGCTTGAGGTCGGCCTTGATCCGCTTGTGCACCTTCGGGTCCTCCAGGAGGAGCTTCACCGGATCCGGGGCGCGGCCGTTCGGCGCCGCGGAGCTGCCGGAGCCCGCGGGGGACGGAGTGGTGCCGCCCTTCGCCGAGTCCGGATACGCCGAGCCCTCGTCCTGCAACCCGGTGCCGCCCGCCGAGCAACCGGCCGCGAGCAGGCCGAAGACGGCGAGCCCGGCCATCGCCGCTCTGCTCGCCGTCGTCCTACCGGACCCGTCGCGTCCGCCCGTCAGGCCGCGCACCGCTCCTGCCCCCGTCCGTCCTGCTGCCCGTCGATGTGTCGTCCCCGCCGCCCCGCCCGGTCCCGGATCCCCAGGTCCGCGCACTCCTCGGCCCGGCTCTCCAACTCCTGGCGCAGCCGCGCCAGCGCCCGGTGCAGGGTGCTCTTCACCGTACCGGTCGACATCCCCAGGGCGGCAGCCGTCTCTTCGGTGCTCATCTGCTCCCAGTGCCGCAGCACGACGACGCTGCGCTGCTTGGGGGCCAGCACCTTGAGCACGTCCATCAACAGGGCGCGGTCCGCCCGCTGGTCGGCGCCGTCGTCGACGGTCGCGTCCGGCAGCTGCTCGGTGGGGACCTCGTCGAGCTTGCGGGCGCGCCACCACTCCGTCCGCGTGTTGATCATCACGCGGCGCAGGTAGGCGTCGGCGAGCGACTTGTCGGCGATGCCGTCCCAGCGGCCGTAGGTGCGCACCAGAGCGGTCTGGAGCAGGTCCTGAGCGTCGACCGGGTCGGGCACCAGCCGGCGGGCGCTGCGCAGCAGCGCGTCCTGCCGACTGCGCACGTAGTCCTCGAACGCGAGCACCTCGCCCTGCGCCATGCCAACCGCCTCCGCCCCGTGTCAGGCCCGTCCGCTGGCGCGATGGAGACGGTGTCCCGTCGCGCTTCCCGTCGTCAGCTCCTGCTTCGTCCTTGCGTCACAGAAATTACGGAGCGGTTGTCACGGGGCTGTGCTGCGCAGCCGTCGGCGGACGCACGGCCACCCATCGGTTGTGTAACAGGGGGTCCCCCCACGCCCTCCGGGCGCAGGGGGCGGAGGGCGTGGGGCGGAGGCGGTGGGGCAAAGCGGGACGGATCGGCAAGGGAGGGCGTACAGCCCGTCGGCGCGGGGCCGTGAGGGCGTGGGGCCGCGGGGCCTGCTCAGCCGGGGAGGCGGTACGACCCGTCGTACAGCGGCTCGACCAGCCCGTCCGCGACCAGCCCGTCGAGTGCCCGGGCCCGCTGGACCGGCTCGTGCCAGACCGCGTCCAGGGCCGCCTGCGACACCGGCGCCTCGGAGGCCCGCAGCACCGCCAGCAGCTTGCCGCGCACCTGACGGTCCGTCCCGGCGTACGTCTGACCGCGCCGCGCGGCGCCCTGGTGCGCCGGCTTCCCGGCCAGCCGCCAGGTGCACTGGGCGGCGATCGGGCAGCGTCCGCACTCCTCGTTGCGCGCGGTGCACACCAGCGCGCCCAGCTCCATGGACGCGGCGGCCCACTTCGCCGCGGTCTCGTCGTCGTCCGGGAGCAGGGAACGGGCCAGCTTCCGCTCGGCGGCGGTGGTCGCCGTCGGCGGGTACTGGATCCCGGTCGAGGCGCGGGCGAACACCCGGCGCACGTTGGTGTCGAGGACCGCGTGGCGCTGTCCGTACGCGAAGGAGGCCACCGCAGCCGCGGTGTACTCGCCGATGCCGGGCAGCGCGAGCAGCTGCGCGTGGTCCTTCGGCACGTCGCCGCCGTGCCGCTCCGCTATCGCCTGGGCGGCCCCGTGCAGCCGCAGGGCGCGGCGCGGGTAGCCGAGCCGGCCCCAGGCGCGCACGGCCTCGCCCGCGGGTTCGGCGGCCAGGTCGGCGGGCCTGGGCCAGCGCTTGAGCCACTGCTCGTACACCGGGAGCACCCGGTTGACGGGGGTCTGCTGCAGCATGAACTCGCTGACCATCACGCCCCACGCGCCGGCCTCGGGGCGGCGCCACGGCAGGTCGCGGGCGTGCTCGTCGAACCAGGCGATCACGGGGCTGTGGAGGGACGCGGCGTCGGAAGAGGAGATGTCGCCGGCGCGGCCGGCGGGGGCGGGGGCAGTCGTGGTGTCAGTCATGGCCCCTCGATCCTGGCACGCCGGCGGGGGCCGCCGCCGCAGCCGCCCCGGCCCATCGGCTAAGCGGCGCACAGGGTTCCGGCCGTTGGGCGCAGCGCCTACGACCACTTGGTCCGCGACCGGTTGGCGCACGGCGGGCGGCGGTCCGCTGCGTCCCGTTCGGCCACCGGCGAGCGAGACCGCGGCACCCCGCCGGCCGCGCGCCGGCGGGGTGTTGGCCCGGCGCGGACCGGGCCGCTCGTCAGGGTGCGGACGCCGGGGCGGCGTCGCCCTGACGGGGCGGGGACGCCCCCGGGGGTACGAGTGCCTCCCGCCCGCTCACCGGTCGCGCGTCGGCGTGGTGCGGGCGTGGCGGCCGGGCCCGCCGGCGCCGCCGTGGTCTCCGTGGCCGGTGTGATCGGGGGTTGCGACGGGTCCCGGGCCGGCGAACCAGACCACCACGCCCGTACGGCTCGACCGCATCGACGTCAGCAGCGCCGTCGCCGGCCGCGTCAGGGCGACGACGAACGCGACCGCGACCACCGAGCCCAGCACCAGGCCCACCATCACGTCGTGCGGGTAGTGCACCCCGACGAAGACCCGGGAGAACGCCATCAGCAGCGCCATCGGCACCGTGAGCAGCCAGATCCGCCGCCAGGCCAGCACGAGGGCGATCGCCGCGGCGCCCGCGATGGAGGCGTGGTTGCTGGGGAAGGACCAGTCGCCGGTCGGCGGACACTCCACCAGGGACCGGGCCGCGTCCGTGACCGTGCGACAGGGCCGTTCCTCGTCGAACAGGGACTTCAGGGACTCGCTGACGACGTAGCCGAACGCTGTCGCGAGCGGCGCCAGGACGGCGACCGCCAGGGCGCGGGCGTCGGCCACGCGCGCCCGCCACCAGGCGACGAGGAAGAGCACACCGAACAGCAGCAGCCCCGCCTCGGTCCACAGCTCGGCGAGGTGCTGCACCCAGGAGGGGGTGTCGTGGGCGAAGTCGGTGATGTCGCGGTAGAGACCGCGGGTCAGGGAACTGTCCATGCTCGAAAACGTACCGGCGCGCCTTCCGCGCCACTCGGGGCGATCGGCAGCAGCCGCCCCCGACGAAAGTAAGGGGCCGGGCCCCTCGCCCGTACGACCGCGGGCTGACCGTGGGTCGGCTGAGGGTCGGCCGGCCCTGGGTGACCCGTTACGCACCCGTGCGGGCAGCCGAACCGGGATGATGATCCGTAGAACTTCGGACGAGTGCGGCGGGTGGGACGGGAGTTGGGCGCGTCCTCTCGTAGAGTTTGATCCGTGGGAACTCTGCGCAATCCGATCGGGCCGCTCCCCTCCTCCATCTATTGGCGTCGGAGGGCTGTCGCGCTGTCACTCGTGGCCGTCCTCGTCGTGCTGGTCATCTGGGCGATCAGTTCCGGCGGGGGCGACGGGGACAAGAGCGACAGCGCCAACGGAAGTTCCTCGCCCGCGCCGTCCATCACCCCGGGCCCCGGCCAGTCGGGGCCGGCGATCAGCCAACAGCCCGGCGGGCGCGACGAGCCCGGGCGGACGGGCGGCGGCGGTAGCCCGGGCGGCGACGGCGGCACCGGTACGGACCCGGGCGGTACGGACACCGGCGGCGCCGGCTCCGACGGTGCCAGCGGCAGCGGTAGCGGCGGCGCGGGTTCGGGTGGCGGCGTGGCGGCCGAGCGCCTGCCCGTGGGATCGGTGCTGCCCAACTGCCCCTCCGGCTCGATGCAGTTGGGCCTCGCCACCTCCGTGGACTCCTACGCCCCGGGGCAGCGTCCGGTGTTCCGACTGAGCGTCACCAACTCGTCCGCCACCACCTGCAAGGTGGACCTCGGCGGTGCGTCGGCGGTGCTGAAGGTCACCGACGACGGGAACGACGCGGTGTGGTCGTCGAAGGACTGCCCGCGTGACGGCGCCGCCGCGTGGGTGAAGGTCCCGGCGAACTCGACGGTGACCCACTCCGTGAGCTGGGAGCGCAAGCGCAGCGCGCCGCAGTGCGCAACGCCGCCGGCGGCGCCGGTCGCCGCGGGTACGTACCTGGTCGAAGCGCAGTTCCCCGGCGAGACGGTCCCCCCGGCGTCCTTCGTCCTCGCGAAGGACTAGGCCCTTCGTACCCGCGCCTCCGGACGCAGCGACGGTTTCCCTGCGGGATGCTTGGTCTCTGCGGCCCGGTGGTGGGCTTGTCGCGCAGTTCCTCCCCCTGTGCCCTGCGGGCACGGGGGGACCCCGAGCGCCCCCCAAACAGCTCCGCCCCCAGCCTGCAGGCGAATGACGGGGCAAACCTGGCACGGTCCGCAGACGGACGGGGTTTTAGGGGCGCGGGGAACTGCGCGACAAGCCACGGACGAGCCGCAGACGCCGTAGTACAGCTCGCCGCACGGCGATATCGCGCCTGCCGAAGGCGACCCGCACCGTAGGAAGGCGCTCGGGGGGAGAGGTCGCGGAACCGCCCGGCAGGGTCAGACGTAGCGTTCCAGGATGGACGATTCCGCGAGGCGCGACAGGCCCTCGCGGACACTGCGCGCCCGCGCCTCGCCGACGCCGTCGACGGCCTGGAGGTCGTCGACGCTCGCCGCGAGCAGCTTCTGCAGCCCGCCGAAGTGGTCCACCAGGCGCTCGATGATCGCGCCCGGCAGCCGCGGCACCTTCGCCAGCAGCCGGTAACCGCGCGGCGAGACCGCCGAGTCGAGCGTCTCGGGGGAGCCGCTGTAGCCCAAGGCGCGTGCCACGGTGGACAGTTCCAGCAGCTCGGAGTGGGTGAGGGCGTCCAGCTCGGAGAGTGCGTCGTCGACCGTGCGCGACCGCTGCGCGCCCTTGCCGGGCGCGGCCCTCGGAGACGTCGGCTCCGGTACGTAGTCCTGGGCGACCAGCTCGCGCTCGGGCTCGACGCCCGCGATCAGCTCGTCCAGCTGGAGCGAGAGCAGCCGCCCGTCGGTGCCGAGCTCGACCACGTACTCGGCGATCTCCGTGGCGATGCGGCGCACCATCTCCAGGCGCTGTGCGACGGCCGTGACGTCCCGGACCGTGACCAGGTCCTCGATCTCCAGCGCGGAGAGGGTGCCGGCGACCTCGTCGAGGCGGAGCTTGTACCGCTCCAGGGTGGCCAGCGCCTGGTTCGCCCGGGACAGGATCGCGGCCGACTCCTCCAGGACGCGGCGCTCCCCGTCCACGTACAGCGCGATCAGCCGCATCGACTGCGACACCGAGACGACCGGGAAGCCGCACTGCTTGGAGACGCGGTCCGCGGTGCGGTGCCGGGTGCCGGTCTCCTCCGTCGGGATGGAGGCGTCCGGGACGAGCTGCACGCCCGCCCGCAGGATCTTGGTGATGTCCTTGTCGAGGATCAGCGCGCCGTCCAGCTTGCACAGCTCGCGCAGGCGCGTCGCGGTGAACTCGACGTCCAGCACGAAGCCGCCGGTGCACATCGAATCGACCGTCTTGTCCATGCCGAGGACGATCAGGCCGCCGGTGTTGCCCCGGAGGATGCGCTCCAGGCCGTCGCGGAGCCCGGTGCCGGGCGCGACCGCGCTCAGCGCGGTGCGGATCCGTCCTTCGGTGCCCGAGCCCGCGCCGGACTTTCCGGGTGCTGGTGCCCGGTCGTTGGCTGCCACTGCACTCCTCCGGCTCGTACGGATGGGCGAGACCGGGGCAAAGTCTACCGGCGCTGCTCCGCGGCCCGCGGGCCGTCCTCGCCCGCCGTGCGCCGGGCGCGGTCGGACGCGCCCTCGCGGGCGCTCCACGGCGCCGTCTCCGGGCCCCCGCCGGGCGCCGCCGGCGCGCTGCGCCGCCGCCCGCGCGGCAGCACCCGCAAGGCGTCCCCCATGTCGGCGACCTCGATCACCTTCATGCCCGCGGGGACCTTGCCCGGGTCGCCCGGCACCAGGGCGTGGGTGAAGCCCAGCCGGTGGGCCTCGGCGAGTCGCCGCTGGACGCCGGTGACGCGGCGCACCTCGCCCGCGAGGCCGACCTCGCCGATCGCGACCAGGTTCTTCGGCAGCGGGGTGTCGCTGGCGGCCGAGGCCAGCGCCAGCGCGATCGCCAGGTCCGCGGCCGGCTCGGACAGCCGGACGCCGCCCACCGTGGCGCTGTAGATGTCCCGCTTGCCGAGCGCGCTGATCCGCCCGCGCTGCTCCAGCACGGCGAGCATCATCGACACCCGCGAGGTCTCCAGGCCGGAGGTGGTGCGCCGGGGGGAGGGGATCTGGGTGTCCACCGTCAGCGCCTGCACCTCGGCCACCAGCGGTCGGCGGCCCTCCAGGGTGACCGTCAGACAGGTGCCGGGCACCGGCTCGTCACGCCGGGTCAGGAAGAGGCCGGAGGGGTCGGCGAGGCCGGTGATGCCCTCGTCGTGCAGCTCGAAGCAGCCGACCTCGTCCGTCGCCCCGTAGCGGTTCTTGATGCCGCGGACCAGCCGCAGCCGGGCGTGCCGGTCTCCCTCGAAGTGCAGCACCACGTCCACCAGGTGCTCCAGCAGCCGCGGGCCGGCGATCGCGCCGTCCTTGGTGACGTGCCCGACCAGGAGGGTGGACATGCCGCGATCCTTGGAGGCCCGGATCAGGGCGCCCGCGACCTCCCGCACCTGGGCCATGCCGCCGGGCGCGCCGTCGATCTCGGGCGAGGCGACCGTCTGCACCGAGTCCATGATCAACAGGGACGGCCTGACCGCGTCCAAATGGCCGAGGACCGCCGAGAGATCGGTCTCGGCGGCCAGATAGAGGTGGTCGTGGACGGCGCCGATGCGGTCGGCCCGCAGCCGCACCTGGCTCGCGGACTCCTCGCCCGTGACGTACAGCGTGCGGTGCTCGTCGCTGGCGGCCTTGGCCGCCACGTCCAACAGGAGCGTGGACTTGCCGACGCCGGGCTCGCCGGCGAGCAGCACCACCGCGCCCGGCACGAGACCGCCGCCCAGCACCCGGTCCAGCTCGTCGACGCCGGTGGACCGGGCGGTGGCCTGCCGGCCGTCGACCTGGCCGATGGGGAGCGCGGGGGAGGACACCCGGCCCGCGGCGGTGGTCCGCACGGCGGGCGCGCCGAACTCCTCGACCGTGCCCCACGCCTGGCACTCGGGGCAGCGGCCGAGCCACTTCACCGTCGTCCAGCCGCATTCGGTACAGCGGTAGGAGGGCCGGTCCTTCGCGGATTTGGTACGGGCAGCCATGGGGAAACCGTAGCCGCCGGCACTGACAATCCAGCCCGCCGTACCCGTCTGTGGCCCTCTGTTGGTGTTTGTGTTCACCTGTGGGTGCCTGTGGGCTTCTGGGGCCACTCATGGGTGGCGCGGGCGCGGCGGAATGGACGATCGCTGTCCCCCTTTGAGCGAACTGTTCACCCGTAAGGATTAAAAGAGGGCAAGCGGTAAGAACGGGGTCAGTACCGGAGCCTACGGTCACGGCGTGACGAGCAGCAGGCCGAACCAGACGACCCGTACGCCCCACGGAACCGGCGCGCACCGCCCGCACCACCGAAGCGCCCCGCGCGCCACCACGCCGGCCCAGCCGACCGCGTCGGGGCCCTCGCCCCGACGCCCGGAGCGGACCGAACGCGCCGCGCGCACCGACGGCCGCACCGAGGGCGGCGAGCGCGCCGAAGGCTCCGAGCGCGCCGAGCGGAGCGCGCGGTTCGAGCGGTACGAGGCGCAGCTCGACGGCCTCTTCACGTACTGCCTCTCCGTCCTGTGCGACCACGACGCCGCCACCGCCGCGCTCGCCGACGCCCTCGCCGTCGCCGACCGCCAGCGCAGCCGCGCGCCGGAGCACGCCTCCCGTCGTACGGCCTGGCTGTACGCCATCGCCCGCTGGACGTGCCTGCGCCGGCTGGCCGAAGGCCGCAGCTCACGGCAGGGCGCGCCGGCCGGCCGGCACGCCGGTCGGCCCACCGGCCGCCACTCGGGCCGACCGGCCGCCCGTCACACGGCCGCCAAGCCCGCGCCCGCGCCCTCCCCTTCTGCGCCCCCTGCGGCCTCCGCCGTGTCCGCTGCGTCCGCCGCGTACGACGTGGACGAAGGCACCGCCGCCCACCGCCGCGCCCAACTCGCGCTCCTCGCCTGGCCCGAAGCCGCCGGCACCACCCCCGAACAGCGCGAAGCCCTGGAACTGGCAGTACGCCACGGGCTCGCCCCGCGGGAAGTCGCCGCCGTCCTCGGCCTGCCCGACGCCGCCGCCCGCGACCTCCTCGCCACCGCCGCCTGCGAGGTCGAACGCACCCGCGCCGCGCTCGCCGTCGTCGAGGCCGGTGCCTGCCCCTCCGTCGCCCACCTCACCGGCGACCACGGCGTCCTGCTCTCCGCCGCGCTCCGCACCGAACTCGTCCGCCACGTCGACGACTGCCCGCGCTGCCGCCGCGCCGCCGAACGCGCCGGCGCCCACGGCCCCTGGCCCGGCGCCACCCCCACCCCCGCCACCCTGCCCCTGGTCCCGGCCCCGCGCGCCGCGCTGCGCCTGGCCGCCGCGCACGCCCCGCGCACCCGCCCCGCCGCGCCCCGCTTCGGTCCCACCGGCTTCCCGCTCGACCCCAAGGACCAGGCCGCCCGCCGCGACCGGCTGCGCGCCCGCGCCGTGACCACCACCGTCGTCGCTGCCGTCGTCGCCGCACCTGTACTCGCGCTCTGGGCGGCGTACCGCGGTGCACCGCTCACCGGCGAGTCCCGCCAGGCCGGCCCCTCCGTCACCGCCACCGACGAAGGCACCGGCAACACCGACGCCGGACCCGCCGACCGCTACGAGAACGCGGGCAACGCCGACACCGCCGACGGTCACGGCTCCGCCGACGGCACCCCCGCGCCCGACGTCTCCGTGGAAGTCCTCAGCCCCGGCGCCGGCGCCTCCGGCCCCGGGCGCCTCACCCTCACCGCGGAGCCCCACCAGGGCGCGACGCGACTCACGCTCACCGCCTCCGGCGGCGCCCCCGTCACCTGGTCCGTACGGGCCGACGCCGGCTGGCTCCGGCTCAGCAGCGCCTCGGGCGTGCTGCACCCCGGCGAGTCCACCGCCGTGTACGTCACCGTCGACCCGGACCGCGAGCCGGCCGGGGCGTGGAGTGCGAGGGTGGCCGTGGCGCCGTCCGGGGCGGTGGTCCGCATCGACGGTCGGGGTGCGCCGAAGCCGCCGACGCACCGTCCGACCAGGCCGGTGACGCCGCGGCCGTCGCCGACGCCGCCGACCACGCCGTCCCCGACGCCCAGCTCGCCGTCCCCGACGCCCTCACCGACGGTCCCGTCACCGACCCCGTCCCCCACGGAGGGCTCCCCGTCCCCGTCGGAACCCCCTTCCGACGCGCCTTAGGACGCGCCCGCGGCGTCAGCGCGGCTGCCTTGGGAGGCGCGGTGGCGCGGTGGCGCCGTGTGGCGTGTGCGGTGACGGCGTCTGCGGCCCGTCTGTGGCTTGTCGCACAGTTCCGCCCCCATGCCCAGAGGGCATGGGGGCGGAACCGCGCGAACAGCCCACCACCGGCCGGTGGAGACCAGCGCTCCCGCCGAGTCATGGCGGTACGTCCAGAGGCACCAGGGGAGCGCGGCCTAGGCCGTGTCTGACAAATCCCGTCTGGGTCGCGGCACCCGGCACGCACACTCGCTGCGTTGTCGGGATCTTCCTGGTACGTCCAGTACGAGGAAGACCCTCCGCCTTGCGATTGCACGCACCGGATGCCGCGGCCCCCGCCCTCAGGGGCGGACGACGCTATTTGTCAGACACGACCTAGTGCTTCTTGGCGTCCGCGGGGTGCGGGGCCAGCAGCGGGAGCTGGGACGACAGGCGGGCCTCGCACAGGGCCGCCAGGACCTCGTACGCCTTCTTGCCCATCAGCTCCGTCAGCTCCGGACGGTAGGTGACGTACACCGGCTCGCCCGCGCCGTGCGCCGACGTCGCCGAGGTGCACCACCAGTGCAGGTCGTGCCCGCCCGGACCCCAGCCGCGCCGGTCGTACTCGCCGATCGAGATCTGGAGCACCTTGGTGTCGTCCGGGCGCTCGATCCAGTCGTACGAGCGCCGCACCGGCAGCTGCCAGCACACGTCCGGTTTCGTCTCCAGCGGCTCCCGCCCCTCCTTCAGGGCCAGGATGTGCAGCGCGCAGCCCGCGCCGCCGGCGAAGCCGGGGCGGTTCTGGAAGATGCAGGAGCCCTTCCAGCGGCGCGTCTGACGGTCCCCGGGATCGCCGTCCTCCGCTTCCTGGGTCCAACCCGTGCGCGTCCCCACGTCGTGGAACTGCCACACCTCGGGCGTGAGCCTGGCCACATGGCCCGCCACCCGCTGCTCGTCCTCGTCGTCCGAGAAGTGCGCACCGAGCGTGCAGCAGCCGTCGTCCGCCCGGCCCGCCTCGATGCCCTGACAGCCGCTCCCGAAGATGCACGTCCACCGGGAAGTCAGCCAGGTCAGGTCACAGCGGAAGACCTGCTCGTCGTCGGCGGGGTCGGGGAACTCCACCCACGCCCGCGGGAAGTCCAGGCCCACCTCGTCGCGTCCGGCCGGGGCCACCGCCTCGGGCCGCTTCGACCGCTCTGCTTTGCCCGGCTTCGCCTTTTTCGTCTTTGGCACAGGTCAAGGGTATGTCCGCGACCGCAGTAGCGTTCGTACTCATGAGACTCGGAGTCCTCGACGTCGGTTCGAACACAGTGCACCTGCTGGTGGTGGACGCGCACCCCGGCGCCCGCCCCCTGCCCGCCCACTCGTACAAGGCGGAACTGCGCCTCGCCGAACTCCTCGACGCCGACGGCGCCATCAGCCCCGCGGGCGTCGAGCGACTCATCGGCACCATCGGCCGGGCCGTGGAGTCGGCGGAGGACCAGGGCTGCGAGCAGGTGCTGTCGTTCGCCACCTCCGCCGTGCGCGAAGCCAGCAACGCCGATCTGGTCCTCGGCCGCGTCAAGACGGACACCGGGGTCGACCTGGAGGTCCTGACCGGGGCGGACGAGGCCCGGCTCACCTTCCTCGCCGCCCGCCGCTGGTTCGGCTGGTCGGCCGGGAAGCTGCTGGTCCTCGACATCGGCGGCGGCTCCCTGGAGATCGCGTACGGCATCGACGAGGAGCCCGACGCGGCCGTCTCCCTGCCGCTGGGCGCGGGCCGGCTCACCGCCGGCATGCTCCCCGGGGACCCGCCCGACCCCGAGGCGGTGCGGGCGCTGCGCCGCCACGTCCGGGCCGAGATCGCCCGTACGGTCGGCGAATTCAGCCGCTTCGGCCCGCCCGACCACATCGTGGCCACCTCCAAGACCTTCAAGCAGCTCGCCCGGATCGCCGGGGCGGCCCGGGAGTCCGACGGGCTGTACCTCCAGCGGGAGCTCAGCCGCAAGGCGCTCCAGGACTGGGTGCCCAAGCTCGCCGCGATGACCGCCGAGCAGCGCGCCGAACTGCCCGGCGTCTCCGCCGGCCGGGCCCGCCAGCTGCTCGCCGGCGCCCTCGTCGCCGAGGCCGCGATGGACCTCTTCGGCGCGCAGGAGCTGGAGATCTGCCCGTGGGCGCTGCGCGAGGGCGTCATCCTGCGGCGGCTGGACCACCTGCCGGCCGCGCCCGCGGTGGGACCGCTGGTCGGCTCGTAACCGCCCGTTCCGTCGGTCGGGACGTCCGCGACCGGACCGCGGCCGGGCTCGCAACCCGGTCGCCGCCCGACCACCGCAACGGTCCGCCGGGACCCCTCCACCGGCCGGCCCGGGCAGCCCGCAGCCCCGCCCCGGCCCGTACGCTGTGTCCCGTGGCAGAACCGGCAACAGACACCGGCGCGGGCGCGACAGCGGCGCCCGCCGCCGTGCGCATCCCGCGGGCGAAGGTCCTGCTGTCCACGGCCTCCGTCTACCCAGAGTCCACCGCGACCGCCTTCGAGGTCGCCGCACGCCTCGGCTACGACGGCGTCGAGGTCATGGTCTGGACGGACCCGGTCAGCCAGGACGTCGAGGCGCTGCGCCGGCTCTCCGACTACCACCAGGTGCCGGTGCACGCCGTCCACGCGCCCTGCCTGCTGATCACCCAGCGGGTCTGGTCCACCGACCCCTGGGTCAAGCTCCAGCGCGCCCGGGCCGCCGCCGAGAAGCTGGGCGCCTCGGCGGTCGTGGTGCACCCGCCGTTCCGCTGGCAGCGGCAGTACGCCCGGGACTTCGTCAGCGGCATCTGGCGGATGGCGGACGAGACGGACGTACGGTTCGCCGTCGAGAACATGTACCCCTGGCGCTACCGCGACCGGGAGCTGCTGGCGTACGCCCCCGAGTGGGACGTCACCAAGGACGACTACCGCCACTTCACGATCGACCTCTCCCACACCGCGACCTCCCGCTCCGACACCCTCGCCATGGTCGACCGCATGGGCGACCGGCTCGGCCACGTCCACCTCGCCGACGGCAAGGGGTCCGCCAAGGACGAGCACCTGGTCCCGGGGCGCGGCGAGCAGCCCTGCGCGGAGCTGCTGGAACGTCTCGCCCGCAGTGGCTACGACGGCCACGTCGTGATCGAGGTGAACACCCGCCGCGCCATGTCCACCGCGGAGCGCGAGGCCGACCTCGCCGAGGCCCTCGCCTTCACCCGGCTGCACCTCGCCTCGCCCGCTGCCGCCGCCGGACCGGCGCACCCCGGACACCCCGGACACCCCGCGCCGCCCGCGCAGGCGGACGCGGCACGCGGAGCGCGCGGCGCATGACGGACGGCACCGCCCCCCGCCGCCGCGGACGCCCCGCCCGTACGGCCGCCGCCCAGGGCCCCGACACCCGCGCCCGGATCCTGGACGCCGCCCGCACCGAGTTCGCCGAGCGCGGCTACGACAAGACGACGATGCGCGGCATCGCCCGGGCCGCCTGCGTGGACGCCGCACTCGTCCACCACTACTTCGGTACGAAGGACGACGTCTTCGCCGCCGCGATCGAGGTCTCCTTCGAGCCGGCGCTCGCCCTCACCGCGATCCTCCAGGAGACCGGTGCCGGCGGCGACGCCCTCGCCGGCATCGGCGAGCGGATGGCCGCCCACTTCATCGGCGTGTGGGAGGACCCCGTCTCCCGCACCCCGCTGCTGGCGATCGTCCGCTCCGCGCTCACCAACGAAGCGGCGGCGGCCGTACTGCGCGGCTTCGTCCTGCGCCGGCTGCTGGAACGGCTCGCCGCGGAGCTCGACGTACCGGACCCCCGGCTACGGGCCGAGCTCGCGGCGGCCCAGATGATCGGCATCGCCGTGCTGCGCTACGTGATCGAGGTGGAGCCGCTGGCGAGCGCCGATCCGCAGGAGATCGTGCGGCTGGTCGCCCCCACCCTGCAGAACTACTTCACCGCGGCCCCGCCCCCGGCGTAGGACGTGCGCCGCCCCGGCGCAGGTCGTCCGGTCCCGCATCCCGGACGGCGCGTCCAGATCTTGGAGCGGCGGCGTAGGCTTTCACGTACTGACCTACCTACCGAGGAGCGAGCGACGATGCCCGAGCTGAGGTCCCGCACTGTCACCCACGGCCGCAACATGGCGGGCGCCCGCGCCCTGATGCGCGCCTCGGGCGTAGCCAGCGCGGACATCGGCAAGCCCATCATCGCCGTGGCGAACTCCTTCACCGAGTTCGTGCCCGGGCACACCCACCTCCAGCCGGTCGGCCGGATCGTCAGCGAGGCGATCAAGGCGGCGGGCGCCATCCCCCGCGAGTTCAACACGATCGCCGTCGACGACGGCATCGCGATGGGCCACGGCGGCATGCTGTACTCCCTGCCGTCCCGCGACCTGATCGCCGACAGCGTGGAGTACATGGTCGAGGCGCACTGCGCCGACGCCCTGATCTGCATCTCCAACTGCGACAAGATCACCCCGGGCATGCTGAACGCCGCGCTGCGGCTGAACATCCCCACGGTCTTCGTCTCCGGCGGCCCCATGGAGGCCGGCCGCGCCACCCTCGTCAACGGCACCGTCCGCAAGCTCGACCTGGTGAACGTGATCGTCGACGCCGTCGACGAGGCCGTCTCCAACGAGGACATGCTGCGCATCGAGGAGAACGCCTGCCCGACCTGCGGCTCCTGTTCCGGCATGTTCACGGCCAACTCCATGAACTGCCTGACCGAGGCCATGGGCCTCTCCCTGCCGGGCAACGGCACCGTCCTCGCCACCCACACCGCGCGCCGCGCCCTGTACGAAGACGCGGGCCGCACGGTCGTCGAGATCACCAAGCGGTACTACGAGGACGACGACGAGAGCGTCCTGCCGCGCTCCATCGCCACCCGCGGCGCGTTCGAGAACGCGATGGCCCTCGACATCGCCATGGGCGGCTCCACCAACACGATCCTCCATCTGCTGGCCGCCGCGCAGGAAGCCGAGCTGGACTACGACCTCGCCGACATCGACGCCGTCTCGCGCCGCGTCCCCTGCCTCGCGAAGGTCGCCCCCAACGTCGCCCCCCAGGGCACGTACTACATGGAGGACGTCCACCGCGCCGGCGGCATCCCCGCGATCCTCGGCGAGCTGTACCGCGCCGGCATGCTGAACGAGGACGTCCACGCCGTCCACGCCCCGTCCATCAAGCAGTGGCTGGACACCTGGGACGTCCGCGGCGGCTCCCCGTCGCCCGAAGCGGTCGAGCTGTGGCACGCGGCCCCCGGCTGCGTCCGCTCCGCCGAAGCCTTCTCCCAGTCCGAGCGGTGGGAGACCCTCGACACCGACGCGGCCGACGGCTGCATCCGCGACGCCGCGCACGCCTACAGCAAGGACGGTGGCCTCGCCGTCCTCAAGGGCAACCTCGCCGTCGACGGCTGCGTCGTGAAGACCGCGGGCGTCGACGAGTCGATCTGGACCTTCGAAGGCCCCGCCGTCGTCTGCGACTCCCAGGAAGCCGCCGTCGACAAGATCCTCACCAAGCAGATCAAGGAAGGCGACGTCGTCGTCATCCGCTACGAGGGCCCCCGCGGCGGCCCCGGCATGCAGGAGATGCTCTACCCCACGTCCTTCCTCAAGGGCCGCGGCCTCGGCAAGGCGTGCGCCCTGGTCACCGACGGCCGCTTCTCCGGTGGCACGTCCGGGCTGTCCATCGGCCACGCCTCCCCCGAGGCGGCGTCCGGCGGCACGATCGCGCTCGTCGAGGACGGCGACCGCATCCGCATCGACATCCCCAACCGCACGATCGACCTCCTCGTCCCCGACGACGAACTCGCGGCGCGCCGCGAGGCGCTGGGCGGCGTGTACGCGCCCAAGGGCCGCGAGCGCAAGGTCTCCGCGGCGCTCCGGGCGTACGCGGCGATGGCCACGAGCGCGGACCGCGGCGCAGTCCGCGACGTGACCCGCCTGCCGTGACCCGCCTGCTGTGACGCGCCGGACACCCACGCCCTTCGGGCGTGGGTGTCCTCTTGCCGGGGCGCGAAGCGCCCCTGAGTTTCCCGCCCGGAGGGCGTGGTGGTTGGGGCGCTGGGGGACCCCACGCCCCTACAACGCCTACCCCAGCCCGCTGACGAATGACGGGCGAAGCGAATCAGGGGCGCGGGGAACTGCGCGCTCAGACACAGTTGTCCCGCAGAGACGAACGTGCCCGCAGGGCTACGGCGAGTCCGTGAGGGCGCAGTTCCTACGGCTGGCTTCCTGTCCTTGGACATCACGGCCGTTTCCCTGCGGGAGCGTTGATGTCCACAGACCGTAGACGGCTGGTCGCGCAGTTCCGCCCCCTACGCCCTGGGGGCGTGGGGGACCCCCAGCGCCCCCAGCGCCCCGCCCTTCGGGCGGGAACCGGGACGCTTCGCGCCCGTGGGTCCGGGCCTGCGGCCCGGACCGGGGGCTACCAGGTGGCGGGGGCGGTCGCGGGGACGCGGAGGACCACGCCGCTCGGCGCGCCGGAGACGACGCCGGTGCCGGCCAGCACCGGCGCCGGCAGGTAGGACGTGTACGTGTTCTCGCCCCCGTCCATGCGGGGATCGGTCTGCCCGGTGTACGACCCCTTCGCCGCGTCCACCGCCAACAGCCTCCCGTCCCCCGCGCTCACGTACACCGCCCGCGCATCCGCCGTCGGGCGGGACAACTGCGTCGCGCCGGTCTCCATCCGCCACAACTGCTTCGCGCCCCGCACCGCGAGCAGCGAGCCGCCCGCACCGCTCAGGTACACCACGTCACCGACGACCGCGGCCTGGGCCTGGGGGACGGGCGCCGGTAGGCGGGTGCGCGCGGCCGGCGCAGTGGGGCCGGTGAGCCGTACGACCTCCTTCGTGTCCCCGGCCTCGTCCACCGCGTGCAGGTACAGGACGCCGCCGGAGACCCCCGCCGGCCGCAGCGCCCCCGCGACCTGCTTCTCCCAGCGCGCCGCGCCCGTCGCGAGGTCGACCGCGGTGACGGTGGACGCGGACCCGTCGGCCGTCGCCGTCACGGCGTAACCGAGATCGCCGCCGCCCACCCACTCCGTGCCCGCGCCCGCGCCGCCGTGCCGGCCCTGCCACAGCTCCCGGCCGGTCCGCGCGTCCAGCGCCCGTATCCGGCCGTCGGCCCTGCCCAGCAGCACCACGTCGCCGACGTGCCGCACGGAGGAGTACGCGGTGGTCGGCGCCGACCACCGCACCTGCCCGTTCGCCGGATCGAGTGCTTCTGTCCGCTGCCCGCCGGGCGACCGCACGTGCACCAGGCCGCCCGCGACGACCGGCGCCCGCGGCCCGACCGACGTCGGCCCGGAGCCGGCGTCCCGCGACCACGTCGTCCGCCCCGTCGCCGGATCGAGCCGCGCCGCCGCGACCCCCGGCGCGGCGCAGTACAGCGCGGCGCCCTTCGACGCGTACGTGCACGCCGGCGTGCGCTCCTCGCCGCGCCCGTCGCCGAGTCGTACGTCCCACGCCGATGGCGCCTCCGTGCCCGAACCGGCGCCCTGCGTGCCCTGCGCCGCGGCCCCCGACCCGCCCTCGTCGCCCCCGCCTCGCGTGACGACGCCGGTCACCACCGCGGCCACCACGGCCGCGGCCAGCCCGAGAGCCACCCACCGCCGCCGGCCGGAAGGCGCCGACGGTGCCGGTGGGGCCGGTACGACCGACGCCTCCGGCACCTCTGGCACCTCTGGCACCTCTGGCACCTCTGGCGCCCGCTCCCGCGGGTCCGGCGTGCGCGGCAGCGGCACGTACGCCTGGGTGTCGTACGCCGCCGACGGCGACGCCGCCTCCCGCAGCTCCGCCATCACCTCGTTCGGCGTCGGCCGCCGCACCGGGTCCTTCGCCAGGCAGCGGCTTATCAGCGGCACGAGAGCGGGCGGAACCCCCGTCAGATCGGGCTCGTCGTGGACCACTTGGTACGCCACGACGTACGGGCTGTCCGAGTCGAAGGGCCCCCGCCCCGTCAGCGCGTGCACCAGCACCGAGCCCATCGCGAACACGTCCGCCTCGGGCCCGACCTCCCTCGGCCGCTGGAACTGCTCGGGCGCCATGAAGGGCGGCGTGCCGATCAGCTTCCCCGTCTCCGTGCGCAGATCGCTGTCCACGGGCCGGGAGATGCCGAAGTCGATGACCTTCGGGCCGTCGGCGGCCAACAGCACGTTGCTCGGCTTCAGATCGCGGTGGACCACGCCGGCGCGATGGATGTCCCGCAGCGCCTCGGCGAGCCCGGCGCCCGCCCTGCGTACCTCGTCGACGTCCAACGGACCGTTCCGCTTCACCCGGTCCGCGAGGGTGGGGCCATCGATGAACAGCGTCGCCATCCACGGCCGTCGGGCATCGGGGTCGGCGTCCACGACGGGCGCGGTGAAGGCTCCGCTGACCCGCCGCGCCGCTGCGACTTCCTGTCGGAAACGCGCTCTGAACTCGGAGTCCGTGGCGTGCTCGGCGTGAATCACCTTCACCGCGAGCCGTAGCCCCGACGCGGAGGTGGCCAGGTGCACCACGCCCATCCCGCCGGTCCCGAGCCAGGATTCGAGGTGGTACTGACCGGCGTACGCGGGCCCCGATTCCGGTTCCGGTTGACTGCCTCCCGGGAAACCCCCGGCGCTACGCAGCGGTGGCATCTCCCACCCCCACCTCGCTCGTGCGCCTGCGCGATCCCACGGAGCCTAGTCGATGGTCAGTGCGAGTCGGGTGTGGCCGCGGCCGGGCGAGCCGCGTACCGTGACCCACGCACTTCCACCAACGGGGGGATTTCCATGGCATTTGACGAAGTGCGGCCCGAAGCCGACGAATCCACCGGTCCGCAGACCCTGACGGCCGACGCCGTCGCCGCCGCCGCGAAGCGCTACCCGGTCGCCCCGGGCGTCGCGCTGAAGGTCCGCTCGGGCCCCGGCACCCAGTACGACCACGTCCGCACCCTGCCGGTGGGCGCCAGCGTGCGGATCTTCTGCCAGAAGCCGGGGCAGGCCGTGAAGGGCCCGTACGGCACCTCCCGGATCTGGGACAACATCGGCAACGGCGAGTTCGTCTCGGACGCCTACGTACGGACCGGCAGCGACGGCTACGTGGCCATCCGCTGCTGACGCCCACGACGCGCCACCTCCGACCGGGCCCGCCCCGCCTGTGGGGATAATCGAGACCGTGAGCGAGCAGCAGCAGACGGGCGACGGCACCAGCGCGAGCATGGGCACGGGAGCGGGAGTAGGCGGCGACGGCGGCACGGCCGCCGGCCCGCAGCCCGAACCCATCCGCTTCTTCGGCACGACCTGGGTCGACCACGACCAGGGCTACGGCCTGCGTCGCGCGGGCGTCGCCGCCGGCGCGCTCGCCGCGGCGGTCGTCGGCGCCTTCGCGCTGCGCCTGGGCTACGAGGGCCTGGCGATCGCCGAGGTCGGCGGCTTCCTGAACGCCCTGGTCGTCGTGATGTTCGCGGTGTGCAGCGCGATCGCCTTCCGCAAGACCTGGGAGGGCTTCACCCGCCGCCCGACGGGCGCCGCGACCCCGGACGCCCTGCGCTCCCTGAACACCATCGGCTTCATCGGCGTCCTCCTCGCGTGGTTCTTCCGCACGCTGAAGGAGGCGCCGGGGGAGAAGCTGCACCGTGAGGAGTACGAGACGGCCCGCGTCCAATACGACAAGCGCCGCCGCTCCCGCACGGGCAACCCCGCGGCCCGCGCCGGCGACCGCGGAAGCCAGCGCAAGCCGAAGCGCAAGCAGCGCTAGGGCCTGCCTTACGGATGTGTCCCTGGCGCCGTTCCCCCTGGGCCTTCTGCCCGGGAGGTGCCCCCACTCCGCGTTGTCGTCGGTCGCCCATGGCCCCCTGCGCCCTGCGGGCACGGAGGTACCTCCACCGCATTGCCCCCCTGATCCAGCCTGATCCGTAAGACGGACCCGAGGTCGTGTCCGCGAGGTCCCGCGCGCGTTCCTGGGCCTTTGGACGTAGCCGCCGTTTCCCGGGGGAGCGCGGGTCGCAGACGCCATGACCGCACGCGCACCACGGCGCCAACGCGCCCGCCAAGGCCCGGCACTGCCGCACGGGCCTCGCGGGACTCCGCGGACACGACCTAGCCGCACGCGAGCGGCGCTAGCCGGAGCGCAAGCCGAGCCAACCGCAGCGCAAGCCGCGCGCAGCGCCAACCGCCGCGCCAAAGGCTTCGCAAGGCGGCCCGTCGGCTCGGGCCCCGATCACCCGCCCCAGGCGTGAAACGCCCCTCCCGCGGCCAGGATCCCCACCATGAGCAACCACGCCTCCACGCCCGTCCACACCCAGTACGACCGCGCCCGCTCCTTCGACACCGTCGCCGCCCGGTACGCCGCCGCCCGCCCCGGCTACCCGCCCGCCCTCTTCGACGTGGTCGAGGAGCTGACCGGCCGCCCCCTGCGCGGCTCGCACGTCGTCGACGTCGGCGCGGGCACCGGCATAGCGAGCAGACTGCTGCACGAGCGCGGCGCCCGCGTCACCGCCGTGGAGCCCGGCGCCGGCATGGCGTACGAATTCCGCCGCACGCTCCCCGACGTCCCGCTGGTGCGCGCCGTGGGCGACGCCCTCCCGCTCGTCGACGGCTGCGCCGACCTCATCACGTACGCCCAGGCGTGGCACTGGACGGACCCCCGCCGCTCCGTCCCCGAGGCGCTGCGCGTGCTGCGCCCCGGCGGTGCGCTCGCCCTGTGGTGGAACGTCGCCGACACCACCGCCCCCTGGGTCGCGGCCCAGCACGAGCGGCTGCGCCGCGCCATGCCGGCCTGGAGCCACGGCGCCCCGGGCCCCGCCCGCGACCTCCCCGCGCCGTTGCGCCCGATGGAGCGCACGGTCCGCTGGTCCCGCGCCGTGCCGCTCGCGACCCACCTCGACAACCTCGCCAGCCACTCCCTCCTCCTCACCCTCGGCGCGGCGGCGGAGGACGTCCTCGCGCAGGAGCGGGCCGCGCTGCTGAAGGTCTTCCCGGACGGGCTGGTCCGCGAGGAGTACGCGATCGAGCTGACTGTCACAATCGCCGCCACCGGTTCGTCCACTCGGTGACGACGGCGGTCGGAGCACCGGCCGCCGACCACCGGACACCGTGCACGGAGGAACGACCATGGCCGAGCTGATCCTCTTCGAACAGCAGCGCAGCCGCCTGTGGGGCATCGCGTACCGGATCACCGGCTCCGTGGCCGACGCGGACGACGCCGTCCAGGACGCCTGGCTGCGCTGGCAGCGGCTGCCGGACGACGAGGTCGACGACCCCGGCGCGTATCTGACGACCGTGGTCAGCCGCATCTGCTACGACCAGCTCACCTCCGCCCGCGCCCGGCGCGAGTCGTACGTCGGGCCCTGGCTGCCGGAGCCCGTGGTCACCGACTGCGGCCCCGAGGACCGGGTCACGCTCGACGAGTCCGTGGGCATCGCCCTGCTGACCGTCCTGGAGCGGCTTACCCCGGCCGAGCGCACCGCGTTCATCCTGCACGACGTCTTCGCAGTGCCCTTCCAGGAGATCGCGGACGTCGTCGGACGCACGTCGGGGTCCGTGCGCCAACTCGCCTCCCGCGCCCGCCGCCGGGTGCGGGACGAGGCGCCCCGCCACACGGTCGACCACGTCGAGCACCGCCGTACGGTCGACGCGTTCCTCACCGCGGTCACCGGCGGCGACCTGGACGGGCTGCTGGAGCTCCTCGACCCGGAGGTCGTGTGGCGCTCGGACGGCGGCGGGAAGGTGTTCGCGGCCCGGGTCCCGATCGTGGGCCGTACCGAGGTCGCCCGTTTCATCGACCGTCTGATGCGCTCCTTCGTCCCCGGCCGTACCTGGCTCGCCCCGTACGACGTGAACGGCTCGCCCGGGCTCGTGCTCGGCGACCCGGAGGAGGGCTGGGAGGCGGTGTACGGCTTCACCGTCCACGACGGCCGCATCGTCCGCATCGACGTCGTACTGAACCCGGACAAGCTCGGCCACCTCGACTTCGAGGCCCTGGGCCCCTGAGGCCCGTACGCCTCAGGCGCGGGCCGGCCGTCACACTTTCCCGGCCCGCGTCGTCTCCCGGGCATGACGACCACACGCAAGACCACCGCCGACGACGAGAACGCGCTCCGGGTCATCGTCGTGGGCGCGGGGTACGCCGGGCTGCTCGCCGCCCTCCGCCTCGCCCCGCACGCCCGGGTGACCCTCGTCGACCCCAGCGACCGCTTCACCGAACGCGTCCGGCTGCACGAGCTGGCCGCGGCCCGCGCGGACGTCAGCCACCCCCTGGCGCAGCTCCTGCGCGGCACCGGCGTACGCCACGTGGCCCGGCGCGCCACCGCGATCGACCCGGCCGCCCGCACGGTCACCACCGACGGCGGCGGGACGCTCCCGTACGACCGGCTGGTGTACGCGCTCGGCAGCCGCACCGGCGCCGAGTCCGACGGGCGTGTCCACACGGCCGAGACCGCCGATGCGCTGCGCCGGCGGATGCGGCGCGCACCCGGTTCGCTCGCCGTGGTCGGCGGCGGCCTCACCGGCATCGAAATGGCCGCCGAGCTGGCCGAGACCTACCCCGACTGGTCGGTGCGCCTGTTGACCGCGGGCAACATCGCCGCCGGCCACTGCGACCGGGGCCGTGCGCACGTCCGCAAGACGCTGACGGCACGCGGCGTCCGCATCGAGGAGGGCGCCGCCGTCCCCGACGCGGACGCCGTCGACGCCGACGCCGTCGTCTGGGCCGGCTCGATGGTCCCCAACGTCGCCCTGGCCGCCACCGCGGGCCTGGAGATCGCGCCCGCTTCGGGCCGGGTCGCCGTGGACGCCGCCCTGCGCTCCGTCTCCCACCCGGAGATCCTGGCGGTGGGGGACACCGCCGCCGCGCACTCGCCGCGCGCCGGCGCCCTGCGGATGGGCTGCGCCACTGCGCTGCCCACCGGTAACCACGCGGCCTCGGTGATCATCGCCGAGCAGCGCGGTCGTGAGCCGCAGCCGCTGAAGTTCCGCTATCTGCTCCAGTGCGTCAGTCTGGGGCGCCGGGACGCGCTGGTGCAGTCCGTACGTCCCGACGACTCGCCGCGCGACCGGATCCTGACGGGCCGGGTCGCCGCGGGCGTCAAGGAGCAGATCGTCCGCTCCACGGTCCACACCCTCCACCTGGCCCGCCGCCGCCCCGCCCTGGCAGCCCGCCTTCTGGGCTAGGCCGTGTCTGACGAATCCCGTCTGGGTCGCGGCACCCGGCACGCACACTCGCTGCGTTGTCGGGATCTTCCTGGTACGTCCAGTACGAGGAAGACCCTCCGCCTTGCGATTGCACGCACCGGATGCCGCGGCCCCCGCCCTCAGGGGCGGACGACGCTATTTGTCAGACACGACCTAGGCCCCGGACATAGCCACGCCTCCCCTGCGCGTCCCGGTGGTGGATTGCCCGCGCAGTCCACCCCCTGGCCCCCGGAGGGCCTGGGGGGCCTCAACTCCCGAACCCCATCGTCGTTTCCCTTCGGGAGTCATGCCCCCTGCGGCCCGGCGGTGGGTTGCTCGCGCAGTTCCCCGCGCCCCTGATTCGCTTCCCCTTTCGTTTGTCTGCGGGCTGGGGGTGGAGGTGTTTAGCGGGCGCTGGTGATCCCCACGCCCTCTGGGGCAGGGGTGCGGGGAACTGCGCGACAAGCCCACCGCCAGGCCGCAGGGGGCATGACCGCACAAGTGCCACGGCGCCACGGCGCTACCGCGCCCGAGGGCGGGCCGCCGGGACCGCGCCCGCAGGCGGCCCCGGCGGCCCGCAGACCGCCCGGCCTTGACGCCCCGCACCCCCGCGAGGATTATTCATCACATGATGAATTTCTTCGGGGGGTCCGGGGCGTCCCGGAGCGCCCCGCCGCACGCACCGCGCAGCACCACCGCACCCGCATCCCCACCCGCACCGACCCACATCGCCCTCCTCGCCCGCGACCTCACCGTCACCCGCGGAACCCGCGGCGATCGCCGCCCCCGCACCGTCCTGCGCTCCCTCGACTTCACCGTCCCCACCGGCCGCATCACCGGCCTCCTCGGCCCCTCCGGCTGCGGCAAGACCACCCTCATGCGCACCGTCGTCGGCACCCAGGCCCGGGTCAGCGGCGAACTGCGGATACTCGGCCGCCCCGCCGGCGCCCCCGCACTGCGCTCCCGCATCGGGTACGTCACCCAAGCGCCCTCCGTCTACGAAGACCTCACCGTCCGCCAGAACCTGGAGTACTTCGCCGCCGTCCTCCACCCCGGCCGACACCGCCGCGCCGAACGCCGCGCACACGTCACCCGCGCCATCGCCGACGTCGCCCTCACCGCGCACGCCGACTCCCTCGCCGGCCGCCTCTCCGGCGGACAGAAAGGACGCGTCTCCCTGGCCGTCGCCCTCCTCGGCACCCCCGAACTCCTCGTACTCGACGAACCCACCGTCGGACTCGACCCCGTCCTCCGCCGTGACCTGTGGGACCTCTTCCACCGCCTCGTCGACGAACACGGCACCACGCTCCTCGTCTCCTCCCACGTCATGGACGAAGCAGAGCGCTGCCACCGCCTCCTCCTCATGCGCGACGGCGCGATCCTCGCCGAGGACACCCCCGCCGACCTGCGCCACCGCACCGGCACCGACTCCGTCGAATCCGCCTTCCTCCACCTCGTCGACGCCGCCAACGCCACCGACACCACCTCGCCCGAGCACCAACAACCCGAGCACCAACAAGAGGAGACGGCCCGATGAGCCGCGCCCGCACCCTCGCCACCGCCGCCCGCGTCCTGCGCCAACTCCGCCACGACCGCCGGTCCGTCGCCCTGATGCTGCTCGTCCCCTGCGCGATGCTCCTGCTCCTGGCGTACGTCTTCGACGGCAGCCCCGAGACCTTCGACTCCGTCGGCGCGTCCCTGCTCGGCGTCTTCCCCCTGATCACCATGTTCTTGGTGACGTCCGTCGCCACCCTGCGCGAACGCACATCGGGAACCCTCGAACGACTCCTCGCACTCCCCCTCGCCAAGGGCGACCTCATCGCCGGCTACGCCCTCGCCTTCGGACTCGTCGCCGTCCTCCAGTCACTCCTCGCCACCGGACTCGCCCTCTTCGTCCTCGGCCTCGACGTCGTCGGCCCGCCCTGGCTGCTGCTGGTCGTCGCGCTCCTCGACGCCCTCCTCGGCACCGCACTCGGACTCTTCGTCTCCGCCTTCGCCGCCTCGGAGTTCCAGGCCGTCCAGTTCATGCCGGCGGTGATCTTCCCCCAGCTCCTGCTCTGCGGCCTGTTCGCACCGCGCCCCGCGATGCACCCCGTGCTCGAAGCCGTCTCCAACGCACTCCCGATGTCGTACGCCGTCGACGCCATGGCGGAGGTCCAGCGCCACACCGCCGTCACCGGCGACTTCGTCCGCGACACCGCGGTCGTCGCCGGCTGCGCGGTGCTCGTGCTCGCCCTCGGCGCCGCCACCCTCCGCCGCCGCACGGCCTGATCCCCACCGATGGGAGGATGACCGCAGCAACTCCCAGCACCCCCAGCGGCGAGGTGAACAGAGCCATGACCCAGACAGTCGCAGTGCTCGGCACGGGCAAGATCGGCGAAGCCCTGCTCAGCGGCATGATCCGCGCCGGCTGGCGCCCCGCGGACCTCCTGGTCACCACCCGCCGCGGCGACCGCGCCGAAGAGCTCCGCACCCGCTACGGCGTCGAGCCGGTCACCAACGCCGAAGCCGCCAAGCGCGCCGACACCCTCATCGTGGCCGTCAAGCCCCAGGACATGGGCAAGCTCCTCGACGAACTAGCCCCGCACCTGCCCGCCGACCGCCTCGTCATCAGCGCCGCGGCCGGCATCCCCACCGGCTTCATCGAGGAACGCCTCACCGCCGGCACCCCCGTCGTCCGCGTCATGCCGAACACGCCCGTCCTCGTTGACGAGGGCATGTCCGTCATCTCCGCCGGCAACCACGCCACCGCCGCCCACGTCGCCCACGCCGAAGAGATCTTCGGCAGCGTCGGCAAGACGCTCCGCGTCCCCGAGTCCCAGCAGGACGCCGCCACCGCCCTCTCCGGCTCCGGTCCGGCGTACTTCTACTTCCTCGTCGAAGCCATGACGGACGCCGGCATCCTCCTCGGCCTGCCCCGCGCCCAGGCCCACGACCTCATCGTGCAGGCCGCCATCGGCGCCGCCGTGATGCTCCGCGACAGCGGCGAACACCCCGTCAAGCTCCGCGAAGCCGTCACCTCCCCGGCCGGCACCACCATCAGCGCCATCCGCGAACTGGAGAACCACGGCGTGCGCGCCGCCCTGATCGCCGCGCTCGAAGCCGCCCGCGACCGCAGCCGCGAACTCGCCTCCGGCAACGGCTGACCGCCCCGCGTGCCCCCGTGCGGCCCTCCCGGGACGGGAAGACCGCACAGGGGCCCACCCCTACCCGGGCAGCAGACCGATCGCGGCGTACGCGGCGTCCACCCTCGGCCGCGCCAGCTCCCGCGCCCGATCGGCCCCCTTGCGCAGCACCTCGTCGACGTACGCACCGTCCGCCGCCAGCTCGGCGTGCCGCTCCCGCACCGGCCGCAGCACCTCCACCACCGCGTCGGCCACGTCCCGCTTCAGCGCTCCGTACGACGCGTACGCCCCGGCCAGCTCCCCGGGCTCCCCACCGGTGCAGGCGGCCAGCACCTCCAGCAGGTTCGCCACCCCCGGGCTGCCCTCCCGGTCGTACGCGACCTCCGTCCCGCTGTCCGTCCGGGCCCGCATCACCTTCCGCCGCACCTGGTCCGGGTCGTCCAGCAGATAGACGATCCCCGCCCCCGACTCATGGGACTTCCCCATCTTCGACGTCGGGTCCTGGAGGTCCATCACACGCGCCGCAACCCCCGGATGCGTCGCCTTCGGCACGGTGAAGGTGTGCCCGTACCGCTGGTTGAACCGCACCGCCAGGTCCCGCGTCAGCTCCACGTGCTGCGTCTGGTCCTCCCCGACCGGCACCTCGTCCGTCCCGTAGGCCAGGATGTCCGCCGCCATCAGTACGGGGTACGTGAGCAGCGACAGCCGTACGCTCTGCCCGGCCGCCCGCGCCTGCGCGCCCTTCTCCTTGTACTGGATCATCCGCCGCAGCTCGCCGTCCGTGGCCGTGCACTCCAGCAGGTACGACAGCCGGGTGTGCTCACCCACGTGGCTCTGGACGTAGACCGTGCACCGCTCCGGTTGCAGCCCCACGGCCAGCAGCAGCGACGCCGCCTGAAGGCTGAGCCGCCGCACGCGGGCCGGGTCGTGCTCCATCGTCAGCGCGTGCAGGTCCACGACGCTGAACAGCGCGTCCGCCCTGTGCTGGTCGACCTCCACCCAGCGGCGCATCGCCCCGAGGTAGTTGCCCAGCGTCAGATGCCCCGTGGGCTTGACCCCGCTGAAGATCCTCGGCATCTCGTTCTCCCTCTTCTCCCGGTGGAGCCCCCGCACCCGGCGGGTTCCACTCCCTGAGGGGGAGAAACGAGAACGGCCGCCGAGGCGGCGGCCGTTGTGTACGCGTCTGTGCCGGCCGCCGTCAGGCGGCCCACCACTGAAGGAAGCACGTACGCGTTGTCATGGGAGGTGACTCTAGCGGACCACGACCCGGATTTGACAGCCCACCGGGCGGCTCCGTAAGGTTCTCCGAGTTGTCCGACGTGAGCGCCGACCCAGGTTGGTCCCCGGACGACCATTCCGCAAGACACACTACGAACGAGCGATGGTCTCTGTCGCCTGCTTTTCGGTGCGCTTTTGTGGAATGAGGAATCCGCGTTCGAGAGAACGCAGCCCGATTAGCGTCGGGGCCGGGAATCCGCTAAAGTCTCACTCGTCGGAAGGGCCGAGAGGCCGGGAAGACAAAAACCCCGAGTTTCGACCGGGAATCAGGCCCGAAAGGATCTGATAGAGTCGGAAACGCAAGACCGAAGGGAAAAGCCCGGAGGGTCCTGGAAGGGACTCGAAGGAAGCGTCCGTTCCTTGAGAACTCAACAGCGTGCCAAAAGTCAACGCCAGATATG